>JBDLWB010000001.1:0-18545 GCA_039804425.1 Verrucomicrobiota bacterium
TGCTGTGGAGCATCAGGGATTTGCAGACGTGAGGAGCGTGGGGCAGGTTCGGTGATACAATCAAGCGTAACGACATGATTGGGAGTTCGTTTCCATCAGAGATTGTTAAGCATTGCCTCATCCTGAAGGGAAAAAGGTGGTAGCGGGTGGTCGAGATCGCTCGGGCGTATGACTCCATCGGGTCATGTTACCGGAAGAGGTGTCGTGTTGCCACAAGTCTGGCATCCCTTCAGGATGCGAGATGTCGATGCGTTTTTTCCGGTGGTATCGCCCGATGGACTCAACCACCGGCTACACGCTGCCATCCCTCTGGGATGGAGAAATTCTGCGTCGGTGTTTCCTGGGCGAAACGATGCACAAGTCTGTTTTTTCGCAACAATTACGGCATGCGGTCCGGGAAGACTTTTTTCCAGACGGCGAGGGCGTTGAGGATTTCTTCGGTTTTTCTGGTGGGCGATAGCTCCCAAATGATGGGGCATTGTTTGGGGAAAAATGGCATGAGCGCAGGGAAATCCATTGTGCCGGTGAAGGGGGTGCGGTGATCGCGTGCGGGCCACTCGACATCGTGAATGTGGGCACCGACGATGTGCGGGGCGATCGAATCCAGCCATTGGGTGTGGTCGAGGAGACCGAGGTTATGCTTCAACTGGACATGGCCGAAGTCGTGCCAATAGCCGATCCACGGATTGTCCTTGAAATGATTTTGCAGATGCAGCATCTCCCGCTCGCTGGGGACATCTTCAAAGCGTGAGCGCGATTCGATGGCGAGAATGACGCCGTATTCCTCGGCCTTGACGACGAGTTTTTCCAATGCATCGATGGCGCGACTGAAGTAGAGAGGGGAGATTTTTTCGCGTTTTTTGATGAACTTGATTTTCGCTTTGGTGAAATCTTCGTCGTGCTGCAGCCCTTGCTCCACCATGGTAGTGAGGCGTTTGGTGTAGCGTTTTGGGTTCAATGGTACGGAGCCCATGTGCAGCACGAGGTAATTGGCGCGAAACTCTGCGGCGATTTCGAGCGTTTTCAAGCTCATCTCCAGTGCTCGCTGTCGGTCCCATGAACGATGTGAAGTGAACTCGTAGGCATCGGGCGCATCGATCATGACCTCCACGGGTGAGGGGAAAAAATTGTGCACGCCGGAGCAAGTGAATCGTCCATCGGCATGAGCTTTGCGCAGACCGGGGAGCTTGGTGATGGTCATGCCGTGGGATAGCTCAATGTTGCGAAAACCCAGTGCGAGGATTTCGTCAACCATGGCTTCGCCATCCGTGTGGCGGGCATTATTCCAGCAGGTGGAGAAGGCGAGCATGAGAATCAGTTAGACATCCGGCGACTCTTGGCCGTGAACGACCAAGACAATTTCGCCTTTGGGCGGATGTGCTTGGAAATGTTGGAACAGCGCGGCGGCGGAATCGCGGTGAAAGGTTTCGAATTTTTTAGTCAGCTCACGAGCGACACACACGCGGGCGTGAGGCTGGAGTTCGGCGAGGATTTCGAGGGTAGAGATCAGGCGGTGAGGGGACTCGAAGAATAAGTGCGTTTGCGATGAGTCGAGCGCCGCTTGCAAGGTTTGCGCGCGCTTGCCTTTTTTGACCGACAAGAAGCCGCCAAAGCTGAAGGCGTGGCAAGGAAATCCCGAGCCGATGAGGGCATTGAGCACTGCGGAGGGACCTGGGAGAACGTGGTAGGGGACCTGCTCTTCAATGCAGCGCTGAACGAGTCGATAGCCGGGATCGGAAATTCCTGGCATGCCGGCATCGGTAATCATCGCAATCGATTCCCCTTGGCGGACGCGTTCGATCAGCTCGGGGACTCGGCGCATTTCATTGTGCTCATGGAGCGAAATTAGCGGCTTATGAATGCCGTGGTGCTGCAGCAGAGGGGAGGAATGACGAGTGTCTTCACAGGCAATGGCATCGACCTCGCGCATGATTTCGAGAGCTCGCAGTGTGATGTCATCGCGATGACCGATGGGGGTGGGGATGAGATAAAAAGCTCCAGTTTCCATGAGCGCAGGATTAGTAGTCATCGGTGAGTCGACCCACCACTTGCGTCGCGGCACGCTGCAAGGCATCGGGCAGAGCATTGGTGCGAGCCGTTTGCAAGTTCGAGTCGATGGCAAATCGAGATGACCCCGTGGCTTTTCCGCTAGCGAGAATCTTCAGTGGATTATTGGCATCGCGCAACACCCAGGAGATGGTGATGTTGTTTTCGAATTCTTCCGAGCGCAGAGTGTCGAGTCGAGTACTGGTCACCTGATTGTAAGTGATCGAATCGATGGTGCCGTGCAAGGTGGCATCGGCTTTTTCCACGGTAGCAAGATGATACGTGCCATCTGCGGAAAGGGCGTCGATGACCGCATTTGTCGCCAGTGCTTCCCCGCGTGGGATGAGCGTTTTATTATCAAACATCTCCACGCGGATTTGGCGAACGTTCTGGAGTGCTTGGGGGCGGCGACCTTCGAGTCGATAGCCCGCGCAGGAGCTGACGAGGTAGACCATCGCCAGTGAAGAAAGGAAAATCCGCGAGATGGCAGAGATCATGAGGGAAAGAGGTTAAGGAAGAGAATTCAGCGCAAGTTTTGCCTTATCGTGAGTGGGGCCTGACTTTGTTTGTTTGAGAACCTCACGGTAATAAAACTTCGCGGATTCTAGGTCACCTTTGCGACGATAGAAATTGGCAATATCAAAAGACCGATCGAGGTCCTGTTGGGCGAGCAGCTTTACTTCTTGGCGGACTGCGCTGACTCGTTTTCCGTTCGGGTAAATGCTAAGGTAGTCCTCAAACGCTTCGCGCGCGCGATCGAGATTGCCGTGGTCTTGATTGCCGCGTTTGGCTTGCTCAATCAGAATCATGCCGACTCGGTATTGTGCTTCTGGGGCTTCGCTACTGTCTTGCCAATCTGCCACAACCTTGCGGTAGGCCTCAATCGCTTCATTGGCTCTACCACGTTGTTGGTACACTTCGCCGATGCGAAATTGTGCTTTCGAGGCCGAGGCAGCCTTGGGAGCGGCATCGCGGACTTTGCCCAGCATTTCGACCAGCTTGGTGGTGTCGACCTTCGAGCTAAAAAGAAAGCCCGATTTGACTTTTTCCGTCAGCGCCATTTCCGCGATCACAACTTGGCGTTGGAGTGCTTGGGTATAGAGCTTGCTACCTTGGTAGCGGGTGAGAAAATCGGAATAGGCATCGAATGCCTCGACGAAATCTTTTTTCTGCTCATGTAGCTGGGCTTGACGAAACTTTGCCTGTGGTGAGTCTTTCGCTGTTGGATACATGTCGACCATGTTGCGGTATCGACGAATGGCCTGAGAAACCTTGCCTTTATGGTCGGCTGCCAGTGCTTTTTCATACGCTGCATGGGCAGGCGCATAGGAAGAATTGGTGGTTCCCACGAGAGGTGGTGGCAGGTCGGTATCGGCACCGCACGAAGCAAGTGCCATGATGCCTGCGGCGAAAATGAGACGAATGATCAGTGATTTCATAAAAATAGAATTTAGAGCGATGAGAGTTCTTTCGACCGACTGGTTGCCGCAGCGACGGCAGAGTGGAGTGCGTGGCGCAGTCCGCCTTCCTCCAGTGCGGCAACACCAGCAATCGTCGTGCCGCCGGGGGAGGTGACCATGTCCTTGAGTTCGCTGGGATGTTGCCCCGTCTGGAGCACCATCGAGGCTGCACCGAGCATGGTTTGTGCTGCGAGCCGAAGAGCATCTGTGCGGGGCAAACCTTGTCGCACACCAGCATCGGCAAGTGCCTCGATGATGATGAAGCCGTAAGCAGGCCCGGAACCCGAGAGGCCGGTGACGGCATCGAGCAGACTTTCACTCGTAGGCAGAGCGAGGCCAACAGCAGAAAAGAGAGCGAGAGCGGTGTCGGCATCCTCTGCTGTGGCGCGTGATCCGAGGGCATAGGCCGTTGCTCCATGGCCAACGAGGGCGGGTGTATTGGGCATGCTGCGGATGACGCGGACCGTGGCTGGGAGCTCGGCCTCCAGCACTGCCAGTGGAATACCGGCTGCGATTGACAGCAAAAGGGCAGGTTGATCGCCGAGCGATGCGCGGATCTGCTGGAGCACTTGGCGCACCTGCTGAGGTTTCGTTGCCAGCAAAAAAGTATCACAATGCTTGCAGAGATCGGCGAGAGACTTTGCGAGATGAGAGCCATTTTTTTCGCAAAAACTCGCCGCAGAGGGGGCGTGGACATCATAGACCCACACGTGTTGCGCGGCGAGAGTGCCGCTACGGATGGCGCCTTCGATGAGTGCGCTACCCATTTTGCCGCAGCCAATGATGCCTAAGTTCATGTGCGGATCATAGCAGGGATGGGCGATGAGGCGAGAATCATTTTTGCTTGGAAGCGGAAAAATTCTGGTCATGGTGTGCGCATGTGGAAATGGACTTGGTTACTTACCCTGTGCGTCGTCTGTGCGGAGGAAATGTCCGATGCAAAAAAAATGCGACTGCCGCACGTCAAACCAGCCTCTGCGGAATTCGAGCTTGCCGAGCCCAAAGGGATTTCCATGGCGATTTCTGCGAACAGTCCTGTGGCGCAAGAGCATGTGTTGCGTGGGTTGAATTTGATTCATGGCGGCTGGGATTATCGGGCTTACCAGCACTTCCTTGCGGCATTGCAGATCGATCCCGACTGCTTGATGGCGCATTTTGGCGTCATCTTTAGTTTGCTCGATGGAGATCAGGAATATCACCAACCGCGAGCGGTCGCTGTCGAAAGGGCATTGGCCTTAATCAAAGCTGGTGCGGGCACAAAACTTGAGCGAGGGTACTTGTTCGGACTCATTCAACTATTGGAAGGCGGACCGCAGGCGGCTGCAGCAGCTTTTGCGAAAGTTGCGGAAAGTTTCCCCAAAGATCCGCAATTGCGTTTATTGGAAATCTACTTTCTTCGAAGTGGCTTCGATGAAGAGGGGAAGCCGCTTCCGGATCAAGAGATTGCCCAAGAAAAATTGGCGGAACTGATGAAAAAATCTCCCGATTCGCCCATCTTGATCCATGCGTGGCTGATGATTCGTGCGGAGAATCGCCATCTTTCATCGGACCTTCCGCTGGCGCGCAAGCTTTGCGAATTGGTGCCAGATTATCCGCCCTACTATCATGTTTTAGGTCACTACGAGTGGCGTAGCGGTAATTATCATCGGGCGCAACAAGCATTGTCTCGTTGTGTGATGTTGTATCGCAATTGGATGGATCACTGCGATGTGGACCGCATCGATTGTCCCGACTGGATGCGCGCCGAGATGTATCGCGCCGCTGCGGTGGCTGGTTGTGGAGATTATGAGTCAGCGTTAGCGATTGCAAAAGCGCTGAGCATGGTCAAAATTCCATCAAATCGATTTACGTCCGCAGGAGCACGCATGTTGTGGTGGGAAGCGAGCACCTTAGAGATGAGGATTCGGATGAGAAGGCAAGAGCCCGATGATCTTCGCATGGCATTAGCGAGCCTGCCGAGCAAAGAGTTTGTGAGAACATTGACGCCGTATACGCGTGTTGCCTTTTATTACCAAGGATTAGCCATGTTATTAGAGGCTCGTTTGGCGCTTGCAGACAACGAGTGGGAACGAGCCAAGGAGTTGACTGAAGCGATGAGCATGCACCTGCCCTTGATGCAGCAAATTCGTGGTGATGTCACAAACCTGGGCGAGCTTTCTCATTTCATAAGAGCATATTCGCTGCTGGATGTTGCTTCATTGCAACTGAAAGGGGATCTCGCCATGGCGCGTGACGATCAGCAAAAAAATGTCGCTTACAATTGGTATAGTGGCGCGAATGAGCGACAAATGTATGCGACTCGGATGATGCCGCCTGTGAGCTTGTTGCCTACCGAAATCTTACTGGGGAATTATTTTGAGAAAAAAAACGATGGGGCGCGTGCGATGGAAGTCTATCGAGAGGGATTAGTCCGCTGGCCCAACGATGTGCTATTGCTTGAAGCCATTGCTGCCTTGCAAACCAAGAATGGCGATGTCAAAGCCGCGGCCGAGACGCGGGCAACAATCAAGCGGGCAACAGCAGAAAATTAACGATATCATAAGGGCGATCACCTTTAGCAAGGTTTCGTGATTGTCATTTCCAGCGGATTGCGCTTTGAGTGTGGCGCGCATGGCAGCAAGTTTTTCCTTCGATTCACTCAACAAAGCACAGCGAGAAGCTGTTGGCGCTTTGGATGGACCTGTATTGATTCTTGCTGGTGCCGGCACCGGAAAAACTCGGACAGTGACATGTCGCATTGCCAACATGCTCGAGCGTGGGGTTGATGCGAAAAACGTCCTCGCTGTGACATTTACCAACAAAGCTGCCGCAGAGATGAAAGAGCGGATCGGTGGCATGGTATCAAAACAGGCCGCTGAGGAAATGACGGTGTGTACCTTTCACTCTCTCTGCGTGCGCATTTTGCGCAACGGGATTGATCGACTGGGGTATAAGAAAAATTTTGCGATTTATACCGGCAGTGATCAGGTGAGCTTAATCAAACAAATCATGGTGCGAAAGGGCGGAGCGAATTCTCCCTACAAACCCCAAGAAGTGCTGAGCGTCATCTCGAAGTCTAAGAACGATCCCGCCGACGCACGGTTGGAACGTGACGAGTTCATGAATCTCGTCGCCACCGCGTATCAAAATGAACTGCGTGCGCAGAATGCGGTCGACTTCGATGACCTGCTGGTGCTTACCGAAAAATTGCTGACAGAACACGAGGACATCCGACAATATTGTCGGGATCTCTATCAGCGTGTGACGGTGGACGAATTCCAAGACACCAATGCTTTGCAAATGCGCTTGCTGCAACAGATGGTAGGCCCGCCTTTTCATGTTTGCGTAGTCGGCGATGACGATCAATCGATTTATGGATGGCGCGGCGCAGAGGTCGCGAACATTTTGCAATTTGAAAATTTCTTCCCGAATCCTAAAGTCATTCTCTTAGAAGAAAACTATCGCAGCACGCATGCGGTGTTGCATACGGCGAATAGTTTGATCAAGCACAACCACGGTCGACGTGCGAAAGTGCTGGTGAGCACGCGTGCTGGTGGCGCACCTGTACGCGTGGTGTCGATGCCTGGAGATGAAGAAGAAGCTGAGTTTATTGCCGAAGAAATCATCGAGGAAAAAAATCTCATCAAACGTCCCTGGGAAGACTTTGCCATTCTTTTTCGCACCAATACACAATGTCGACGATTGGAGGAGTCCTTACGATCGAGAAAAATTCCCTATCGCATGGTCGGCGCTCAGAGTTTTTTCGATCGACGAGAAATTCGTGATGTCATTGCCTATGCCCAGCTCATGCTTGCGCCTGATGCTGATGTCGCATTGCTAAGAGTGCTCAACGCACCGCAGCGGGGGATTGGTCAAAAGACCGCTGTGTTAGCGACGGATTACAGTCGCGAAAAAAATAAGAGCGTGTGGGACGCACTGTGTGATCCTGAATTTACCTCGACGATCGGAGCGAAGACGCGAACGGCGATCGAAGAGTTCGTGGCGATGATTTCTCATGCCAAAGCACGTGTCGATGTAGCTAAAGAGAACGCTGGCGTGGTGTTGCGGGAAATGATAGCACAGATGGACTACGTTGCCTGGTTAATGCGCGGAAGTCAGACGGAAAAAGAGCGTGATGTGCGACGCGAGGGAATTGCCAGCATCATTCAGCAATTGGAAGATTATTCAGCGCGCGGTAAAGGTTTGCAAAAATTTCTCGATGCCGTATCGCTCAGTTCCGAGCGTGAAGAGGATCTGGAAAGCAAGCAAGGTGTGACCTTGATCACACTGCATGCTTCCAAAGGTCTTGAGTTTCCCTACGTTTACTTGGTAGGTCTTGAAGAAGGCACTCTTCCGCATAAGCGCAGCATCAGCGAAGGAACACGCGATGAGGAGCGTCGACTTCTCTATGTGGGGATTACTCGCGCGCGCGAAAAGCTGACATTGACCTATTGTTCTAGTCGAAAAAAATATGGTGAGACCGTGTTGAGCCAGCCCAGCACATTTTTGAACGAGCTCGATCCCGAGTTCATGGAAATGACATCCTACGATGAAATTTTTGGACGAGAAGCGAGTGAGGATGAACTGAGCAGCTTTTTTGATAGCATGAAAGACCTATTGGGCTGATTTACCTCGCAACGTGGCGCTTGGAATTCGTCAGATGTCGGCCATGATGATTTCTGTCGTTACGGATTCGATTGGATCGTTGTGATGATGGTATTGTCCTTTTGTAGGTATTGTTTCGCCAAGGCGTTGATTTGTTCGACGCTAATGCTTTGGTAGTCAGACATGCGATTTCGTGCGTAGTCGAGAGTTTCGGGTTGCTCTTGGCATCGGAGCATGACGGTGCTGAGCCAGTAGGTGTTATCACGCAGGGTTTTTTCCAGTGCCGCAAGAGTGGGTTTGCGTGCGCGATCAAGCTCATCTGCCGTGACTCCTTTGTCCGCAAGTTCTTGTCCGATTTCGATAGCGGCTTTGGTGAGTTTTTCGAGATCTTGCGGCGTGCCTACCGATACGGCGCTCAAAAATCCATGTTCGATGAGTGCATCGGAGCCATCGATTTGCGCATTAGGGCTGTAAGATGCTCCAAGATTTTCGCGAATTTCCTCGCGAAGACGATCCGTAAGAATATCAGCCAGAACGTTGAGTCGTCGGGTTTCTTGCTGGCGTTTGCGCAGTCCCATGGTTTTCCACGAGGTGATACTCACGGCTTGGGCCACTTTGCTTTCGTAGGTTGTGTCAAGTCTTGCAGGAGGTCGTGGACTATTGACACGGCGCAGGGCATCGAACGATCGATCATCGATCTTCCGCGCAGGCAGAGCACCAAAGGTGCGGAGTAATGCAGGAATCAGCGACTCAGGAGAGAAATCTCCGACAATGCTGAGTTCCATGGCAGCACTCTGCAAGGCAGGGTTGAGCCAAGCCTTGACGTCGTCGATGCCATAAGCCGCAAGGGTTTTGATGTCAGGCATCGAATAACGATCATCGTCTCCATGCATCCATGATTGAATTTTGACCTGTGGACCTGCTTTGGTGTGTTTGAGTTGTTGTTCGAGCATGGGCAGCGATGCGCGCAACTGCCGCAATGCTTCCTCACGGTAGCCTGGGTCCGTCAATGAGGCGCACATCAACTGCAATTGCCGTTCGAGGTCTTGTGGTGTTGTGGTACCTTCGAGTAAAAAAGCGTCTTCACCGATGTTGAGTGAAGTGCTGACATTTTTTCCTGCGAGCAATTGTTGCAATTCATCGACACTGTGTTTGCCAAGTCCGCCACCATTGAAGAGGTCACCCGCAATCATCGACAACCCCGGTTTGTCTTTGGGCATAGTCAAGTTGCCTTGACCAAAGCGAGCGCTGAGGCGAATGGTGTTTTTTTCAAAATTGGTTTTTTTGTAATTCACTCGAATGCCATTCGATAGGGTGAGTTGTGTGATATCGAGATCTTCGATGTGTTGTTGTTTTTCGATGGTTCCTGTTGGACCGAATGTTGTGTAAGCGAATTCCGCCGACTGTCGCGCCGCTGGTGCTTTGACAGGAGTTTTTTGGGAAGCTTGGTAGAGCGAGGCCAATTCTTCCTTGGCTTTTTGGGGTGCATTTTTTCCGCTGAGAATGAGATGATAGCCATCGGCTTTCCAGAATTGGGTAAACGCTTCGTGACAGGTTGAGAGATCGATGGAATCCAACGCCTTGCGTGCAAGGGTAAGGTCGGTCTTGGGTGATGAAAGGACTGATTGGTCATTGATCGACTGCGCGATGGTGGTGGCCAGTTCATCCGATTTGCGCGTAGTGGCTGCTTTGAGTTGCTGTTCGTAAGCATTCAGCATGTTAGCTTTTGCTTCCGCTAATTCTGCTTGGGTAAAGCCATGCTCCATGGCGCGACGGAATTCTTGTTCGAGAACAGCAGTTGCTTGCTGCCAGCGATCGTCCTTAGCGGTGACGTCGATGCTGCCGATTTCGACAAATTGGAAAAGTGGGCTGCGGGTGGCAGAGCCACTAAGAATGACGGAGTCTTCTTGTTTGGCGAGGCGTTCCCAACGTCGATTGAGAATGGCATGAGCCAATTCCAGTGACATCCGAGAGCGTCGGGTGGCCTCGGTGTCGGGCTTTTTTTCATAGGGTCGCAGCGTCAAAAGACTGACTTCGGTGCTGCTAAGTTCTTTGTCCGTGAACACTTCGGTATGGAGTCCCGTGACTTTCTCTAGAGCTCCAAGGTCGGGGTTCTTTCCGGGCTTTGAGGGATTTTTCAAACTTCCAAAGGCCTTTTCGATGAGAGCTTCCGTGCTCTTTGGATCGATATCGCCGACCACAATGAAAGTCATGCGTTCTGGAGTATAGTAGGCGCTATAGTAATCGACAAAACGCTGGCGCGGTACATTTTTGATGCATTGCTCCGTGCCGATGGGAAAACGTTTGGGCAATAGTGAGTTTGGCAACAGTTCGTTGAATTGCCGTTGCATCATGCGGTAGTTGACGGAATCTCGGTTGACCTTTTCTGACAGAATGACACCGCGTTCCTTATCAATTTCCTTCGCATCGAGGAGTGCCCCATCGGCAAAATCGCGCATGACGGTGTAGGCGAGCTTTGTGGTTTCCTCGGAGAGATCAGGCAAGTCCAGCATGTAGACCGTTTCATCGAATGAAGTATAAGCATTCACATGAGCGCCAAAGCCAATGCCGAGGCGTTGCATGCGTGGGATGAGTTCGGTGGGAGTGAAATTTTTCGTGCCATTAAAGACCATGTGTTCGAGAAAGTGGGCCAGTCCTTGCTGGTCGTCCGCTTCCATCAGTGAGCCAGTGGCGATGTGCAGCCGAATCGAAACTCTTTGAGGTGGCTCCGCATTTGGATAAATGATGTAGCGCATACCATTTTCCAGAGAGCCAAACGTTGTGTTTTGATCGGCAGCAATGTCCGATTGCGCGTGCGGCCATGGTTTAGCGACACCTTGTGCCAGTGTCGCTTGATCTTTTACCGTTGGTGGAGCGGAAGCGATATCGTGCTTTTTGGCATAGAAAAAAACGCCGACAGCAATGAAGAGAACGGAGATCAGGGGCAAAGATTTGCGCATGCCCGTAGTGGAGCGCAAACGGTGCGGGTTTCAAAGGGATTTTTATTTTTTTTCAAATCGTGATTGTCAAAACGTGCGATGTATGGTCAATTTTGCGCCCCCGACAAAACAAGAAATAAGTCACGCGCACGTGGCGGAATTGGTAGACGCGCTAGTTTCAGGTACTAGTATTGGCAACGATGTGGAGGTTCGAGTCCTCTCGTGCGCACTTTCTTGAATGGCATTAGGCGATTTCTGCAGCAATGGAATCGACCAAGGCACTTCCTCGTTGTGTGAGAACAATGCGCTGGTGCTGAATCGTTAAAAGATCGAACTCGGACAGTTCCTGTGCGCGTTTTTGTCCTACATCATCTAACAGATTCAAGGGGATGCCCTCGATGGTTCGCAGTCCCATTGCGATGCGTTCCAGACGTAAATCTTCTTCACTGAGGATTTCACTTTCCGCCATCGCGTGACCGATGCTTTGGATCATCTCGATGTAGCGCTGGGTATCGGCGATATTTTTGCTGCGCACCTGACCCATCGTGGAAACGGCTGAGGGGCCGAGTCCAAGGTAGGATTCGCCCTGCCAGTAGCCTTGATTGTGAATCGATCGATGACCTGGTTGAGCATAGTTTGAGGTTTCGTAGTGCACGAAGCCAGCAGCGCTCAATCGCTGATGAGCGAGTTCAAAATGGCTCACATCGCGATCAGGATTTTCTGCCATTTTTCCTTCTAACAAGTTCTCAAAAAAAGCAGTGTCTTCTTCGTAAGTGAGATTGTAGGCAGAGATGTGGTGGGGTTGCAGATCGATGGCTTGCGCGAGGGTGCTTTGCCAATCGTCATCACTCTGACCAGGGATCGAGAACATGAGGTCGATGTTGATCGAAGGCATTTCGGCCTGGTGCAGGATTTCCACAGAACGAATGGCTTGATCGGGGTCGTGCTCGCGTCCGAGAGTCTGCAACACCGATGGCGCAAAGGATTGAATACCTAACGAAACGCGCTGAATGCCGAGTTCTCGGAAAAGCCGAGCCTTGCTGAGATCGAAGGTTGCAGGATTGGCTTCCATCGAGATTTCCTCGAGTTGCGAGAAATCCATGATGCGTTGCAGCCCGAGCATGAGTTTTTCCAAGTGCGTGGGTGACAGCATCGATGGCGTGCCGCCGCCGAGAAACAGGGTGCGGGGGGCTTGCCTGATTGTGGGGATGCGCCGCGTGGATTCTTCAAGAACGGCGTCGATAAAAGCGCCGATCGGCGTGTCTCCCGGCGTGTGCTTGTAAAACGAGCAATACGGGCAAATGCGATGGCAAAAGGGGATGTGCAGGTAAGCCAACAAGACATGCCAGTCATGGCGCTTGTTGTGGTTAATGTCAAACCATGAGTGTCATTGATGACGAGTCCGCAGTGGGATCAAGGAGCTATACCTCACCCGAATGGGTGATGAAAGATTCTTGCGAATCTTGCGTATTCTACGCTAGCTTCACGCACCCCAAATGATTGCTCGATACCTTATCATTCCCGTCTATTTCTCTAGCGTTGTCGCGATTGTCGCCAGCGAAAAAGTGGAGTTCAATCGAGATGTTCGACCGATTTTATCGCAGAACTGCTTTGCTTGTCATGGTTTCGACGCCAAAACGCGCGAGGCTGACCTCCGGCTCGATGTGCGAGAGAGCGCTGTGGGGCCTGCGGAATCAGGCAAAAGAGCGATTGTTCCTGGAGATGTCCAGGCCTCTGAGGCATGGCACCGGATTCACTCGAAGGATCCCGATGACGTGATGCCTCCGCCCAAGCACCATGCTCCTCTGGGGCCTAAAGAAATCGAGGTGATCCGCCGATGGATCGAACAGGGTGCCGAATACCAAGGTCACTGGGCTTTTGAGAAACCGATCAAGCCCGCTGTTCCTACAGTGAAAGTCGATGGTGGAAACGAGGTCGACGCTTTCATTCTTGAGAAGCTCAACGAAAAAAAGCTGTCCTTTGCTCCAGAAGCCGATCGCGCGACACTGATTCGTCGATTGAGTTTCGATCTGATCGGCTTGCCTCCGACACCTGAGCAAGTGCAGGCCTTTGCCGCCGATGCTTCACCCAATGCCTACGAGGCCTTGGTCGATCGCTTGCTGGCCATGCCCGAGTTTGGCGAGCGCATGGCCATGCCTTGGCTGGATGCCGCGCGCTATGCCGACACCAACGGTTACTCCATCGACGGCGGACGTCATGCCTGGTTGTGGCGCGATTGGGTGATCAAGGCCTTTCACGACAACATGCCGTATGATCAATTTTTGGCCAAACAACTGGCCGGCGATCTGATGCCGAATGCCACCGATGCTGACCGCATTGCCACGGCATTCAATCGCAATCACAGCATCACCCACGAGGGCGGCACGATTCCCGAGGAGAATTTGACCAACTACGCCGCAGACCGAGTCAAAACTTACGGCGAAGCGATGATCGGGCTGACGCTTGCCTGCGCGCAGTGCCACGATCACAAATACGATCCTATCAAACAAAAAGACTACTACCAAATCTTCGCTTTCTTCAATCGACTCGACGACAAAGGGCTCGACGGTGATGGTGGTCGCAATTCACAACCGACCATCGACGCCATGACTCCGCTGAGCAATCCTGCGGAGGCTGAGCAAGTGAAAGCAGATCTGGCAGCAGCAGAAGCTGAACTAGCGAAGCCGCGTCCGGAAGCCCAAGCTGCTTGGGAAAAACAACAAGTGGAAGCGCATGCGCAGAGCGGCAAAGATTTCGCCACGGCGGCATGTCAATTGCTCGCGGCGACCACGCCGAACGGATCGCCTGATTCTCTGCGCATCACGCCCGATAGCGCGTTGGAAATTCACGGTGGCAGCTACGCGGCCTACACCGTATCGAGCAAACTCCCCGAATCGATGAAGACGGTTCACGGGGTACGTGTGGTATTCGAGCCGGCTGCTCATGCAGGAAATACTCTAGGTTACAGTGAAGGAACATTCGTCATGACGACTGTGAACCTCGCCGCTACCAGCTTTCAAGCAGGCAATGTCGATCCCAATTCTCCCTTGCCCTTGCGACGCATCACCGCTAGCGACCAGCGACCTGGATTTCCCGTATCGGCTGTCTGGAGTTCCGATACGGCGACGGGTTGGAGTCCGCCCGGCGGTTCTCAACCACAGCATCTCACACTGACTTTTGCCAAGCCTCTGGATGCTTCGCAGTTTCCTTACCTGACCGCGGAACTGGTATTCAACCACGGCGGAGCGAGCAATCCGGGTCGCCTTCGTCTCGAGGCATTTGTCGGAGAAACGAATGACTCCGATTTACCAGCAGATGTCTGGGCTGCCGTGCAAATTCCTGTCGATCAGCGCAGCCCAGAACAAGCCGCGCGGGTGCAGGCGCATTTCCGTGATTTTTCCACCGATTGCGCTCAAGCACGCTACCGTGTGGCCAATTTGCGCGAGCGTCTCTCGGTGTTGACGGAGAAACATTCGGTGTTGGTGATGAATGAATCCGCCAACCCGCGCAAAACGCACATTCTCGAACGCGGAGTCTATAGCTCACCCCTCGAAGAAGTTCAGCCGGATACTCCGGGCTTTTTGCCTCGTCTTGCTAAAAATGCACCACTCAGCCGACTGGATCTTGCCGAATGGACGGTGAGTCGTGAAAATCCACTGACGTCCCGTGTCGCTGTCAATCGATTTTGGGAGCTCGCTTTTGGGCGTGGCTTGAGCACCTCGACGGCGGACTTTGGTTCGCAGGGCGTATGGCCGACTCATCCCGAGCTGCTGGATTGGCTTGCGGTGTCTTTCATGGAGAGCGGCTGGAATGTGAAGCAAATGCTCAAAACGATTTTGATGTCGCGCACCTATCGTCAGTCATCGCGCACCACGGCGGAGATGTTGCAAGTGGACCCGCTCAATGAGTGGTATGCCCGTGGCCCACGGTTCCGACTCAGTGCTGAATCGATTCGCGATCAGGCACTCGCCATTTCAGGACTGCTGGTGCAACGCATCGGCGGGCCATCGGTGAAAATCTATCAGCCTGGCGACTTGTGGCGTGCCGTAAGCCATTATGGTTCGACTCCCGCGACCTCACAAACCTTCGTGCAGGATCATGGCGAGAAACTCTATCGTCGTTCTCTTTACACCTACTGGAAACGTACTTTGCCGCCGACGAATTTGGCCACCTTCGATGCGCCGAATCGTGAGGTTTGCACGGTCGGTCGCTCGAATACCAACACGCCTCTGCAGGCCTTGGTTTTGCTCAATGATCCGCAGTTTGTCGAAGCGGCTCGCCATTTTGCGATACGCATGTTGCAGTTGCAGGGCGACGACGCCACGCGACTGCGCTATGGCTTCCGCGCGGTGACGGCACGTGAGCCTTCGGACCAAGAAATGACCCTGCTGACGCAGGCCTTGCAGCAAGAAATGGCAAAGTTTTCCGGTCAATCGGCGATGGCGCAATCGTACTTGAACACCGGCGAAAGTGGCATCGATCCCCGCTATCCCGTCGAGCAGCAAGCTGCTTGGTCGGCATTGGCACAAATTCTTTTTAACCTCAGCGAAACCATCACCCGCAACTAACATGTTCCAAGACTTTTTCACACGTCGCGCTTTTTTAGGCACATCATCCGCTGCTATGGGGCAATTGGCTCTTGCGTCTTTGCTTGGTCAAGAATCCGCATCTGCGGCGAGCCGTGAGCTGGTGCGCAATTTCGCGCCGAAGGCCAAGCGCGTCATTTGCTTGTTCCAATCGGGCGGTCCTTCGCACATTGACTTGTTCGATGGCAAGCCGTCGCTGCAGAAATATCACGGTCAAAACTTGCCCGATTCCGTGCGCGGTGGTCAGCGCGTGACCGGCATGACCTCGGGGCAATCCTCCTTTCCTGTGGTGCAACCGATTGCTGGTGGCAAGCATTGCGGTCCTGGTCAAGTGTGGATCAGCGACATGTTGCCGTGGACGCAAAAAATCGCGAATGAAATTTGCGTGATTCGATCGATGCATACCGAAGCAATCAATCACGACCCCGCGATCACGCTGGCGAATACGGGCAGCATGCAATTGGGCAATGCTTCTGCGGGTGCATGGATCAGCTATGGTCTCGGCACCGATAATTCCAACTTGCCCGCTTTCATGGTGTTGGTCTCGCAGGGCACGGGAAAAAATCCTGGTCAACCGATTTTCTCGCGCTTGTGGGGTAGTGGTTTTTTGCCCTCGCAACACCAAGGCGTGCTTCTGCGCGGCGGAGCAGAGCCTGTGCTGTATCTCGATAACCCCAAGGGGATTGCTCGCGATCACCGTCGCACGCAGCTCGATTCATTGGCGCAACTCAATCAGCAATACGGCGACCTCTCCGGCGATGCTGAAACGATGGCGCGCATTCAGCAATACGAGATGGCCTTCCGCATGCAGGCATCGGTGCCGGAATTGACCGATCTCTCGAATGAGTCGACCGAAACCTTTGAGCTCTACGGCAAGGAGTCGCGCAAGCCGGGAACCTATGCGGCGAACTGCTTGCTCGCGCGTCGACTCGCCGAACGGGGTGTTCGTTTCATCCAGCTATTCCATCGCGGTTGGGACCAACACGTTGCCATTACCAAGCAATTGCCGAATCAGTGTCGCGATACCGATCAGCCGAGTGCTGCATTGATCCTCGATTTGAAACGCAGGGGGCTGCTCGACGACACACTCGTCATTTGGGGCGCGGAGTTTGGTCGAACCGTTTACTCCCAAGGCGATCCCAATTCGGCAGTGGCGGGACGCGATCACCATGGTCGTTGTTTCTCCATCTGGCTCGCAGGTGGTGGCATCAAGCCGGGCTATGTGCATGGGGAAACCGATGACTTTGCCTGGAATATCACGCGCGATCCCGTGCATCTGCGCGACCTTCACGCGACGATGCTGCATCAGCTCGGACTGAATCACGATCGCTTTGTCTATCCCTATCGGGGCTTGGATCAGAAGCTGGTGGGCGTGGAGCCTGCTCACGTCGTCAAAGGCATTTTGGCGTGAAAATCTTGCTCGGATTGCTGTGGTGTTGTTTCGCCGTCTTGAGTCATGCTCAGGTTGCGGATCCTAGCCTGTATCTCACTGATCTAACCAAAGAGCTCGATGTCGCGTGGCCGAAAAATCGCACCATCCGCGTAGTTTGTCACGGTCACAGTGTTCCCTCGGGCTACACCAAAACTCCCTTGGTGGAGCCATTTTCGGCTTACCCGCACTTGTTGCATCGCGCCTTGCACGAACAGCATCCGCATGCGGTGATCAACGTGATCGTTACGGCCAAAGGCGGTGAAAATTCTCGCGAGGGCGCCAAGCGATTCGCGCGCGATGTTCTGTCACTGCGCCCCGATGTGGTGATGATTGATTACTCGTTGAATGATCGCAGCATCGGTCTCGCTGAGGCAAAGCGGCATTGGGAATCGATGATCCTCGCGGCACAAGCGGCAGGCTGTCGTGTGATGCTGCTCACACCCACGGGCGATTCGAGTGCCAAGATGCTCGATCCAAACGATGCTCTCAGTCAGCACGCAGCACAAGTGCGCAGCCTCGCAGAAAAACATCGTGTCGCCCTCGTCGATAGCTATCGTGCCTATCAAGATTGGCTCAGAGCGGGAAAAGAACTTGCGCCGCTGATGTCGCACGTCAATCACCCAAGTCGGCAAGGGCACGAGTTGGTTTTGCACGAACTGCTGCGTTGGTTTCACAAGTCCGATCGCTAGAGATCAAAAAAAACGCCCTTCTCTGCGAAAGAGAAGAGCGTTGATGAGAAAAGATCAGATTGATCTTAGATGAACTCGTTAAGTAAGTTTTCCATCAGCTCCTGACGGCCCGAACCGATGACTGGCTCGCCATTGCCGAGGGCGTAGGCGCTCAGGTCTTCAAGAGTGACTTGCTTGGACTCGATTTTGGCACCGATGCCGCTGTCCCAGGAGGAGTAGCGTTTGGCAACAAACTCGGCAATGCGGCCGTCTTCGCGCATGCGAGCAGCTGCTTTGAGGCCGCGAGCAAAGGCGTCCATGCCGCCGATGTGAGCGTGGAACAGATCCGAAGGCTCATGCGATTCACGACGACGTTTTGCATCGAAGTTCAAGCCGCCTGTGGTGAAGCCGCCCATTTCCAGAACCTTCTGCATGATGCCCGTGGTGAGATAGAGGTCGGTGGGGAATTGGTCGGTGTCCCAGCCGATGAGTTCGTCACCTTGGTTGGCATCGATCGAGCCCAGAGCATCCGCAGCGAGTGCCACGGTCATTTCGTGCAACATGGTGTGACCAGCCAAGGTGGCGTGGTTGGTTTCCAGGTTGAGTTTGAAATGGTCCTTGAGGCCATATTCACGAAGGAAGTTCAAGCAGGCAGCGGAATCGGAGTCATACTGGTGCGTGGAAGGTTCACGTGGTTTTGGCTCGATGTAGAACTGACCTTTGAAGCCGATTTTTTTCGCGTAATCGACAGCCATGTGCAGCAAAGCAGCAAGGTGATCGAGCTCACGCTTCATGTCGGTATTGAGCAAAGTTGAGTAGCCTTCACGACC
>JBDLWB010000002.1:0-7816 GCA_039804425.1 Verrucomicrobiota bacterium
GATGCACTACTTCCACCTCAGGAACATCCGAATATTTTTCTTTCAAGGCCGCTGCCAGTCGCGAATCAAATTCAACGAGAATCAACTTTTTCACCCTCCCCACCACATGCCGCGTCAGTGCTCCTGTTCCTGGACCCACTTCTACCACAGTATCCTCAGGCGTTAGATTGAGGTGAGATACAATCCTCGCTGCTGTTGCTTCATCCGTGAGAAAGTTCTGTCCCAGTTGTCGACTTGGTAAAACTCCCCGGTGGCTGAGGATATGGCGGATCTCGCGTTCGTTCATCTGCGACTGAGCTTGACCAAGTTCGCGCAATTGCCAAGCCTCAAAAAAACACCACCCCTTTCAAAGATTCGTTGATTTTCTGAAGGCTTCGAGATTTGTGTCACGATTAGCACGAGTTTTGCTTGCATCCTCTCGCATGAAGCTCTTTTATGGTTCTGGTATGTCGAAAGGTTTAGCCATTATGACGTCAGGCGGAGACAGCGCAGGCATGAATCCCGCAATCAAATGCTGTGTGGAATTTGCCCGCAAGCAAGGCTTCGTCCCCTATTTGGTCTATGATGGACTACGCGGCTTGATTGATGATCAGATTTTTGAAGCCGATCGCGAGCGCTGCTCGGGCATTCTCCACCGCGGCGGCACGTTTCTCCGCTCTTCTCGCTCGAAACGATTTTTCGATATCAAGTTCCGCCAACAAGCCTATGAAAATCTTCAGCGGCGCGGCATTGGACAAATGATTGTCATCGGTGGCGATGGCTCGTTCAATGCACTCAATCAGTTCTACTCCGATTTCGGCGTTCCTTTCGCCGGCATTCCTGCTACCATTGACAATGATATCCCCGGCACCGACTACTGCCTCGGCGTCGATACCGCACTGAACATGATTCGCCAATCCGTGGACTCGATCCGCGATACGGCCACCTCGTTTTCCCGAGCATTTGTGATTGAAGTCATGGGGCGCCACTGCGGCTATCTCGCCATGGTTTCCGCACTCTCCAGCGGCGCGGAAATTTGCCTCATCCCCGAATTGCCTTATGATCTCGATAAAATCGGCGCACGCTTGATGGAAGAGAAAAAACACGGTCGCAGCTACGTATTGGCGATCGTTGCCGAAGGCACTCGAATGTCTGAACCACTCACTCGCTGGCTCACGGACTCGATGAACATGGATGCCCGCCTCACGGTCTTGGGCCACGTGCAACGTGGTGGTTCCCCCACCGTCCACGACCGCATCATGGCCTACAAATTTTCCGTAGGAGCAGTCAACGCCCTGCTCGAAGGCCAAACCAATGCCATTATGACGTACAAGGACGGCACTTTTGGCACACTACCCATCGATCAAGTCACAAGCTCCAAATATGTGATTGATAAGGACCTCCTCAAGCTCTGTTCGCCCTTAGCCAGCTGAGTTTTACCAAGGTCATTTTCGTCATTGTCACAAATATCTGTCTGGTTCTCTTGCCAAATCACTGAATTTCGTATTTGATTCACCCGTCCATGCTTACTCAACCACGCACTAAGTTCATCTGTACCCTTGGTCCAGCTACGGAATCAGAAGAAACCATCGGCGCTCTGATCGATACCGGCGCTGATGTCTTCCGTCTCAATATGTCGCACGCCCCCCACGACTGGGCTCGTGAAATGGCTCGCCGCGTGCGCAAGCAAGCGAAAGCTCGCGATAAGCATATCGGTGTGCTCTTCGACCTCACCGGCCCTTCGATCCGCACAGGTGATCTTCCCAAACCTTATGAATTGCAAATCGGCGACCTCGTCGAGTTTCGCAAATCAACCGTTGCTCCTAGCATCGAACTCTCCACCACGGTCAATTACGATGGCTTGATGGAAGACGTGAGCGAAGGCAATACGCTGGTAGTCGACAATGGAGCGATGCTGATGTTGATCAAGAGTGTTCGTCCCGATGCCATTACTTGTGAGGTGAAAACTCCCGGCAAACTCGGATCTCGCCGCCACATTAACCTACCAGGTGTTCGACTCAATCTTCCCGCCCTAACGGAAAAGGACCATCTCGACCTCGCTCTCGCCGTCGAATGTGATGCCGATTTCGTCGCTGGCTCGTTCGTTCGCGATGCCGCTCACGTTCGCGAATTGCGCAGCAATTTGGAAAAACTCGAAGGCCGCGCGAAAATCATTGCCAAAATCGAGGACCAAGAGGCCATTCGCAATATCGATTCCATCATCCAAGCAACAGATATCATCATGGTCGCTCGCGGTGACCTCGGTGTGGAAGTGGAGTTTGAAGAACTTCCCATCCTCCAGCGCCGCATCGTCAAGCGCTGCCACGAACTCGGCCGACGCGTCATCGTTGCCACACAGTTGTTGGAGTCGATGATCACCAATCCCACTCCCACCCGTGCGGAGGTGACGGACGTTTCGAATGCTACGTTTGAAGAAGCCGATGCGCTGATGCTCTCGGGCGAAACATCGGTCGGAGCCTATCCGATTCGCTGCATGGAAGCTTTTGTGCGCATCGCATCACGCATTGAACGCAGCGGTGGCCTCGGTTATGGCGAACACGCCATCTTGCGGGATGAGCGCCAAAAAACCTGTCGCGCGGCAGTGATTCTCGCCGACTCCCTCCCCGGAGCCTGCTTGATCGTGTTGACCCGCCACGGCATTGTCGCCAACCATTGCGCTCTGCTTCGTCCACGCACTCCACTCTATGCGTTTTCGCCCAAGGAACGTGTGTGCCGCCAGATGTCGCTTTCCCGCGGCGTTACCGCATTCCAAATGCCATTTGCCACAAATATCGACGACACCATTCAATCCGCTGCCGACATCTTGCGCCAAAATAATTTGGCCCAACCCGGCACACCCATCGTGATTGTCTCGGACATGCTCTCGGACCACTTCACGGCAAATTCGATTTTGCTTTATCACGCATAATTCGCGATTGCTCAACAAGCAAGGCAACCCCGCATGGATTTTCCCTGCGGGGTTTTTCTTTCAATCATTCACCACTTCTTCCACGGCAGCACGTAACGACTGAATCGCTTCACGCAATTCATCGATCGTGCTGCAAAGAGGCGGCATCAATACCACAGTGTCGCGTATCGACCGAGTCAATAATCCGTGTCGTCGTGCCGCGTAACACACCGCCGCTCCCATCTTTTTCTCACTCGGAAAAGCGCTACCATCCTCCTGCCTCAGCTCAATGCCCGCGATCAAACCACACACCCGCACTTGATGCTTCTTAAAAGCAACTTCTAGCATCCGCCGAAATTCGGGCATCACGGCAGCCACATGAGCCAGCACGTTTTGCTCTTCGAATAGATCCAAATTCGCTAAAGCCAACGCACAACCCAACTGATGCGCCGTATAACTATGCCCATAGTAGAAAACTTGCTCTGGACCTTCAAATGCCCGATAGATCCTGTCGGTGGTCAGCGTCGCTGCCAACGGCGCATAGCCCCCCGTTAGACCTTTGGCCAAACACAAGAAGTCAGGGATTACTTGCTCTTGTTGACACGCGAACATACTGCCCGTCCGGCCAAACCCCGTCATCACTTCATCGAGAATCAATTGCACCCCCGTTTCGTCACACCAAGAACGAACTTCTCGCAACATCCCCAGCGGCCATGGTCGCATTTCATTCACTCCTTGAATCAGTGGCTCGAGAATGACTGCCGCAATGTCATGCGACGGAAGTTGCCGCAATTCTCCGACATCGCGCACGAATGTCACAGGCATGCCAAAACGACGGAATCGCTCGAAAAACAAATTCACGCCGCCCAGCGAAGCGGCTCCCATGGTATCGCCATGATACCCCTGATCAAAAGCCACCACCCCCAGCCTCTGCGACTCCCCCGTTTGCATGCGATACTGCAATGCCATTTTTAAGGCACATTCGACGGCGGTCGATCCATCGTCGGAATAAAAAACCCGACTCAGGGTCTGCGCAGGAAACATCGCGCAAAGCCGCGCCGCAAGCTCAGAAGCGCGAGGATTGGCAAAGCCCAAGTAGGACGTGTGCGCTACCCGCTGCAACTGCGCTACGGCAGCTTCTCGCAAGCGTGGGTGATTGTGCCCGTGGATGTTGGTCCAAATGGAAGAATTGCCATCGAAATAACGCCGACCCTCGGAGTCCCATAACCACACGCCTTCTCCGCGCTCGATCACCAATCGTTCAAAACTCGGGTCACACCACGCCGCTTGATCCGTGAACGGATGCCAACAATGCTCCGCATCCCACTTCAACCACTGTCGCGTAGCATCATTCATTTCCCCCATCGGGCAAAATGCCAAAGTCTTTTTCTAACAACTTATCGATCTTTTCAATGATGCTCCAAGACCCCCGCTTGCGCTGGTAACGACGCCATAAAATGTCGCGCAAGGTCAACCACAGCTCGGCATCAGGATGGGGAATTTGCTCCCAATCGGGATCGGTCTTAAGGGTCTTCTGAAATTTCCACCCACCCGCATGATACGTCGCGCGAAAGTATCTTGTGCCTTCCGCTGTCTTTTCCCGCCATTCGTGCGCTTCCATGCCCCCATCATGCCACGATACCCCGCCTCCATGGCAATCAAATAAATCGTCTTGCCCAAAAACTCTCCTCCTCCTCCCCATGAAAAAATCACCCCGCTATTTCGCATTTGCATCATCACAGCTCCCACAGTAGCTTGCCGCCATGAGCGCACTGCAGATTGAAACCATGGCTATCATCGGCGAGGAGTTATGCCTCATTTTTAACGATAGTGTAGAAATTTACTTACCCCTTGCGATGCTTCGACGCGCTTGCCCCTGCGCGGCCTGCCAAGGTGAACCCGATGCCCTCGGTCGCGTCGTTCGCCCTCAGGTCGACCTCAAGGAGACGTCTTTTCAACTCCGCCAAATCACTCCCGTCGGCTCGTATGCTTTGCAACTTTTTTGGCAAGATGGTCACTCGACGGGCATTTATTCGCTCAGCTACCTCCGCGAACTTTTTTCCCACGTCTGATCCATGGCCAATGCTCTGATTCACGAAACCTCGCCGTATCTCCTCCAACACGCGCACAATGCCGTGGATTGGCTGCCTTGGTCCGATGAAGCATTCCGACGCGCGGATCGGGAGAATAAACCAATTTTTTTGAGCATCGGCTACTCTACGTGCCACTGGTGTCACGTCATGGAGCACGAATCTTTTGAAAATGACCTCACGGCTGCACTGATGAATGAGCACTTCATCAACATCAAAGTGGATCGCGAAGAACGCCCCGATGTCGACGCCACATACATGGCCTTCATCCAAGCAACAACAGGCCAAGGAGGATGGCCGATGAGTGTCTGGCTGACCCCAAAAGGAGAACCCTTGCTTGGGGGAACCTATTTCCCTCCCGAAGATCGTTATGGCCGCGCGGGCTTCCCGCGCATCTTGCGCGAGGTCGCACGTTTGTGGCGCGAGGACGAAGCCAAAATGCGAGAAAATGGCGCACGCTTGCTCTCACAGTTGCAACAACAATCGCAAGCCTCACCGCATCACGGCCGCATCGCCGAACCTCGTGTCTTAGGCGATTTTTTTGATCAATGCGATCAGAGCTTTGATGAAGAACAGGGAGGCTTTGGCTCGGCCCCGAAGTTTCCTCGACCTGTCGTACTCTGCGCCCTCATGCAACTCATCGATCGCTGGGGCGCCTCTCATCCTGATAGCCAACGGGCCTGGCAGATGGTATCGCAGACTCTCGATGCCATGATCGCAGGCGGCATTCACGATCAACTCGCAGGCGGTTTTCATCGCTATTCGGTGGATCGCTATTGGCATGTACCACACTATGAAAAAATGCTCTACGATCAAGCCCTCATCGCTGATGCCTTGATCGACGCCTGGCTCTTATCCCGCGACGCCCGCTATCGCCATACAGTCGAGGGCGTGTTTCGTTATCTCATCGAAGACATGAGCGATTCTTGCGGTGCCTTTCACGCCGCAGAAGATGCCGATAGCCTCCCTCACGCGCAAGCCACTCACAAACGGGAAGGTGCCTTTTGGACTTGGGAAGCAGAGGAAATTTCACGCATTCTCGCACCTCGCACGGCCATGATTTTTTCCCTCGCATTTGGCATCGAGGCACAAGGAAATGCACGACCTGAAAGTGATCCGCATGAGGAACTCGTCGGACAAAATACCCTTTTTCGCGCCCTGAGTTCTGCACAACTCGCGGAACGTTTTGATACGACTACGGCGGAAATCGAGAAGTTGCTGCAAGAGGCAAAGGCCACTCTGTTGGCAACAAGAAATCAACGCCCTTTGCCCCATCGCGATGACAAAATCATTGTCGCTTGGAATGCTCTCGCCATCCGCGCCTTGGCTAAAGGAGCTCGCGCCATGAACCGAACCGACTGGCTCACGGCGGCGCAGAAATGCGCAAGATTTTTGTTAGAAAAACTTTGGGACGGTCGACAACTCTATCGCACCTTCCGAGGTCATCGCTCGCCACACCACGGCACGCCTGCCGACTATGCGAACCTGATTGCCGCACTGATTGCACTCCATCAAGCCGATGGCCAACAGTCTTGGCTGACCACTGCGCGCGAACTGCAAAGTTCGTTGGATCGAACATTCTGGAGCGATGCCCACCACGGTTATCTTCTTCGCACGGAATTGCTGGGCAAAGAACTTCTCAGTGTGCGCGAAGACTACGATGGTGCCGAACCCGCTGCCAATCACACCGCCGCAATTTCTTTACTCCAACTTGCCACGCTCTGTCACGAACCACACTATCAAACTCGCGCGGAAGCATTGCTACGCGGCGGCACGCACGTTCTGACACAACATCCCCATGCGGCGCCTGTCTTGCTTCAAGCATACGATCTCTGGGATCGCGGTGTTGCTCACTGGCAGGGACCGCTCGATGCTCTACAAGGTTTCGATTATCGACCACGCGCCGTTTTTAGCCCCTCTGCCGAAGCGACTCGCATCACCATCTGCGAAGCCGAGCATTGTCGTGATTTTGAGGCATCGCGCGACACCGCACCGCGCATCGACGCGCCTCAAAAACCCGTCTGACGCACGGCCTCATACAGCACAATCGCTACCGCTGTCGATAGATTCAAACTTCTCGTACTGCCGGGCTTCATCGGGATTTTTACCGACTGATCACCTGCGCCGTAAACCACGTCTTCAGGCAAGCCTTTGCTCTCACAACCAAAAACGAGATAGTCGCCATGGGAAAATTCCACTTCCCAAACATGCCGCCGCGCCTTGGTACTGAGATACCAAAAACGCGCATCGTCGCCCGCTGCTTGCTGCAATTCTTCCAGCGATTCCCACACGCGCACATCGACGTCTTTCCAGTAGTCTAACCCCGTGCGACGGACGTATTTATCTTCTAACGAAAATCCCAGTGGCTTGACCAAATGCAACACTGCACCTGTCGCCAAAGCCAAACGACCGGCCGCACCAGCATTGTGCGGGATTTCTGGAGCCACTAATACAATCGAAAACATGAGGAAAAATTAGGACTGCTTTTTCTTCAACAAGGATCGCCCCGACATCTGCGGCGGTTGCGCCACTCCTAACATCGACAATAAGGTCGGCGCGACATCCGCTAAGATGCCGTTTTCTAACTCATACTGATCTGCATCATCCGCCACATACAAGGCATGAACCAAGTTGGTTGTGTGCGCCGTGTGCGGCGATCCATCAGGGTTGCGCATCAACTCACAATTGCCATGATCGGCTGTGATGAAAAGCTTTCCTCCCAAGGACAACGCGCGTTCGACGAGTAAGCGCACACCCAGATCGATCGCTTCACACGCATGAATGCCGGCCTCTACCACTCCCGTGTGACCTACCATGTCGGGATTGGCGAAGTTCACGA
>JBDLWB010000003.1:0-2718 GCA_039804425.1 Verrucomicrobiota bacterium
GAGAACCGGATAAAAAAAGGCACGGGTGTTTCCCGTGCCTTTGATGGAGAGTTACAATCAAACTAGAAACTTAACGACGTCGACGCAGCAAACCGAGGATGCCCAGACCGCCCAGTAATGCAGCGGAGGGTTCGGGGATCGCAACAATGCGGATCGCGTTCAGTTGCTCGCCCGTGCCGCCGTTTGCCGATGGAGTCCAACGTGTATTGGCCGTATCTGCTTTGAACTGAGCATTGACCACGAGGTAGCGGCCATCGGTGTATGAGTAGGTAGTAGTGGTGCTATTGCCCGTTACGCCCGATACAGCTTGCACTTGCATGGTGCCACCCTCGTAACGAGTGTCAGCAAAGACAAACTGCACAAGATAATCTTGACCAATAGTAAAGCCATTGAGGTCTACGACACCGTTTGTGTTGGCTGGCCAGTAAGCACCGTCATTCAGCAAAGCGGGGCCACCCGAGTAAAAGGTAGTAACAGCCGGTGCCCAAGTGACACCTGGTTGGTGGTAATAGAAATCGATATCAGTTGCAGTGTTTTGCACGCCGTCGCCAATTGTATTAAGCCAGTTCACGCCGCCGTAACTTGTTGCACCGCCGCCGACGTTAAAAGCGGCAATTTGCGTGCCGCCAGCAGGCGTAACGATCCAGGAGGTGTCGGCCGCATTCACGGCGGTGTAGTTGGTGTAGTTGACTGTAGCGGCCGCAGATGCTGACATACTTGTCGTGATCAATGCGACTGCCGAACAGAGGATCGATATGGGTTTCATGAATACTGGAGTGGGTTGGATTGAGTAACGTGATCAAAATACCACAACGCATCGATGAGTCATGTCGGATAAACATCGGACAAGTCTCTTTCATCCACTCTTCATGAGATCATGCTCCGCGGCCAAAATACTTGATCACCGCCTCCGTGCGATTGTGCACGTGGAGTTTGGTATAAATGCGCTCGATGTAGGTGCGTACCGTGCCCATCGAAAGATTCATGGCATCGGCAATATGCTTATAGGGATAACCCTCTGCCAGCAATCGCAGCACTTCTTCCTCACGTGGAGAGATCGACGAGGAAGATTCGGATTTCTTCGGTTTGTTGCGGAAAAACTCAACAATTTTGCGCGCGACACTGCCCGAGATCGGAGAGCCTCCCTTAGCTACTTCTCGGATGGAATCCAGCAACTGCGTCGGCTCCATGCTCTTGAGCAAATAGCCATGAGCACCGGCGGCGAGCGAGGCAAAAATGTCATCGCTATTCTCGAAAGCGGTGAGCATGACAATGCGCAGCTTAGGGAGGCGAGTGGCGAGAGCTTCCACGCAGGAGATGCCAGAAATTCCCGGTAGATTGATGTCCATCAATACAATATCGGGCGGTGCAGACGGAATGATCTCGAGCGCATTCTCCGCATCCGTGTGAGTGCTGTGCATGCGCAGATCAGACGTGGAATTGATGAGAGTCGACAAAGACTTTACCAGTTTTGCATTGTCCTCCACCAAAGAAATGAGAATTGGTTTGCTTGGGTTTTGTGGGTTCACTGTCATGGGGATAGCGGAAGGAGGAATGTGATGCAAGTTCCTTTGCCGAGTTCGCTGTCGATACGGCACTCGCCACCCAAATTGGTCAAACGGTGCTGCAAATCTTCAAGACCCATGCTCCGTCGACTCTGATGGCGAGATGGAACTTGGGAGAAATCAAAGCCTTGGCCATCGTCTTGAAGAGAAATGTGCAACACATGATGAGCATCTAATCCAAAAGTGATGAGCGCATGTTTTGCTTTGGCATGCTTGAGAATGTTATGAAGCGCTTCCTTGACCGCTAGCATAAGTTCATGACGCAAATGGGGTGGCAGCGGCAAATCGGGAAGGGGGTCGTGACCTTGGAAGCGGCAATCGATTCCGGAAGGGCTGAGCATGTCCTCGGCTCTGCGACAGATGTAGTGACAGAGGCTGCGGAGAGTGTCGTCCTTGGGATTGATCGACCAAAGAATTTCATCGAAGGCGCGAATCGTCTCGCGCGCGCATTGAGCTACTTCGAGGTGATGTTGGTTTTCTTCGGTTGCAGAGTCAGACTGTGCGGCGAGAGTGCTAAGGATGGAAATGTGCGTGAGGTTCGCGCCGATTTCGTCATGCAAATCGCGAGCGATGCGAGCGCGTTCCGCGGCGAGGGCAGATTCAGCTCGGAGCCGTTGCAGTTGTTGCGCGGCGCGTCGACGCGACCACAGCATACCACTGGCGATAGCGAGGGTCACAATAGAGGTGATCGCGGCACACTGAATCCACAGGTTTTGCCACCAGTGTTGTTTCACGACAATCGTGCGTGATGCGATCGTCGAATCCCAGAGATTATCACTGTGCAGCGCTTGGACTTCAAACTGGTATGCTCCGGGTGGTGGGCATGCCATTTCGATGGCGAGATTCGCTGATTCCGTCCATTCTTCCTGCGAACCACGTAAACGCCAGCGGATTGCCGTTTTCGACGGCATGCCGGGTTGGGGAATTTCCCATCGGAGAGCAAGACGCAGAGAGCCCGGTGGGACAATGAGTCGATCCTCGATGGCAAGGTTTTGACCGTCTGCGCGTGCCTCGACAAGAGTGGCTATACGACTTTCATAAACCTCTACTTCAGCCAATTGCGGTGAATAGGGAATGGGGCTGTTCGATGAGATGCGGAGGTAACGTCCCGCAAAAGTCCCCTTGCCATGACTGGCAAAGATCGTATCGACCG
>JBDLWB010000004.1:0-13201 GCA_039804425.1 Verrucomicrobiota bacterium
GTTCGATCTTTTCCCGCACACCCGACACGTGGAAAATATCATGACTTTTGATGGTCCATTCTAACGATTTTTCTATGGAACGCTGGTCGCGACAAATCATTCTCCCTGAGCTCGGCATCGCTGGGCAACAACGTTTGCTCGACGCGAAAGTTCTCTGCATCGGCTCGGGAGCGCTCGGCTCGCCCGCGACTCTTTACCTCGCCGCCGCGGGAGTCGGGCATTTGGTGATTGTCGATCCCGATGTCGTGGAAAGCAGCAATTTGCAGCGTCAAATCCTCCACGGCGAATCGTTTCGCGGTCGACTGAAAATCGAATCAGCGGCCTCGCGTCTGCTCGATCTGAATCCGACTCTCCGACTCGAAACGCATGCGGTCCGCTTTACGCCGGAAAATGCCCTATCGCTCAGCGAAGGGTGCGCTGTGATCGTCGATGGCTCGGACAATTTCCCCACGCGCTTTCTCACCAATGATACGGCATTTTTTCGCAAGATCCCACTGGTCCACGCCGCGATTCAGAAGTTTGAAGGGCAAATGACCGTCTTTGCCCCGCATCGGGGTGGACCTTGCTACCGCTGCCTCTTGCCGGAACTCCCCGCTCCCGGCGCGGTGCCGAGTTGCGCAGAGGCGGGAGTGATCGGCGCTCTCCCTGGCATCATGGGCAGCATGCAGGCGATGGAAACGATCAAGCTGATCACCGGTATCGGCGAACCGGCGATCGGTCACATGACCTGCTACGATGCCCTGCGCAATCGCTTTCGCCAGATCGCCCTTGCGCCTGATCCCGATTGCGCACTCTGCGGCAAAAGTCCTCGCCTTTTTCACGTCTCTAATCCACAAACGAACGCCCCTACCCACTGCACCATGTCCACAATCCCTGCCATTTCTGTCAATGAACTCCACGAGCTGCTGACGACCTCCCCCGGCATTCGCTTGATCGATGTCCGCGAGCCCGATGAATACGCCGCTGCTGCCATCTCGGGCAGTGAGCTGGTTCCGCTCGCGACAATTCCCGAGGCCTCGCAAGATTGGCCGAAGGAGCAACGCTTGTATCTCCACTGCAAGGCCGGTGGTCGCTCGGCGCGTGCCGCGCAGTTCCTGATGGATCAGGGCTTTGCCGATGTCATCAATGTCACGGGCGGCATGGACGCTTGGCTCGCCGCTGGTCTGCCGAAAAAGGAGTGAGTCTCCTCCGCAACGCGTTTCTCCTGACTCTCTCGCTCCATGTCCTCTTTTCCGCTTCTCGACTGCTTGCCACCGCCGGATCAGAGAACCAGCGATGCGTTGCTCGATGCTTTTTGCTCGTATGTCGCCACGAAAAATCTGGAGCTTTACCCTGCTCAGGAGGAAGCCATCCTATCGATTTTTAGCGACCAAAATGTCATTCTCAATACGCCCACGGGTTCAGGAAAGTCGCTCGTTGCCACAGCGATGCACTTTCGCTCGCTGGCACTGGGTCGACGCTCGATTTACACCTGCCCGATCAAGGCGCTGGTGAATGAAAAGTTTCTCGCCCTCTGCCGTGAGTTTGGCCCAGAACATGTCGGCATGGCAACGGGTGATGCGACGGTGAATCGCCATGCTCCCATCCTCTGCTGCACGGCGGAAATTTTGGCCAATTACTCCCTCCGCGATGGCGCTGATTCGCCGTTTTCTGATGTGATCATGGATGAGTTCCATTATTACTCGGATCGCGAACGCGGTGTCGCTTGGCAAATTCCGCTGCTGACAATGGCGAAGTCGCGCTTTCTCCTGATGTCGGCCACGCTCGGCGAAACGGCATTTTTCCAACGCGAACTCTCTCGTCTCACCGGTGCACCCACGTCCCTCGTCGCGGGCACGACTCGTCCTGTGCCGCTGGAGTTCCGCTACAGCATGTCGGGCATCGATGAAACCATCGCCGAGCTGTTAGAGAAAAAACAAGCGCCGATCTATCTGGTGCATTTCACGCAGAACGATGCCGCGAAGGCCGCGCAGGATCTGATGAGCATGAATTGTTGCAGCACGGAGGAAAAGGCTCGCATCACCGAGGCTCTGCGCGGCGTGAAGTTCGCCAGCCCTTATGGCAAGGAGGTGCAGCGCTACCTCAAGCATGGCATCGGCCTGCATCATGCCGGTCTTTTGCCGAAGTATCGAATTCTGGTAGAACAGCTCGCTCAGCAAGGTCTGCTCAAGCTCATCTGCGGCACGGATACGCTCGGCGTTGGCGTCAATGTCCCCATCCGCACGGTGTTGCTCACCCGACTCAGCAAGTTCGATGGCGAGAAAACGAAAATTTTGCCGTCGCGCGATTTCCACCAAATCACCGGTCGCGCAGGCCGACGCGGCTTTGACAATGTCGGCTATGTTGTCTGCCAAGCACCTGAGCACGTGATCGAAAACGCCAAGATCGATGCCAAAATCGGCGGTGATCCCCGCAAGGCGAAGAAGCTGATGAAGAAGAAAGCGCCCGATGGTTTTGTCGGCTGGAGCGAAGAAACTTTCGTCAAACTCCAAACCCAGCCACCGGAGGCTCTGACCTCGCGCTTTCAAGTCTCTCACGGCATGCTGCTGCAAATGTTCCAGCGCCCCGGCGATGCCTGCCGTGGGGTAAAGCAATTGATCGATGATTCGCACGACGGCCCTGCGCAGAAAATCAAGCACCGCAAACGCGCCCGACAACTTTTCCGTTCGCTTGTCGAGCGCGGCTTGCTGACGATCATCCCACCCGCCCAGCGTCGTTCCGATGGCACGAAGCTCTCGCTCAACATCGAACTCCAAGAGGACTTTTCGCTCAATTACACCCTCTCGCTGTATCTCATCGATACCATCGCCTTGATCGACCCCGCGTCGCCGAACTACGCGCTCGATGTCTTGAGCCTCTGCGAAGCGATTCTCGAAAATCCCGAGATCATCCTGCGCAAGCAGCTCGACCGCGTGAAAAACGAGGCGATGACCGCGATGAAAAATGACGGCATCGACTACAACGAACGCATCCAGCGACTGGAGGAACTGGAATACCCCAAGCCTTGTCGCGATTTCATCTATCACACCTTCAATCAATTCGCCGCCCAGCACCCGTGGATCGGACAAGAAAACATCAGGCCGAAAAGCATCGCGCGCGAGATGTTTGAAAACTTTCGCTCCTTCGCCGATTACATCAATGACTACGACCTCCAACGCGTTGAGGGCTTGCTGCTGCGCCACCTTGCCAGCGTTTACAAAGTCCTTGCCCAAACAGTTCCAGAACAGCGCAAAAATGAAAATCTGTTAGAAATCGAAGACTGGCTCGCCGGGGTGTTGCGCGGCACCGATTCGAGTTTGCTAGAGGAATGGGAACGCCTGAAAAATCCTCAATGGCAGCCCAAAGAAGCCGCTCCCGCTCCGCCTCCCGATATCACTCGCAACAAACGCGAGTTCACCGCGCTGATTCGCACGGAGATCTTTCGTTTCCTCCAGCAGTTGCAATACGGTCAATATGCCCGTGCTCTCGCTCTCCTCAGCCACGATGACTGGACGCCGGAGTCGCTTGTCGAAGCCATCGACCCCTATTACGACGAGCACGAAAATTTCCTCCTCACCACCGAAGCGCGCAATGGTCGCCACACGCACATCGAGGTCCTTTCGCCCCCGACGAAATGGAAGGTCAGTCAAGTCCTCGTCGATCCCGATGAACTGAATGACTGGCAAGTCATCTTCACGGTCGATCTCGCCCAAGCCCGCCAAGAAGACGAACCCACGCTGCAACTCATATCCATCGAACCAATCGCCACCTAGAGAGCAACTTAGGGGTCGGTCCTCGCGCGGTAACATTTTAATTTTACGATAGAAAAATCACTGATTAACCCTTGAGTGCTTCTGGATAAAGCTAGTTCGTAGTTCCAACTCTGCAGATAGATTATGAATCATCTGCTTCGAGAATGGCATGCCAGCAATCGACTGACAGAACGAATTCGAGAGAATTTACGATAGGTATGAAAAAAAAACGACCCCAGTAGTAATCTACTGAGGTCGTTCGAAGATTAAGCTTATTTCCGAGGGTTAAATCGGAGAAATGAACGTCATGATGGCGATAGCAAGAGCAGTTAAACCAAGGACGATGTTAATGATAGGAAGTACCATAAGAAGTTGTGTGTAAATTAAAGAAGTTCGCTCCAACCGTCCCAAATACCAATCGAGAGACACTGGAATACCAAAACACCGCATGCCGCGACGAAACCAAAGATCGACAAAACGGTTGTCATCGTATCGTCTTCAGGGGACTCATCCTCATCATCAGAGATCGCCAAGGTAGCCTTCTGGGTCGCAGAAACACCACCGGTGCCCAATGGTTTTGTTGGTGCAGCCAACTGGACCGTGGCTTTAGGAAGCGCGATCGTATTCGCTGGAGGTGGCAATGTCGCGGCAGCAGGCTTTGTCAACGAAGGAGCCTGCAGTGGCTTTGTCGGTGCAGCAGCCGGGATGGCCGGAGCGCCTGGTGCAGGAGGAGCCACGAGAGGTTTGGTCGCTGCCGATGGCGCGGCAAGACCTGGCATGGGTGTGCCAGTATTCAGTTTAATGGTAGGAGCACCAGTGCTCGGCGCGGTATTGAGCTTGATCGTAGGAGCGGGAGCAGGGCGCGCCATAGGACCCGCCGTTTTGAGAGGAATCGTGGGCGCAGGCGCAGGTGGTCCCCCAGGAGCTGTGGGAGCGGGCACAGTAGCCGCAGGCAGTGTCGCAGCTGGTGGACGAGTCAAACTCACCGTCGGAGTCGGAGGCTTCGGTGCAATCGGAGCTGTGACAGAAGAAGCAACCATTGGGGCTGTCGGTGGAGCCACGGGAACTGTGGCAGATGGCATCGCAGGTGCTTCGCTCGCTCTGAGGGTCACGCGCACCGTCTCTTTTTTGAGAGGAATCGCTGCGGTCTGTTTTTTCGGCACATTAGGGTCGTCGCTCATGGGTCTTGTCTCGTGTGAAAATACAAAAGCCAAAAAATGGCGGGAATGTCAAACGAGGAATTTCATCTTTGCAAACTTTTTTGGCATTTGCCCCGCTGCACCGAAAGTGGCGAGCGAGGCAGGATGTTACTAACTAGCGGAATTGCACGCTAAGCTCCTTGATCAAAGCTTGCAGAACTTGCTGATGCGCGGCTTCGACTTCTTCCGTTTTCAAGGTCCGATCTGGGGCGCGATAGATGAAACGATATGCCATGGATTTGCGATCTGCAGCCAATTTTTCACCACTCGGATCACTGAACACGTCAAAACATTCAAAGTGCTCCAACAAGGGCAAAGCGAGCTTTTCAATCACGCGATCCAACTGAGCGGCTGTGGTGGAGGCAGGCAGTTCCATTGCGGCATCGCGTGAGCTCGCAGGAAACTGTGCGAGCTCGACGACGTCTTTACGACGACCAAGCCACTTGCGCACTTTTCCGAGGTCCAATTCCACCACCCAGACTGGGTCGCTGAAATCAAGCTCGCGCTCGCGGGCAAGACGAAGTCTGGCGACGACTCCGAAGTTGCTCTCGCCACCCTGGACATCGCAGGCCAAAACAAATCCTTCACGCTCTTTCGGAGTCAAACGAAGAGGACAATTCGGCAACAGTTGCTGGAGAATCGCTTTGACATCATGCACGGTCGCCTGCGGCGCTTTGCCATTCCAAGAATCAGGAGCAAGTGGGCCCGAAACCAATAACGCCAGGGATTCCGATTCCAAATCGCGAGCCTTTCCACCGCCACTGTGTCGGAATACGCGCCCCATCTCAAAGAAACGCAAGGACTTCACTCCTTGTCGCACATTGCGCTCTGCGGTCGCAACCAATCCCGGCACGAGGCTGGGGCGCAACAAGGCATGATCTTCACTCAGGGGAAGACGCACTTTGACAATATCGCCCGCTTGCAAAGCGCGCAAAGGCAGGGCGTCGACCAATTGCTTTTCGGCAATCAATTTGATCGTTTGCGCTTCATAAAAGCCCAACGCAGCGAGTGCGCGACGAACCCCCATATCGAGGTCGGCGGCGGCGTCGACTTCACTTGCAGGAACAAAGGCACCACGCAAGCGCGATGGCACCTGCGCCAAACCATGCACGCGCGCGATTTCTTCGACCAAGTCAATGTGACGTTGCAAATCGGCACGACGGCTCGGGACGCGCCAGAGATTCTCACCCGCATTTTCCAGACCGAGACGTGTCAAAATTTCTTCTGCCGCCGAAAGCTCGATGCTCCCGCCCATGAGTTGATCGAGTCGATCCACTTGCAATTCCACCACACCGGTCAGCGTTGGCAGTTCCCCCACGTAGGATGGTTCACTTTCCAACTTGCCTCCAGCGACCTGCAGGATCAGCTCAATCGCACGCGACGCTGCTGGTAACACACCCGCAGGATCTACGCCGCGCTCAAAGCGATAGGATGAATCGCTGCCGAGCTGATGAGCCCGTGCTGTGGCGCGGACCTTGGCGGGGGTAAAATACGCAGACTCGAGCAAAATCGTGGTGGTTTTTTCCGTCACACCACTCGTTGCACCGCCCATCACCCCTGCGAGCGCCAAGACTTCACCGCGATCATCGGAAATCACCAGATCTTGCTCACGAAGAGCATACGTAGAGCCATTCAAAGCCGCAAAGGACTCCCCCGCTCTCGCTTGTCGCAAGTGCATGCGCACGCCTACTTCATCGGCATCGAAGGCATGCAAAGGCTGACCCAGTTCATGCAACACAAAGTTCGTGATATCGACCACATTATTGATCGGCCGCAGACCAATGGCAAGCAAGCGCTCCTTCAACCATTCGGGACTCTCTTGCACCTTCACGCCGGTGATTTTGGTAAGAGAATAAAAGGGGCACGACGCCGGAGCATCATTCTCGATCCACTCCGTATTGGCCACAGGCCGCAACTGAGGAATGGTCAAAGGCTTTTGCGGCTGACGCAGCAAGGCTGCAAGCTCAAAGCCCAAACCACGGTGACTGAGCAGGTCGGGACGATTCGGAGTGACCTCGACCTCTAACAAAACATCCGAGGCAAACAAGGACTTCACCGGAGTGCCCACTGCGGGATCACCGGACAAAATCAACAAACCATTCGTCGCGTCGGCCAAGCCAATTTCCGAACCGGAGCACAACATGCCCTTTGACTCGACACCTCGCATTTTGGTCTCACCAATCGTAAAGCCATTCGGGAGCTCTGCGCCAGGAAGGGCACAAGGGACTTTGTCGCCGACCTTGTAATTCTGCGCACCGCATACGATTTGCCGCAAAAATCCTTCACCTGCATCGACCTGAGTCACCTTCAAACGATCGGCATTCGGATGCTGCACGGCCTCCATGATTTGTGCAACGACCACTCGATCCGAGCTCACACCCTTGACCTGAATGCCCTCGATTTCAATGCCGGCAAATGTCAGCAAATCATCTAGCTCCTGCACCGACTTCCCCGTCAGGTCCACGTGTTCATTCAACCAATTCCAAGAAACATTCATACTCAATGCAAAAAATTGTTAGGCAAACTGGCGCAAAAAGCGCACATCATTTTCGATCAACAAGCGGATATCACGAATCCCCCACTGAATCATCGCGAGACGCTCCAATCCCATGCCAAAAGCAAATCCCGTAACTTGTTCCGGATCAAAGACCCGATCGCCACGGGAGGAGCAAACTGCCTCAAACACAGCGGGATCGACCATCCCACAGCCCGCGACTTCGATCCATCGCGGTGCCTGACCTTTGACTTCCAGCTTCACATCAATCTCAAAGCTTGGCTCGGTGAAGGGAAAGAAATGCGGCCGAAAACGCACCGCCGTGCCTGCGCCGAAAAGCTCTTGTAAAAAAGCCTCCAAGGTTCCTTTGAGGTCGGGCAATGAGACATCGCGATCGACATACAAGCCCTCCAATTGATGGAATGCAGAAAGATGCGTGCTATCAATTTCATCGCGTCGATACGCCGTACCAGGCGCGATGATGCGGAGTGGTGGAGTCGATCGCTCCATGCTGCGGATTTGCACCGACGAGGTGTGCGTGCGCAGCAATTTTCCGGAGTCAAAATAAAACGTATCCTTCTCATTGCGTGCAGGATGATCGGCGGGAGTATTGAGGGCATCAAAACAATGAAACTCGTCCTCGATTTCCGGACCATCGGCAAGAGCGAAGCCCATGCGACGCAAAATCCCCACCGCGCGCTCGCGCAGCAAGGTCAGTGGGTGGATGGCTCCTGCGGGAAGAGCGCGGGCAGGCAAGGTCGGATCAATCCCCACCAACGCTGCGCGGTCGGCCATTTCTTGAAGATCAGACTGCTTGGCTTCGAGGGCCTCGGTGATCGCTTGACGAGCCGCGTTGAGCGCTTGACCTACGGCCCCTTTTTCCGCAGCAGGCACATCTTTCATGCCGCTGGAAAGCGCCGTCAGCGAACCCTTTTTACCCAACACGGCCACACGCACTTCCTCCAATTGACGCGAGTCTTGGGTGGCAGTTATGGCAGAGAGCGCCTCGTTTTGTACTAGCAAAATCTGATCTTTCATCGTGAAATGTCGGCGCTCTCTTAACTGGATAAGAGCGAAAGGTCAAAGCAGACCTGCCACTTCGACCGTATTTTTTCTCCGACCCAAGAAACCCATGTCTCCTCTCCTACGCATTTCCCTGTCCTTGCTACTATTTTGCGGCATGTCATCAGCGCAATTGATCGGACGTTTTGAATCCGCTGACGATACCGATACGCGAGTTGATCGACTCCCCGCTTTGTGGCTGCAAAAAGGCGAAGTTCCCACGGCCTTCCTTCCCGCAGGACGCTTTCAAGTCACTTGGTCGGGCCAACTCATCCTCGAAAAACGCCAGCGCCTGTTCTTTTCTTTCGACGGATCGGGCAAGGCCACACTCAAGATCGATGGCAAGGAAGTGCTCCATGAACAAGGCGCGCTGGGCAACGCGCGCTCCTCTCGCGTCCGCCTGAACCCCGGGGCGCACGACATCGAGATCCGCTACCACAGCGCCGACGACGGCTCCGCGCACTTCCGCCTATATTGGCAAGAGCTCAAGGGCCAACGTCAAAGCATACCCGCAAGCGCCTTTTCCCACCAAGCCAGTGCCGATCTCGATGCCGCACAACTAAAACGCCTGGGCCGCCAACTTTTTGCCGAACTCCACTGCAGCAAATGCCATCAAAGCGAAAAAGGGCTAGGCTCACATCCCATGCCTGAACTGCAAGAAATCGCACCCTTACTCGTCCAGACCGGCGACCGACTCCAGGAATCATGGCTGCGCGCCTGGCTCCAAAACCCCCACGAGCTGCGCCCGGGCACTTCCATGCCGCAAATGTTCGACCCACAAGATCCGAGTAGTCCGCAAAAAATCGCCGATGTGGCCGCTTTTCTCAGTCAAATGAGCAGCGCAAAAGCCAAGCCCGCTGCCGCGTCCGATGAAACATCCATCCTCGCCGGCGGCGCGAAATTTCACCAACTCGGCTGTGTCGCCTGCCACACCTTGCCCGATGCCACCAAGCCCGACCTCAGCGGCAAACGCATTCCGCTGCATCACGTGAGTGCCAAATTCCAGCCCGGTGCTCTCGCCAACTTTCTCAAAAACCCCAGTGCCTACGCGCCTCACCGTGGCATGCCTGATTTCCAACTGAACGAGCAAGAGGTGAACGAACTGAGCGCCTTCTTGCTCGCCCGCGCGAGGGCTCCTCTGCCGGCTCACTCTTCAGTCAGCGGCGACGCCGAACGCGGAAAAACCATCGCCAGCGAGCATCATTGCTATGCTTGTCATGCGGGGATGCCAACCCCAGAAAAGATCACCACGCCGACGCTGGAGCGCATTTTCCAAGCCGACTGGAGCCAGCATGGCTGCGTCGCACCGTCGCCTAAGTCCGCCATTCCTCACATCGTCCTGACCACCGCGCAACGCCAAGCATTGATTGCATTTCGCGCCGGCGGTGCGAGTTCCTTATCTCATCACGATGCCGCTGAATCCGCCGAAAGGAAATTCCATACACTACGCTGCGATGCCTGCCATGCGCGCGACCAAGTTCCCGCCTCGCTCGATGCCCAGCACAGCGAATCTGCCGCTTTCACTGCCCACTTACCGCATGCCGACGAAAAACTCGATCAATCACGACCCCACATGAGCTTCATTGGCGAGATGTTGCAGTCCGATCACATCCAGCAAGTCATCGCCGGTGCGCTACCGCAAAAAACTCGCCCTTGGCTCGAAATGCGCATGCCTGCGTACGCCGCTCATGCCGCCGCCATGAGCGATGGCATGGCACGCTGGCATGGCGTCAATCCACAAGAAAAATCACAACTGCCCGCATTCAAGGTCGATCCCGCGCTCGCCAAGGCAGGACAAGAATTGCTCTCGAGCGAAAAAGGCTTTGGCTGCACGACCTGTCACGGCCTGCGCGACATAGGACCGACTGCCGCATTTGAAGTGCAAGGCATCTCACTCGAACTCATCGGCTCGCGCCTCCGCCACGAATGGTATCATCGATGGATGGATAACCCGGCATCGATCACGCCCGGCACCAAAATGCCGCAATATGCTCCCGCAGGAAAATCGCCGAACCCAGCATATCAAAACGACGCCCGTCAGCAATTCGAAGCGATTTGGCATTTCCTCCAATCGCAAAAAAATCGTTAGATCTACTTCACCTGATTGGGTGAATGATCAGATGAAATGTCGGCCAGCGTGACAACGTTTTCTTTGCAGCATTTTTCTCTCCGATCATGAACCGATATTTTTTACGTTGCCGATTCTTGTCTCTCGTTCTCAGCACCTGCGCCCCCGTTATGGCGGTCGAACCGACTACAGATCCCCTTCCTCATTCGAAAGTACAATTACCTCGTGGTGCAAAAATCGTTTATCTCGGCGATAGCATCACACAGGCTGGAGATTATGTCGTCGATGTCCAATGCGCGCTCTTCGCACAAGGCCTCAACCACCCAGTGATCAACGTCGGCTTAGCTAGCGAAACAGCAACCGATCTAACAGAAAATGAAAATCTTGGTCACATTCAAGCACATCACTTTCCGCGCCCTGCCGTTAGTGCACGATTGCAGCGCGTGCTGCAAATCACCCAACCTGACATTCTTTTTGTCTGCTATGGGATGAACGATGGTGGCGCATTGCCCGCCGATGAATCAGGTCTATCTCGCTATACTCAAGCCATCACTCATCTCCGTCAGCAAGCTCTCAAGTCCGGTGTTGATCGAGTCATTTTTTGCACACCGCCCGTGCACGATGATCGTGGCAACGCCGCACTTGCCGGACATGATGCCAATCTCACACGCTACACCGACTGGTTGCTCAGCAAAAGAGGCGAGGGCTGGGACATCGTCGATTTCCACACGCCGATGCGTCGTGCGCTCGATGAAGGTCGCAAGGCGAATCCGAACTTTTCTTTATCACCCGATGGCACTCACCCGGATCGAGCCGGTCACTGGATCATGGCAAAGCAAATTCTCACAGAATTTTTCGGTTTACCCGCCATCACAGCGGTCCATGCAGAAGAACTTTTTCCTTCGCACGGCAAAGAACTTCGGGCATTGGTACGTCAACTGACGGATCGACGTTTTGATTACTGGATGTCACTCATCCCCCACCAACGCCCGGGCGTCGTCGGAGGTCCAGATCAGAGAGGCACAAGGGATCGCGCAGAATTTGAAATCGCGCAAGCCGCCGACCTACGCCGCATTCATGCCCACTGGCAACGCGCGAAAGCGGCAACAACCATGAGTCGACTGGAAATCAGCGCACCTCAAACGATCTACACCGACGAACAAATGCCCTACACCATGGATGCCAGTTGGGCGACCTTGCGCGAAAAAGACGGTAGCACGACCTTTTTCCAGACGGCAATGGAGCATCAACCCTATTTCTACCGTCATCGCGGCAATGCCGATGCACCTTTGCAACAAGCACTCGAACCCTATCAGTTTGATTACCGAGGCACCAATCATACCTGGCCCAGCGGCTGTTGGATGCCCAATCTCTATCAGCATACCGATGGCACTCTCATCGGCTTCATACATCGCGAGGACCTCTACCCCTCGAACGGACGAAGCGATGGCGGCAACAATTTTTTCATCGGACTCGCCAAATCCACAGATGGTGGCGCGAGTTGGGTCTATCTCGGCGATGTCATCGCGACCCGCGGCAACGGCACGAAACGAGACTTTTATGCTAACCTCGGCGGCATTCCTTACCTCATCATCCGCGACGAAGTGTATCTTTATTTCAACGAACACGAAGGCCCGAATCCGACCGACCATCGCCAACTCGCCGTGGCAAAGGCGAAGCTGCGCGATGTCGTTGCAGCAAGGCCTGAGCGCTTGCCCAAGTTCACCAAATACCGCGACGGCCAATGGACTGAGGAGGGAATGACGGGCGCAGGATCAGAAATCATCCCCCACAGTCGTTCTCTCAACGACACCACACAGGCATACGATTTTCACAGCGATGCCACCTACTGCGCTCCACTACAGCGATATTTCATCACAGTACAAAATCATGCCAAACACGAACTCAAACTCTATTCATCAGCCAACGGCATCGACTGGGTATGGGAAAGAGATCTCGCCATGAACCCTGGATGCATGCATCCCTACTCCTCCTTCGTCAGCTTCGATGCCGATTCAGCGCCCGACAGCCATCAAGTTGGTCGTGAGTTTTACCTCTACATCACTCAGAAAAATCTATCCGACTACAAGCAAGACACCATACACCGTTTGAAATTCACAATCAAACCATAGGAAAATCCACAACAACCCCAATCGCCTCTTAGAAAAAACTCCTGCCGATAAATCAAAAAACAAACGACGGATAGAACGGATTTTTCAAAAATTCAAATTTCAGTCTTTCAGTTTTTCAGTTTTTCAGCCTCCCCTCACTCCCAAGCACCAAAGGTGCGCACTACGAAAGCCCAGGGCAGCGCCCTGGGAACAGGGCAACGTCCTGGGAAACAGGCCAACCAAAAAATGCGAGGGCCAACGGCCCGACCTAACAACGAAAGCCCAAAAAACGCTTCTGCAAACAGCACATGATCTTACCCCAATTCACACGCCCCGAAAAAACGCCAAAGGCGTTACGCCCTCCAGCCCAGGGTTGGTCACACGAGCAAAGACCTTCCCTGTAACCAACGCCACAACACCCCGAGCCGCAACGCAGTTCCGCCCGTCTCCTCATGAGCCAGCGAAACGAAAACAACACCCATCCGCCCGAACAAAAAACTCTCCACATCCCCGACCTTCCGACCTTCCGACCTTCC
>JBDLWB010000005.1:0-8313 GCA_039804425.1 Verrucomicrobiota bacterium
GCTCTTGCGGGTGTCCCAGCGGAGATCGTCATGAATGATCCGAGTTCGACTGTTCTAACCAATTCAAAACACTATACGGGATCCAATATTCCGGACTCCATCACAAAAAAAAGCGAGGCCGCTCAGAAGTCCGCGCTCATTGTGGCAAAAATGAATTCACTCACGCATCATCCTGATGCCACCAACAACTCCATCTGCTTTTCGGCCCAAGGCGCAAACGGCAGCGAATTTGGCAACATCGCCGTGGGTCTCTATGGCCCTGCCGCCATTGATGGCTACATCAAAGAAGACATCGACAACCAAGCAGCCGGTCACCGCCGCTGGATTTTCTATGATAAATCGACCCATTTTGCCACTGGTGACATCCCTCCGACAACAGGCTTCCGGGCGTCCAATAGCCTTTATGTCTTTCAACGCGATGAAGAACTCAGTGAACAAACTCCTCAATTCGTCGCCTGGCCCTACAAGGGCATGTTTCCTCGTCAACACATGACGGAGTATTGGTCGCTGTGCTACCCGGATGCCGACTTCGCGAATGCAACCATTTCCGTTACAAAAAATGGCAACTCCATCGCAGTTGATCAGATCAACCGCAGTGAAGGCTATGGTCACAATAGCATTGTTTGGCGCGTTCCAAGTATCCTACAAGAAAAACTCACGGACCCAGACACGACCTATCAAGTCACAGTCAGCAACATCGGAGGAGGTGGCCCAAGCTCTTTCACCTACGATATCACTTTTTTCAACGCCAACAATCTTGCCACTCCTCCTACGCTCACGGGATCGAATACGGTTGCTCCAGGAGGAACAAAAAATTATTCGATCGGAAAAATCGAGATCGCTGAAGAATATCAGCTCGAGGTCGGAAAAAAAACCGCTCTTGCCGCAACCGTCGTTGAAGGGGCTGAAGACTCTACGCAAACCATGATCCTTCCCGGACCGGTGACAACGACACCGGCAGAAGCCAGATCGAATTTATTAAAACGCACAGGATTGTATTCACTGAACATCAAATTCACGAAAAGTGTTCAAGCGGAGGAATGGATTGAATTCAATCGGGTCTTCTACCCAAGATCGGCTGCGAAAATCAATTATTATCGCGCGCTGATCGCGAATGCAAAAACGACATTCGTAGCACAATACAGCATCAACGATGATGGCCAATGGCGTGACATCCCCGGCAGCTCTGTTGCTGGAACGCTCCCCGACGGAACAACGAACATTAGCGCTCCCCCATTCAGTTCTCTGCTCAGTTATGCACTGCCCGCAGAAACGATCGGCAAACCCACTCGCATTCGACTTCTGATTCGAAAAAATGGCGATCCAGGAACCACTGCTTTTACAGGAAATGGCACGGGAGCCTTCATCGATGATGTGACTTTTACCAACATGGACTGGCTCAGCGGGCGAAAAACCACGAAGTTTGCTGAAAGCAGCAGTTCCGTCCCCTTGAATTCCACGACTGCGGGAGAAGCATTAGTGGCTGGCTCAACTTATACGCTTCGAATCCAACCTCGTGTGGGCAGCATTTGGATGACTTCGAGCACTCCCTTAGAAGTTACCGTGAACAGCAATATGGCGCCTACGATCGACGCGATCGAAGAACCTATCACCATTTCGGAAGATGATGAACTCCAAGTGGTGAACCTCTCAGGCATTACGGCAGGAGAAGACGAAACTCAAAATATCACTGTTACTGCCACCTCTAGCAATCCTACGCTCATCCCCAATCCAACCGTCTCATACACCAGTCCTAATGAAACAGGCCAACTCAGCTTCCGCCCCAATCCCAATCTTTCGGGCTCGGCCACAATCACGGTAAGGGTCAGCGACGGACAAGTTTCGAATTCTGTCACCACACGCACGTTCCTTGTTGTGGTCCAGCCCGTCAATGATGCCCCCACCATCCCACCTATCCTCAACCGCGTGATCAATGAAGATCTCAGCACGGGGGCGATTGCTTTTACTCTGCGCGACATTGATAGCCCTCTCACGGCATTACAAGTTTCTGCTACTTCGAGCAATTCTGAGCTCGTTCCTAATGGAGCGATGATCCTAGCAGGAACAACCGCCAGTCGCACGATTACCATCCGCCCCGCCGCCCATCGCTGGGGATCGGCGACCATTACTCTGACAGTCACCGATGGCTTGCATTCCAGCACCACAAGTTTTCTGCTTACCGTCAATCCCGTCAATGACCTACCCACTCTGAATGCTGTCCCCAATCGCATCATCCCCGAGGATTCAGCGGAGCAAACTGTAGAGCTTACCGGCATTTCAGCAGGACCAGGGGAAAGTGAACAAACTCTCACCATCACTGCTACATCGAGCAACCAAGCAATCATCGCCACCCCCGTTTTGAATTACACATCCGGCGATGATCACGCTAGTTTGACCTTCACCCCACGCCCCGATGCTTTTGGTTTGGTCACGATCACCGTCACTCTCCGCGATGGCCAAGCAACGGCCAACACCTTGATTCGAACTTTCACGGTGAACATTACGGCTGTCAACGACTCCCCTACGATCTCTTCCTTTGAGGATCTCGTGATCAATGAAGACACTCGCTCGACACCTCTACCGCTCACCATTTTTGATCGCGAAACCGCAGGCACGCGTCTTCGCATTAACCGGATCTCTTCGAATCCTACCCTCATTCCTCTCACTGGCATCATTCTTGGAGGGACCGGAAATAACCGCACGATTACGATCGCCCCCGCTCTCAACCAATCTGGCACCGCTCTCATCACCATCCAAGTCAGCGATGGTCTCATCACCGTCAGTTCGAGCTTCACGGTTACGGTGGAATCGGTCAACGATGCGCCCACCTTGGCTGTCATCGCGAACCCTGCCGCCATCAATGAAGACGCGCTCATGCAAACCCGACCTCTTCTCGGGATTGGCGCGGGTGCCCCCAATGAAACAAGTCAAACACTCAGCATCACCGCGACATCGAGTAATACGAATCTCATTCCTCACCCGAATGTCATTTATCAATCTCCTAACACAACCGGATCATTGCAATATACACCCGTCGCCAACGCCTCAGGCACTGCTACGATCACCGTGACGGTAACTGATGATGGAGAATCCAATGCTTCCCTATCACGAACTTTTGTTGTCACCGTCAAAGCCCTAAATGACGCACCGACCATTACTTCCATCCAACCAGTCAATCTCACGCAAAACACAAGTAGCGGACCCATCGGCTTTGAGATTGGTGACATCGACTCACCAACTCTCAACCTCCGCGTCACCGCTGCGTCCAGCAATACCGCTCTTGTTGCTCTAACTGGCATCGTTCTCTCGGGCACAACGACAGAGAGAACCATCGCGATCACACCCATTGCCAATCGAACGGGAACAGCTGTGGTAACGCTTACCGTGACTGATGGAGCCGCCACGGCTCGAACAACCATTTCGATCACTGTCAGCGCACCCATCGCGCCATCATCGATGTCCACACAATCTCTGTCGATCAACTCTCTCGCTGGCACCAGCGAAGGCGATGATGGCCTTCCCTATTGCATCGAATACCAGCCTACCAGTGTCACTATTTCTTATCTCGAGCCCACCGCCATCGGCTATGACGAGGAAACTCAGAAGATTGTGATCCACTTGACTCACGAGGAAATGTCCGACCAATCCTGCTACCGCGCCGAATACTCGGACGATGGCGAATCATGGTTCACCGATGGCGTCGTCCAAGAGAAAACCACGGATGGCCTGACCGCCACAGCGCCTCGCGGCGATGCCGAAAGCCGATGGATGCGCTGGAAAGTCACCACAGCGCAACCGTAATCTCAGCGCGCCGGGTCTTGCGATCAAAATTCGCAGGACCCCGGCGTTCTGGCAAAGGGAATCACGTCGCGAATGTTGCTCATGCCTGTCGCAAACATCAACATGCGCTCGAATCCCATGCCGAATCCCGCATGTGGCACGCTACCGTAGCGTCGCAAGTCGACATACCACCAGTAGTCCTCTGGAGAAAGCTGATGATGCTTCATGTTTTCTAACAAAACATCCAAGCGCTCTTCGCGCTGACTGCCGCCGACAATTTCTCCAATCCCCGGCACTAGCACATCCATCGCTGTCACGGTCTTGTTGTCGTCGTTCAAACGCATGTAAAACGGTTTGATCTCTTTCGGATAGTTGAACACGGTCGTGGGCTTTTTGAAATACTCCTCGGTCAACCAGCGCTCGTGCTCGCTCTGCAAGTTGAGTCCATACTGCACCGGATATTCAAAGGTCTTCCCACTCTTTTCTAACAAAGCAATCGCTTCGGTGTAACTCACCCGCTCGAAGGGTCGTTCGGCCACGAATTCCAATCGCTCGCGCAAGGTGGGATCGACAAATTTTTCGAACACTGCCAAGTCACCCTCGCTTTTCTCTAAGGCATGGCGCACCAGATGTTTCACCAAAGCCTCTGCCAAATCCATGTCGCCCGCCAGATCGCAAAACGCCACCTCGGGCTCGATCATCCAAAACTCGGCCGCATGACGCGAAGTGTTGGAGTTTTCCGCGCGAAAGGTCGGCCCAAAGGTGTAGATGTTGGATAAGGCCGACGCAAAGGTTTCTCCCTCCAGCTGACCGCTGACGGTGAGAAAAGCACGCTTGCCAAAAAAATCATCCGCATCCTTGGCCGCTTGGTTGGCGGGCAGAGTCGTGACGCGAAACATTTCTCCCGCCCCCTCACAATCGCTCGCAGTAAGAATCGGCGTGTGCACGTAGGTAAAGTCGCGCTCTTGAAAGAACTGATGAATCGCATAAGCCATCCGACTCCGCATCCGAAACACCGCCCCATGCAGATTGGTGCGCGGCCGCAAATGCGAAATGCTGCGCAAAAATTCCAAGCTGTGGCCTTTTTTCTGCAAAGGATAATCGGCAGCCACTTCTCCCACCAAGCGCACCTGATCGGCATGCAGCTCCCACTTCTGACCCTGCCCGAGCGATGGCAACAATCGCCCTGTCAACTCCACTGCCGCCCCCGTCAGCATCTTGGCCACCTGATCATACCCCGGCACTCCCGCATCGACCACCACCTGTAGGTTCGCCAAGCACGAGCCATCGTTGATTTCCAAAAAAGAAAACGTCTTCGCATCCCGACGCGTCCTCACCCACCCCGCCACAGTCACCTCAGCCCGCTCCTGCTCACTCCCCAGCACCCGCTTGATCAACTCTCTCATACCCCATCGGTAACAGAGCCCACCCCATCTGTCAACGTGCTGACACATTCCCAAAGCAAGAACCAAAATCAAAAATCATCAATCAACTGCCTTCCCTATTTTCCCATTGTCTCCCTCAAATCAAATATCAAAACTTAACAATCAAAAATCATCAATTTCTTCCACCCCCATCTCCCACCTTCAGACCTTCAGACCTTCAGACCTTCAGACCTTCACCCTTCACTATTCACTATTCCAATCTCCCTTGACCTTCCCCCTCTTCTCACGCATCATCTCAGTGTGCAATTCGCAGTCCTCGGCAGCGGCAGCAGTGGCAATGCCACGCTCGCCCAATCTCTTGAAACCACTCTCCTCATCGATGCAGGTCTCAGCGCCAAGCAATTGCTCAGTCGCGCTCTCACGCTCGGAAATCAGCACATCGACGCGATCTTAATCACGCATGAGCACAGCGATCACGTCAAAGGGCTCAAAACACTGCTCAAACAACGCCCCATCCCCGTCTATGCCAGCAGTGCCACTGCCCATGTCCTGCGCGATGCCGGTCTTGAGGCCACGTGGCATACCTTCGAGCCAGGACAAGCTTTCCACATCGGATCATTCGAGGTCGGCACTTTCCGCATTCTCCACGATGCCGTCGACCCCGTCGGCTACGTGCTCCGCAGCCATCAAAAAAGCCTCGGGCTCATCAGCGATGCCGGCCACGTCACCCACGATGTCACGCATCACCTTCAAGGGGTCCAAGGACTCTACCTCGAAGCAAATTACGATGAAGAACTCCTCGCCGCCGACACCAAAAGGCCCTGGACCATCAAGCAGCGCATCAGTTCCCGCCACGGCCACCTTTCCAACCGCCAAGCCGCCGATTTGCTCGACACCATCAGCCACGACGCCCTCAAGCACGTCGTACTAGGGCACCTCAGCAGCGACTGCAATTGCCAAACCATCGCCACCCGCACGATGCAAGAAGTCCTCACCCGCAAAGGCCTCACCCACATCCCCATCACCTGCGCCACCCAAGACCACCCCACCCCCTGGCACCAAATCTAACAAAAACCACTTAGCGGGTAGCTACTGTCTTTTTACATTTTAAATTGGCGTGATTTCCTTGTGTTTCAGGGCCGCTAAGCGCTGCTTCATCCATGCCTTTCCTAATACTAATATGCGGGCAGACAAATGATTGAGCAGCCGTATTGACTCTTCCATTGATAGTAAGTTGGCTGACTCATGCCGCTATCGGCTCCTTGAAGAATCGAGCCGATCTGTGTCTCGGTGAATCCACTTTTTTCACAGGGGTATGGGGAGAGCCCCCGACAACCTCGATACTCGATTGATTCCCTGTCGCGCACTCGGGGAGCTCGACCGTCTTGCTTCCATCTTGCCGATTGATTTCGGCTGAACGAGAAAATCATGCGTAGGCATGGTCTTCGCAGCAAATTCTTCTTCAAGACATCACTTTCTTGACAAAGCAAGCCTTGAGGCCGATGGCGATTCCATCCATTTTGCATGAAATCTCATGATCGCCCTCAACCAGGCGAATCGGCTTCGACTTCGTGCCAACCTTGAGCACTTCAGAAGAACCTTTGAGTTTCAGATCCTTAATCATCGCCACAATGTCGCCATCCGCCAGCACATTGCCATACGCATCTTTGACAACGCGTTCCCCCACAGGAGCATCCATCTCCTCCTCCCGCAGCCACTCATGCCCACAAGTCTCACATTCATAACGGTCCGCATGACGGAGCACATCCGTCATCGTGCAAAGAGGGCATTCTATTTTACTCACAGGAACGATACCCTAAAGAAAAAATCGAAGAGAAGCAAGCGCATAGGTCTTCGCCATTTGATCAAAGTAAAACCAGCAATAACACCCGCAAAACAAGACGTTCAGAAAGCACTGATTTTTTGAATAATCCGAGTGTGGGTCCGCTCCACTGAGACGCTCAATCCGCCGTATTGACTCCTCCATTGATAGTAGATTGGCTGACTGATGTCGGATAGACGACATAGGTCACTGACTTTGATGCCGCTATCGGCTTCTTTGAGAATCGAGACGATCTGTGTCTCGGTGAATCGACTTTTTTTCATAGTGGTATTTGGAGTGATCCCTACAACCTGTATACTCTATTTATGCCCTGTCGCGCAATCGGGGAAGTCGACAACTCTTTTTATTTCACCAATTCAGGTTTAAGAATAATATCGAATTCATTACTTATTTCATATCTGTATTTTCTATTTTCGCTGGGATTTTTGTAACTTCGATAAGATTCTATACTCTCTACTAAAATTTTTTTTCTAGTTGAAATTTTCCATCGTGGTTTTTTATCGACTTCAACTCGATCAATTTCTTTTTGCAGTTCTTCTTTGGTTTTTACCCCTGATTTTATTAACGACTTTTGGATCTGTTTAGCTTCAGCAAGCATTTGAACATGCTTGCCTTTTTTCGATTTGCAACTAACAGAATTAGATATTGACATACCTACTAAAAGTAGATATAATAAAATTATAATTTGTCGGAATTGCATATAAACTATCTGGTGCATGCTGGACGAGATCCGATATTCGCTGGTGGAGTGTAAGTTAATTTACTAGGGTATGGATAATCTTTATATAAATCATTATTCGCATTACTCCAATAATCTAAAACCAAAGTATCAACTACTAAATTTTGGCAGTTTTTTGCTTTGCACTTTACCCAAACGTGATCGGCACCAAAAAATTTTTCTCCAGCTTCTAGTTCGCATTCCCAACAATGAGGAACTTTTAGATTTATCATGAATGCCGCATTTTGATTATAGCAGGAATCATCAGGCCGACCATTCAGTAGCGTTCCCGCAGGCTCGCCATATGTTCTTTCTAAGAGGGCCTTAAGAAGCTGTTTTCTCAAATCAACATTCCCAAGTCTTACGGTAAGAGAGCCTTTCTTACACGTATCAATCTCGCATTTGTCACCCTTGCAGCATTTGCCATCTGGACATTTATCCCAACCCAGGTAGTCCCACTGGCTCACCCCATCATTCCCCACAAACCCATACAGGTTCAATCCGCCCTTTTCCTCAATCGGATCTCGGTTGATCCAGCGGCCTGTTTGGGGGTGGTAGTAACGGTAGCCGTAATACTTTGCTACCCC
>JBDLWB010000006.1:0-17513 GCA_039804425.1 Verrucomicrobiota bacterium
CGAGAATGGGGTTTTGGTTTCCCGTGCGAATCGTCGCAACTGCGTCACGATTGATGACGAGTCGCCCAAGATGTGGTGAAGCAATGGTCAAATGTTGTGCGTCGAGAGACTCAATTCGTGCAGGAATGATATCACCATTGATGAATTCAATCTGCGTTCGGGGGAGATCCATTTCTTGCTGCTGATCAGCACACTCAATGAGCTCGATGGATCTCGCATGGAGAACAACCATTTCAGGTGCTAAGGCACTGCGGATCTCGACATGTCCTTGCTCTGTGATCGATGTGAGTTGCCCCGTGATGCGCGACATTCCCCCCAAGAGTGTGATGGTATCACGGGCCTCCACTGCCGATGGACACAAGAGAAGTGCTCCAGAGAAGCAACTCGCCAAGCCTAACGCCATCGTGCAATGCTTGATTAAGAATGCATGAGCGGAAGCAACAGTCATTAGCAACTTTCTAACTAATCGAATGCGGTTTGTAAAGTCAGGGGATCGCAATGATTCCTGAATTACCAGTGATGATGCAAAATGCTTCCAGTCGCAAGAGAACCACAGATATTCAATGATTCGTTATGACTGCAGAGCCTCGCGGATGGCGTCGTTGACTTTGTTTTGCACGGTTTCCATGGCGACGCGGAGGGCGTTTTGGATGGCGAGGGCGCTGGAGGAGCCGTGGGCGATGATCACCACACCATTGACGCCGAGCAAGGGGCAGCCGCCGTAGCTTTCATAGGAGGACTTTTCTTTCAGCGCTTTGAAGGCACCTTTGGCCATCGCCGCTCCGAGTGTGCGCAGCGGATTGGCAGTGAGTTCTTGCTTCAGCCATTTGCCCATGGCCTTGGCGGTGGCCTCGCAGGATTTTAAGACGATGTTGCCCGTAAAGCCATCGCAGAGAACCACGTGCAGCGGCGTTTCAAAGAGATCGTGTCCTTCGACATTGCCGATGAAGTGAATGCCGGGCGTTTCCTTGAGTAAGGCGAATGTTTCTTTGGTAAAGGTCGTGCCTTTCTCATCTTCCTCGCCGTTTGACATCAGGCCGACGAGGGGATCGGCGACGCCCAGCACATGCTTGGCGAAGGCGCTGCCCATGATGGCATAGCCGATCAAATGCTGCGGCTTGGCTTCAGGGTTGGCACCAGCATCCAGAATGTTGCAGACACCGTGTTCATTCGGCAGCGGCGAGGCAATGCCGGCGCGTTCGATGCCTTCGATCAAACGCAGCTTGATCGTAGCCGAAGCGACACAGGCACCGGTATTGCCCGCAGAAATGAAGGCATCGGCATCTCCTGCTTTGACCAGGTCCATGGCGATGTTGATTGAAGAGTTTTTTTTGCGTCGCACCGTTTTCGCACCAGGTTCGGCCATGCCAATGACTTCCGAGGCATGAACGATGGTGATTCGATCCGTCGATAGCTGATGCTCTTGGCATTGTGCTTCCAGTGTTGGGCCATCGCCTACGAGGAAAATTTTCTGAATCGCAGGATACAGTGCGAGAGCGTTTTTGGCTCCGAGAACATTAACCGATGGGGCGTGGTCTCCGCCCATGGCGTCGAGTGCAAGTTTCATAAAATGATGTTAGATGAGGCCGTCTTTGCGGGCTTGTTTCCAGTAGGCGTATTCACTGCGATTGAAGTCGATGTACTCTGGCGAAAGGTCGCTCGTATACATCGTGTAATTGGCTTCACCTTGGTTGAGGTGGATTTCCACGGTGAATTCTGGTTTAGCGGCGATCGCACGCAATTCATCCATGGGAGTCTGCGCTTGCAGTCCACCGAGGCAGGCGGCTTTGCCATTGAGGAAAATGTCCACCAGTTCCTCACGGATGCGAGCGCGAGAGTAGCCCACGGCGTGGATGATGCGTCCCCAGTTGGGATCACCGCCATTCCATGATGATTTCACCAAGGCCGATTTGCTGACGGCCTCGGCGACTTTTTTCGCATCGAGATACGTGCGAGCCCCTTTCACCTCTACGGTGACAAACTTTGTCACGCGTTCGCCATCGCGCACGACCGCTTTGGCGAGTTCGAGCATGACATAGTGCAGTCCTGCACGGAACATTTTGCAGGCTTGAGAATTGCGTCGGATGATGGGCATGCCCGAGCGGCCATTGGCCAAAACAAGCACGGTGTCGTTGGTGCTCATGTCGCCATCGATGGTGATGCGGTTGAAAGAATTTTCCACGCTTTCCAAGGTCGCTTTGCGTAGGCAATCCGATGTGATGTGAGCATCGGTGGTGATGAAACAAAGCATCGTCGCCATGCTCGGGCTGATCATGCCAGCACCTTTGACACAGCCGCCGATGCGGACCTTATGGCCATCGATGTCGAGCGAAATGGCAATTTCCTTGGGATGAGTATCAGAAGTGATGATCGCAGCGGCGACATCATGTCCTTGTTTCGGACCGAGGGCTTGGACGAGCTCGGCGATGCGAGGTTCGATGCGCGACATCGGCATCGGCAGGCCGATGACTCCCGTCGAGCAAACGCCGACTTCTGAGGCATTGATGTTGAGTTCCTTCGCGACCTTTTGGCACATCGACTTCGCATCACGGATGCCGACCACGCCGGTGCAGGCATTGGCATTTCCAGAATTGGCAATGATGGCGCGGATTTCGCCGCGACGGAGATGGGCTTGAGTGAGCTTCACCGGAGCGGCCTTGACGCGATTGGTGGTAAAAGTGCCCGCAGAAACACAAGGTGCCTCCGAGAGGATCAAAGCGAGGTCAAGACGAGTGGCGTCGGGATTTTTAATGCCGCAGGAAATGGCAGAGGTAACGAATCCGAGAGGGGCACCAATGCCGCCTTTGATTTTGGTGAAATGTGTTTCCATGTCAGCGAAGCGAATTCTTTAGCGGGAGATTAGACGGATTGCAATCCTGCTTTTGGATCGAGGCCGAACATCAAATTGAGTGACTGCAGCGCTTGGCCGCCCGCACCCTTGATGACATTGTCCTCGGCGCTGGTGATGATGAGTCGATTCGTTCGTGCATCGATGTGCCAACCGATGTCGATGTAGTTCGTGCGCGTCACATTTTTCGTATCAGCGCAAACGCCTGCTCCGAGGAGTCGGACGAAAGGTTGATGCTGGTAAGCCTGTTGCAATGAGTTGCCAATCGCAGTGGCATCGACTCCCGGCAACAGTTGCGCGGTGATGGTCGAGTGAATGCCCGTATTGACAGGAACGAGGTGCGGGATGAAGGTCATCACCACGGGCGTTCCGGCAGCAAGAGAGAGCTCCTGTTCGATCTCGGCCAGATGTCGGTGCTTCGGGATGCCATAGGCGCGCAGGCTTTCATTGCATTCGCAAAAGAGATACGCGGTATCGGCCTTTTTTCCTGCACCGCTGACGCCGCTGAGAGAATTGGCGATGATCGTGGTGGGATCGATGAGTTGATCGCGCAGCAGCGGAATCAGAGGCAACAGAATGCTGGTGGGGTAGCATCCGGGAGAAGCGACCAGTGATGCTTGAGCGATGGCGTCGGTGTGGACTTCTGCCAAGCCATAGACCGCTTGCGCCAGCAGCTCGGGAGCGGGGTGGGGGTGTTGGTAGAATTCCTGATAGACAGCAGGATCGTGAATGCGGAAATCGGCACTGAGGTCAATGACCTTGATATTGCGAGCTAACAGAGCGGTCGCAATTTCGGCCGCGACACCATGAGGGAGTGCGAGCAAAGCGACGACAGCTCCTGTTGCGGCGATGGCATCGGCATCGGGCTCGATGAAACAAAGCTCAGCTCCTGACAAACCGCGGTAGCGAGGAAACAGACTTTCGATCGAGCGACCGGCTTCTTGGCGTGAGGTCACGGCACAAAGTTCAATCTGAGGATGCTGCAAAAGGAGTCGGAGTAACTCGCTCCCAGTATAACCGCTGGCACCGACGACGGCTGTTTTGACGCGTTGCATGCCTTGGGAAATGACAGGAAACCGATGATTTGCCAATGCTCAATTGCAATTTGCAGGAGGAAAATCGCATTTGCAGGAGTACACGTGATTTCTTTGGCAATGATTCATTTCATTGGAGATTGCGGAGTTTCGTGGAATCCATTAGACAAAGCGCCTGCCGCAACCGTGCTGGCTACGATCTTATGAAATGCTTGCGACTTGCGATGATTCCTTTGCTGTTATGGTCAGCCGATGCTGCCGATCTTTTGCTATCGCCCGATGGGCCCATCCGCACCGTGCAAGCGGCGCGTGATGCGGCGCGATTGGCTCCTAAGCCGGTGCGGATTGTGGTGGCTGCGGGTAGTTATTCTCTGACCGAGCCACTAGTGCTTGATCAGCGCGACTCACAAGTCATTTGGTCGGGAAAAAATGCCACCTTCACAGCAGGAAAGAAGATCACAGGTTGGGAGCAAGCAGGGGAGTTATGGAAAGCGAAACTGAGCGATCCATCAGCGAAATTCGAGCAACTTTGGGTGAATGGGCGACGTGCCACTCTCGCTCGATCACCTAACAAAGGTTTTTATCACATTACCTCGGCGGTAGCGCCCAACATTTTTCCTGATGTGACAGAAGATGGTAAATTTCAAGCGTTCTGTGTCGCCCCAAAACAGTGGGAAGAAATTCATCAAATTCCTGTAGCAGAGCGAGATGATGTCTTGATTACCGTAACCCATGCCTGGGTTGTCGGTCAGTGTCGGGTCAAGGCGTTGCAGCGCGATTCACATGCTGTGCAAATCAAAGGTCGTTCGCGTTATCCCTTTGTCGAGTTCGAGCCCGATCAGCGGTTTTGGATGGAAAACTATCGGGCGGCGCTCGATGCTCCCGGCGAATGGTATCTCGATCGTGTGCGTGGTGAATTGCTTTATCATCCACTGCCCGATGAGGATATGAACACAGCAGAAGTCATCGTGCCCGTTGCTGAAAAATTCATCATTGCACGCGGAGTGAGCGACCTGCGTTTTGAGGGCATACGATTTCACCACAGTCATGACCTTTATCCCGCAGAAGGTTTGCATGACATCCAGGCGGCGATGTCGACCCATGGCAGCATCGAAATCGAAGATTCACGCGAGGTGCATTTTTCCCGCTGTGAAATCGCTCATACGGGGCAACATGGCCTTTGGTTCAAGAATGGTTGCTCCCAGTGCTCGGTCACACACACTCATCTGCACGACCTCGGAGGTGGTGGGGTTTATGTTGGGGAAATGGGGCGTCCGGATGATGAACGAGTAAATCATCACATCGTGATCGATGACTGCATCATCCAGCATGGTGGTCGACGTCATCCCAGTGCCTGTGGTGTGGCATTGACTCATACGCAAAAGTGCGCGGTGACCCATTGCGACATTGGCGACTTTTATTACACCGGAGTCAGCGCAGGGTGGAACTGGGGGTACGGCGATACCGCTTCGCGCGAGACCTTGGTCGAGAACAATCACATCCACCACTTGGGATGGGGCTATTTGAGTGATATGGGAGGCTATTATGGATTGGGAACATCGCCCGGTACCATCGTGCGGGGCAATCACATCCATCACATCGTGAGCCATCGCTACGGTGGTTGGGGACTCTACAATGACGAAGGCGCGAGCGACACCACGATGGAAAACAACCTCGTGCACGATACTTGGAATGCGGGCTTTCATCAGCACTACGGATACTTCAATACCGTGCGTAACAACATATTCGCCTTTGGCAAGTCCGCGCAAATCCAAGCGTCTCGCAATGAAGCACGACTGCGATTTCGCTACACCAACAATATCGTCGTCTGGGACTCAGCGACGCCTTTGCTTGATGGAGGCGAGTGGAACTGGAGCCGCTATCAAAAAATCGAGCGTGGTGATCCGAAAGATAGTTTGGTATTTCGGCGCAATCTATACTGGACGAGCGATGGGCAAAAGCCTGCATTCTTGGGCAAAGGTCAGATCAGTTGGGATCAGTGGCAAGCATGGGGACGAGATCTCGATAGCCTCTACGCAGATCCTTTGTTTGAAAACTTGGCGCAGCGAGACTTTCGCCTCAAGCCAGGATCGCCAGCAGAAAAAATCGGATTCAAGCCATGGGATCTGACCTTAGCGGGCGTGCGCAAAGAGGATTCAGCGTGGGTGAAACAGGCGGCCATTGGCCATCATTATGAGAACTGGGATCGTGATGCCAAGCCATGGCCAGCACCGCCTTATCAGATTGATGAAACCTTTGAAAGCGTGGCGGTGGGTAGCATTGGCATCAAAAACGTCCAATACACATCGCGACAAAAAGGTGATAGCATTGGGGTGACGGATGAGAAAGGATCGCCTTTCGATGGTGGTTCCAAGCGCAGTCTGAAAATTCAAGACGCTCCAGACTTGCCGCAGCATTATGATCCCGTTCTCGAGATTCATCCGCAGTGGGATAAGGCAGGAACATTTCGCGTGAGATTTGATATCATGGCCGAAGAGAATGCCGACTGGTTTTTTGAAATGCGCAATCAAGCAGGAGAATTTGCTGCGGGACCCTATCTGCGTTGGCAACAAGGTCGACTGGTGGCGAATCATGAAGCGAGCCATGCATTGACCGATCTCAAAGCAGGTGAGTGGTTGCGTGTGGAAATCACTGCCACGACCTCGACTGGGACGTATGACGTCATCATCACGCGAGCTGATGGTCAGAAAACTGAGTTTCGTCGACTGCCTTGTCGCTCTTCTTGGGACAGTGCGCATTTGCTTTTGTTCAGTGGCTTGGGAACCAAACAAGCAGCATTTTTGATCGATCACTTTAAGGCTGAGCGCGTTAAGTAATGGAGGATTGCTTGAAGTTGTATTGACTTTCCGAGTTGCTAACGACCGGTTGCATTCTGCTTGTCGAAATCATCGAGCTGATTTAGTTTTGCTGTGTGGAATGGCTACCGAAACCAAGTGATGCAATCTCACGCGAGACATGGTCCAAGCGTTTGGTGTGGTTGGCCTCGCTTTGTGGATGCTTGGCATTCGTGACCTTGGTCTGGGAAATTGGTTGGCCAGTGGCGACATCGACCTTGAAGACCATTCGGGCAGTGACCTGGGGCATGGTCATTTTAGCGGCATTGGTCGAGCTCGTACTGAATTTGCTGGATCGCAAAGCTGAGCACTTGCGTCGTGGTTTGATTTTATTGGCGCTGCCCTTGCTTGCGGGTTTGCAGATGATCTTGGGTGAGCGCACTTGGGCCTTTTGGGATACCATTTTTCCGCGTTCATCCGTGCCCTACGTGGCGATGGGCGTGGTACAAGTGAATTTGATCTTACCCACGGCCGTGCGAATGATTCGATTGATGCGAGATCAACGATGGTTTCAAACTATGTCGCCGGGATTGATCGGGGTGATTAGCTTTGTCTTGATCATTGTGGTAGGCACGGGATTGCTGATGACTCCCAATGCCAGCAAAGAAGGATTGGCATGGGTCGATGCCTTGTTCATGAGCACCAGTGCGGTGTGCGTGACAGGATTGTCGTCGGTCAACGTCGAGACCTCGCTGACCTTCACTGGTCAAGCGATTTTGTTAGCCTTGATCCAGATTGGTGGCTTGGGCGTGATGACGCTCACGTATTTTCTCGCACTGATTGCCGGGCAGGGTTTCAATTTGCGCGATCGCGTGGCCTTGCGGGATTTGTTGAGTGAAGAAAACCTCGGTCGAGTGGGCGGCTTCGTTTGGCACATTGTCGGGTGGACTTTGTTGATTGAATTGGTGGGTGTGTTGTTTTTGCGCTGGTTGTGGCAGGGCACCCATCTATCGCCCTCAAAGCTGTGGTGGGATTGTCTTTTTCACGGGATTTCGGCCTTTTGCAATGCAGGATTCTCGACTTATGGCGATGGTTTGATGCATCCCTCGCTCTTGCACAATCGCGGAGTGCACACGGTCGTGATGGTATTGATCATCCTGGGTGGTTTTGGCTTCGCCTTGTTTAGTGAAATTGGACGATATGTCCGAGCATGGTGGAGGCGGCACTTGCATGGTCAGGAGTTGATGATGCCGCGTTTGTCCGTGCATTGTCGATTGGCTTTCACAAGCACGCTGGTGTTATTGGTGGGCGGCGCGCTGGCGTATGTGGGGAGTGGGCTAGGGTGGTGGGAAGCGATCTTTAACTCTGTGGTCACCCGTACCGCTGGATTCAACATTAGCTCCTTTGGTGCTCATGGCACGGCTGCGCTGATCATTTCCCTTGTGTTGATGGCGATTGGCGGCAATCCAGGAGGAACGGCTGGCGGGATGAAAACGACGACCGTGGCGTTGATTGTGTTAGAGTTAAAAAGAATTTTGTTAGGTAAACGCGATTTGCAACTGTGGGATCGTCGTGCTTCACGCGATTCCGTCGAACGCAGCTGGGCGACATTGGCCTTGTGCTTGTTGTGGGTGACCATGGCGAGTGCTCTCATGGGGCTCTTTGATCCAGCACTGGCAGCAGCAGACATCATTTTCGAGTGTGTCAGCGCCTTCGGCACGGTAGGGCTCACGCGCGGGATCACTATGCAGATGTCCGAGCCATCGAAGCTTGTGATTGTCGGCACGATGCTTGCGGGGCGGATTGGGATTTTGACTTTCACTCTCAGCTTGCTGGGATCACGCAAACCATCAAAAATTCGTATGCCCGAAGCTCGCGTTCCGCTCGGTTAAATTCTTATTCTACTCATTAACGATTATGAACTTTGTGATTTTAGGACTCGGTGCTTTTGGCACTAACATGGCTCGCGAACTTTCGCAACGAGGACATCAGGTGATGGTGATCGATAACAACGAAAGCCATGTTGATGCCGTCAAAGAAGTGGTGACCTTGGCCGTGCAGGGAGATGCGACGGATCGCGATGTCTTGATCGAGCTCGGAGTGGCGACGGCCGATGTCGCGATCGTTGCTGTGGGAGAGAACTTCGAGGCGAGCCTGATGATGACGGCACACTTGCAGACCATCGGAGTGAAATCGATCTACGTCCGCGTGTTTCATGAAGTGCAAGAGCAATTGCTCGATCTGATGGGGATTCGCGGGAAAATCCGTGTCGAAGCCCTCGCGGCGGAGATGTTTTCGCGCTCGCTTTCCAATCGTGCTTTCTTGCGGCATTTTGTCGTCGATTCGACTCACGCGGTGGTGGAGATCGTTTGTCCCGAGCATTTGATTGGGAAAACCTTGCAACAATCCGAACTGAGGAATCGGCATGGATTAAACCTCGTCACCGTGCGTCGTGCAGCGGGTGATTCTCAGATCAAAGAGGAATTACCGGTGATCGAAGGCTTGCCGGGACCTGATTTCCGATTTTTGGAAGGCGATTGCTTGGTCGTCTATGGCTTGGAAAAAGACATCAATCAGTTCACTGTGAAAGTGTGATCGCTTCCGTTAGCGATGGCTGACGCGGGCTTGATCGGCGACTGAGTCGGGTGGGTGAAGAATCACTTGATCGCCGGCTTGGAGGCCATCGAGGACTTCACTTTTTTTGCCATCCGAGTGGCCGATATTCACTGGAGTGAGGTGAGCTTTGCCATGGCGCACAACAAAGGTTTTCCACTCATTGCCCATGCGGAATAAGGCACTGGCAGGGACCGTGAGCACATTCGCGGAAGACCAAGTATTGATGCGAGCTTCCACGCGGTAGCGATCGCCGAGAGTTTTGGCGCTGGCGGGTGGGTTGACTAAATCGAGCAACACCAGCACGCGTTGTTCCTCCACGCCGAGGGCAGAGATCTTGGTGAAAGCCGTTGGTTCGATGCGGCGCACGCGTGCTTCTAACGCAGGTTCGCCGCCCCATTGTTCCATGCGAGCTGTGGCCCCTGGGACAATGGTCATGGCATCACGCGAGAGGATTTCGGCCTCGATTTCCAGATCAGTGGTGTCGCCTACCTCGAGAATCGGCGTGCCCGGGCCGACGATGGTTTCGCTTTCCTGCATGACGCGCAAGACCGTGCCATCGACGGGGGATTTGATGGTTAGCATGGCATCAGAGTCATCGGCACTGGGCAGTTCGAGAGCGAGACGAGCTTGATCAACCTCAAATTGGGCGATGTTTTGTCCAAACTCCACAGCTCGCAACTCCGCGGCTTTGATCGCGGCTTCTGCTTCAATCGCATCGCGTTCCGTCGCGGAGACAATGCCCGCGACTTTTTCCGCAGCAATGCGATCGCGCTCGGCCTGCGCGCGCACAAGTGCCAAGCGAGCGGCCTCGACGACTTGTGCTTGGCGTTTTTCGGCATCGATTTGCTGTGCCAAAAAAACCTCAGCCTGACGTCGAGCCCGGGGATCAAGCAGGCTCGCGGCGCTGGGTTTGATGCGAAAAAGCACCGTCTCGCCGGCCTTCACAGGGTCGCCGGGCCGGAGCGCGACGCGTTCCAAGGTCCCCGTGGTGGGTGCGGCGACTTCATAACGGTGACGCACGCGCGTTTTTCCTTCCTCCAAAATCGACACCGCCAGTGGTGACATCGAAACGGCACCGACTTCGACCTCGATCGGTTTCGGCCACAGGCCGTAAGTGATAATGGCGACTATGGCGAGCGCAATCAGCCATGGCAGCGCGCGACGCCAGCGGTGCTGAGTCGTGGCAGTGACGGGCGAAGCCCATGGGGGGCGCGAGGTAGGAGCGGGTGATGGTTCCATGGAGATAGTGTGGTGAGAACATAGCGCATCAATCGCGCGCTTTCAAGACGCTGAGCAAATCGAGTTGTTTCAGCATTCGGCTGACTAAGGCAAAAGAAATCGCCGATGCCAATAAAACCACCAGCGCGGCAATCGAGTAGGTCGAAGAACGGATCAAAATCGGCAGTCGGACCGTTTCCGTGCTGAACGACGACATGATGAACAAGGCCAGTCCACGCCCGAAAAGCAGTCCGGCGGGAATGGCCATCAGGACTAACAAAAAGAGCTCACTCATCAAAACGCGTCGCACTTCCGGCAGCGTGAATCCGACCACGCGCAGGGTGGCGAGTTCGCGACTTCGCTCAGAGAGCGAAATGCGTGCGCTGTTGTACACCACCCCGAAGGCGACAATGATGGCGAGGAAGAAATACAAAGTCCGCAGCGTGCCGATGCTTTTTGCGGTGGTATCGCGGAATGCTTGGAGTTGATCGCGTTTCACCATCGTCACGGCAATGCGCGGAGTTTCTTTGATCTTCGCCATGAATGCATCCCAGTGCTGGAGGTCGACACTAAGGTAAGCGCCATTCACCGTATCGCCCTCGCGCATCAGACGTCGCAACGCGCGGATTTCCATGTAAGCTGCCACTCCCGCAAAGTCCTGCACGAGGCCACGGATGGGGACAAAAAACTTGGGTCGATGCGATTCCAGTACTTCCATTTCCACCTCATCGCCGACGCGTGCACCGAGCACTTCGGCGAGTTTGGCGGACATCAAAATGCCTTCTTCCGGCATCTTGATCGCTTCCTCCTTGGCATCGAGCAAACGATTGAGATCGCCATCCACGGGAATGCCCGTGATATTGATTTTACGAGAAAACTGCGCAAACTTCAGTCGCGAACGCACGCCGCGCACCGGTTCGGCTAATGACACACCGGGCAGATGGCGGAGGTCGTGCAAGGCGCGCGCGGAGCTGGGCTCATTGAGAAAAACCAGCACATCATGACGTTGTGCACGATTCCATTGAAAGGTGAGCAGGTGATCGACGCTATCGCTCATGCCACCGGGCATCACCATCAAGCCCGTCGCGAGAGCGAGCCCACCACTCGTGAAGAGCGACTGCCAGGGACGTCGTTCAATATTGCGCAAGGCCATGCGAAAGCTCGGGCTCATCCACCGCGCGAGGCCCATGCGTTCAAACCACGACGGTTGAAAGCTAGCGGGTGGCTCGGGGCGCATGGCTTCGGCTGGTGGCAAATGCACTGCTTGCTTCACCACCGAAGCGACGCCCAAGGTGGCAGCTCCCATGCTGATGAACAAGGCGGTGAACATCGCGGAAAAATGGTAGGTGAATTCCAGCTCAGGAAAGCGAAAGAACAACGTGTAAAGATTGACCAATTGCTTGCCTAACAGATATCCTCCGAAGGCACCAAGAGCCGCGCCGATGAAGCCAATTAGCATCACCAGTTTTAGGTAATGCCAACCAATTTCACGAGAGGAATAGCCTTGTGCTTTGAGCTGTGCAATCTGCTCGCGCTGCAAGCGCACCATGCGCGATAGCACCGCATTCACCATGAAAGCCGCGACGCTGAGAAAAACAATCGGATAGATGAAAGAGAGCGACTCCAGCACACGCAGTTCATCATCGAGTCGCTGCGCCGATGCTTGTTCTTTGCGTTGGTAAGAGCCCGTAGCGCCATAAGGTGCGAGGAGCAGATCCAGATCCTGCATCACCGTTTCTGGATTGGCCGATGGCGCGAGATCGAGGCAAAGGTCATTGAAAGCACCATCCATGTTGTAGGCCATGGCGAGGGCACGGTAATTCATCCAGATCACACTGAAGCGTTTGTGATCGGGCAGGGTTTCCCCGGCCCGTGCTTCGAAGACAAACTCCGGTGATAGACCAATCCCACAAATGCGCAGTGTTTCACGTCGACCATTGATCACAGCCGTGATTTCATCGCCGGGCTTGAGTTGATGGGCATCGGCAAATGCTTCGCCTAACACGATTTCGCGTCGTTCATCAGGTCGAGGCATCCGACCTTGGCGCAGCACGATGCCATTGAGCTTCGGCAGCGAGCCGTCGATGGGCAGTGAAATCATGTGTCCCGTGGCAGGAACATCCATGCCGGGGAGATCGAGCGTGACATCCATCACCACTCGCGCTTCGACCTGCGAAACGCCATCGATCTCTGCGATGCGCGGCAGCAAAGACTGCGGGGCGCGTTTGCATTGAGCAAAGAGCTCGGCCATCGCATAGTCGCGATAATACTCATCGCGTGTCTGATCGAGAGTCAGGATCAAGCTACGCGTCATGATCATCATCGCGAGTCCACACGCCATCACCAAAGCCACCGCGAGGATCTGCCCCTTCATGCGGGTCATTTCGCGCAGCAGTTTGCGATCAAGCATGGCAATCATGAGCAGAAAAAACTTACCATCGCAGCGAAGAAGCCGGTTTGCGCTCCGCGTTGGTGGTTTCTTGAATGATCTTGCCGTCCGATAGCGTCAGCACACGATCCGCCATTTCGGCCATGATGGCATTGTGCGTGATGATCACCGCGAGAGTGCCGAGCTCGCGATTGATGAGTTCCACGGCTTCCAGCACCGTGATGCCCGTGTGCACATCGAGGGCTCCTGTGGGTTCATCGCAGAGAAGGACTTGCGGACGTTTTGCAATCGCGCGGGCGATGGCGACGCGTTGTTGCTCGCCACCGGAAAGTTGTGAGGGAAAGTGATCCATGCGATGGCTGAGCCCGACCATCTCCAATGCCTCCTCCGGGCTCATCGGGTCATGAGCGATGCTGGTGATCAGGGCAATGTTTTCGCGTGCGGTGAGAGACGGGATGAGATTGTAAAACTGAAACACAAACCCCACGCAATTGCGGCGAAACAGTGTGAGCGTCTCATCGTTTGCTCCGTGTAGGGGCCAGTTTTGATAGAGCAAGGTGCCCGAGGTCGCGACATCGAGACCGCCGAGAATGTTGAGCAGGGTCGACTTGCCACTGCCCGATGCACCGAGTAGGCAAACGAGTTCTCCTGAATGGAGCGTGAGATCCACGCCGTGTAGTGCGACCAGTTCTTGTTCTCCCGTGCGATAGACTTTACGCAATTTTTCCGCTTGAAACACCACGCCAGATGCAGTGGGGGAGGCGGGAATGGAAGAAGCAATCGGCACGTTCTTAACCTACGCTGCGATGCTTAAATGACAAATGAAAATTCGGCATCGACGCGCGCGGCGATTAAGCTAGTGAAAGCCATACTCTGTAGGGTAGACATAGAAGAATCGGTTGTCTTGATTGAGACAGGCCGAGTTGACAGAATTTCAGAATTTTCAGAATGACCAGAGAGGGAGATGAATCCATATTCGGGAAACCTGAACGTAGCGAGATCGGAATTGTGAATCTCGGGATGATTGCCATGACGAAATTCTGAAAAATTCTGAAATTCTGTCAAAACCAGCCTCGTTGGCCGCTGGATTTCCTATCATCGGAGATTTGCTCTCTAGTTTGATCGCCCTGCATCGACACGTTTCACGAATCCGTTTCCAGCACCACCGTGAGGCCGAAGGTTTGCGTGAAAAGGTCGGCTTTGGATTGCATGGCAAGTTTTTCCACTGCCGCGTCGCTGATGCCATTGAGTTTCAGCACGAGCTTATCGCCTTGAATGTGCACGCCGATTTGTTGCACGCGTTGATGATGCGTTCGCTCCAGCGCATCGGCCACACGCAACAGTGCGGCGAGCTTGCAGACGCGCACGCGATCATCGGCACTAAGGTCGGCGTAGTGCGGGTGATCAGGGCGTGGGGTCGAGTGACGATGGTAGCGCGCGACGAGTGCGACGATGGTGATATCGAGTCGGTCCAAGCCGAAAATTTCTGAATTAAGGATGATGTATTGTGAATGCTTGTGGTGAGAGCGTGGACTGATGAAAGAGCCGACTTCATGCAAGATCGCGGCGCATTGCAGCAAGAGTGCTTCGTGGTCGCCCATTTGGTGAAGCGGTTGCAAATGCGTGAAGAGGTGTCGGCACAATTTCATCACGTGATCGCCGTGTCGGGGATCGGAGTGATAGCGCTCGGCGAGGATGTGAGTCGCTCGCAGCACTTCTTCTTCGAAGGTGCCGATGAGTGTTTTGGAAATCAGCAAGTCGTGCAGCAGCCCTTGTTCGTAGTCCGACACCGGTACGAAAATTTCGGGCAAACGCAGCATCTCGGTGATGGCGATGGCAATTTCCAAAGCGGGTAGCAGGGCCTCGGCGGTATGGTAATCGAGATTGTATTTCCGCACCAAGTCGTAGTCCGAGAGTTCCGCCGCTTGGTAGGTAAGTTGTCGGATGGTTTTCAGCGGACAGGCCTGACCTGTTTGATTGAGGAAAGGTGTCATCAGCTGGATTTCATAACCGATGATCACCAAGGCTTCGATTTTTTCGCCGAGGTAATCGACGCGGATTTGATCGAGATTGCCACTGGCGTGTTGGCGGATGAGATCGAGCAGTGCTGCACCTTCGGCATTCGATTGATGCACGGCTTCGCGCGTGCGGTGCGTGCCGAGTCGATACGATGTGTAGCGAGCAATGACCCCTTTTTTGAAAAGCAGCGCACGGGTATTGCCGGGGCCGATGTGGATGACGAGCGTGCAACCGCGTTTCATCGCTGGAGTGTCCTTCAAGCGACGTCGGGTTTTGAGATAGATCAAACGCGTCATTTCCCCATCATCGATGGGCAGCAACTGCAAGCCGCAAGCGACGCGGATGCGGTTGAGAAAGACATCGTGATTGCTGGCTTCAGAAAGAATGTTGGTGGTGACAGCACGCGTCAGGCTGTGGATCGAGATGCCCAATTCACTGAGGGTTTTTTGATAGCCGTGAATGATGCTGACAATGCGCTCGGTCGTGCTCGCGGAAATGACGCCACGACCAAAGATGTCATGGGCGAGGGGAGCGGGTTGCTCCAAGAAGTCGATGGGAGTGATCGTGCCATCGGCGGCCTGTTCGGCAATCAACAGCGAGACCGAACTAGCGCCAACGTGGAGTGAGGTGACTTGCATGAGCTTGGACAAAAACTAGCGCATGAAGAGCAGGGAGAAAAGCGCAAATGCGTGAAGGATTCGTTGCCTTATTCCAGTCGCTTGAGGGTGTCGCGCAAAAAGCGAGCGAGTCGATCGGCAGGGGCGATGACTTTGGGTTGATCAAAGCCGACCCAAATGGCGGTCGACCCCTTGGGGCCGAGACGGAGCATCCAGGCCTCGCGTTCCGAGCCCGTGGCACCAATGAAATGATCGGCACTGCCGGCGGGTTTGAGAACTTGCAATGCCTCCTTCGCTGCCGCTGGAGTGAGCGCTGGGAAACTTTCTTGCTCGCCTTGTGACAACATTTCTCCTGCTGAGCTTTCGATGCGGCGGATCAGGTAGGGCTTGGTGCGTTGTCCACGATTCGCTAGGGTCGCCAGAGCACGTGCCATTTCCATCGGGGTGGCGCAGACGGCGCCGCGGTAAAGGTCTTCGTTTTCCGCAAATGGTCCTTGGATGCCGCAGCGGCGGGCGATGCGCGTGACGGCATCGGGTCCGACGTTCGACCCCGTGCGCACGGGGCTACCGGGGAAAATCGGGCGACCGCGTTGGGAGGCGGCGGCAGCGACAAAGGGCTCAAATGCTGAGCCAAGATCGCGACGTGCGGATTGCGAGCGATCATACGCCGAGTGCGGAAAATGGCGGCCACCGATGAGAGCTAAAATGGCCCCGCTACTGGTCTCTAACGTGGCGGCAGACATCTGCAGGTAGGCGGGCGTGCCCGTCTGGTAGTTAGCTAAGGTGGGTGCTTGATGATCGCGTTCGCTTTCCAATTTGCGGATGGCGGATTGCAATTCGCGCTCAAGCCGACGTTGCCACGGCATGTCGAGTGTAGTGAAAATTTTCAAACCGCCGCGCTGAATTTCCTCGGCTTCGATCGATTGATTCACCGCGCGAACGACGGCTTGAATGGCGTAGGAGTTGGCGGTGGAACTTTGATCGGGTGCGGTGATGCCCAGCGGTAGGGCTTGAATGCGTTTTTTCTCATCGGCATCGATGAAGCCCATCGCAATCATGCGATCCAGCACTTGGTCGCGCTGCTCCTTCGCAGCATCGAGATCGCGCCATGGCGAAAAGATGTGCGGCCCGCGGATGATGCCGATGATCATCGCGCACTGCGCTTCGTTCAGTTGCGAAACGTTTTTGCCAAAGTAGGCGAGCGAGGCATCTTGGATGCCATAATGCCCAGCACCGACACCAAAATAGATGCGGTTCAGGTAGCCGGCCATGATTTGTTGTTTCGAGTAATGATGCTCCACACGGTAGGTGAGGGCGATTTCGAGAAACTTGCGATGCAGTGATTTCGCGCGAATTTCATAGGTATTGCGCGCCAATTGCATCGATAGCGTCGAGGCTCCTTGGGTGAATTTTTTGTCCTTGATGTTGCGGAGCGTCGCACGCACCAAGCCACGCAAATGCACGCCCGAGTGAGTGAAAAATTCGGCATCTTCTCTTGCTTGCAAGGCTTTGACCAAAAATGGTGGGAGGTCCTCGAAGGTGATTTGTTCAATTGCCGCGCCAATATTGGCTTCGATCTCTTGTCCATGCCGATCATAGACGCGATTGCGCTCGGGCACTTGGCCGACTTGGGCGATGTCGAAGGTGGATGCGAGAGCGGCGTAGTAACCGAAAAATAATCCAGCAGCGAGGAGACAGAAAAACGTGCCAAACAAGAAAAACTGCTTGTAGCCCAGCCGTCGATTCGATCGCCAGAGCGATCGGCGCTTGTTTGCTGGTTCGGGACGCCACGACATGGCAGAAATTCTAGGGCAAATGAATGGCGGCGAAAAGGACGATTTCCGCCGTGTCGGATCAGCTTTTTTTCGCTTGTTTTGCCCAAGAGTCCTTGAGGCCGACGGTGCGATTGAAGACCGGCTTGGAGCCGACTTGGTGATCTTTGGCATCGGCGACAAAGTAGCCCGTGCGCTCGAATTG
>JBDLWB010000007.1:0-40091 GCA_039804425.1 Verrucomicrobiota bacterium
ATGGCACGCGTCTGTGCTTTGATATCGATCGCACGATTTTCCCCGCAAAAACCAAGTTTCGCGAGGCGATTGTCGAGAAGATGTGTCGCTATTATTCGTATCTGAATCCGAATTTGACGATTGTTTTCAACGGCAAGAAATTCCGCTCGAAGGATGGTTTGCTCGATCTCTTGCGCGAGGAGATGGAAAAGGCCCCTCTCTATCCGCCCATTCACTTGGTCGGCAAGGACATTGAAATTGCCTTCACTCACAGCGAAGAAACCAGTGAGGAATACTACTCCTTTGTCAATGGTCAAAACACCTCTCAGGGGGGCACGCACTTGCAGGCCTTCCGCGAGGCGATTGTCAATGTGGTGCGCTCGTTTTTCAAAAAACAGTGGGAGCCTTCGGACATCCGTGCCGGCATCGAGGCCGCGATCTGCGTGCGCATTGAAGAACCGGTCTTTGAATCGCAGACGAAAACCAAACTCGGCTCTGCCACCACCAAACCCAATGGCGGCGAATCGCTGCGCACGTTCATCGGCAACTTCCTCAAGGAACATCTCGATAACTACCTTCACAAGAATCCCCAAGCTGCCGAGGCGATTCAAAAACGCATCCTCCTCGCCGAACGCGAGCGCAAGGACATGAAGGGCATTCAAAAGCTCGCTCGCGAACGCTCACGCCAAGCCAAGGTGCACAATAAGAAGCTGCGCGATTGCCGCATTCACTTTGATTCGAAAAACAAACGACGCGAGGAATCGACGATCTTCATCACCGAGGGCGACTCGGCTTCTGGTTCGATTACCAAATCGCGCGATGTCGAAACGCAAGCCGTCTTTTCCCTGCGCGGTAAGCCACTGAACACCTTCGGACTCGCTCGCAAGATCGTTTATGAAAATGAGGAATTCGCCCTACTGCAAGCCGCGCTGAATCTCGAAGATGGCATTGAGGGCCTGCGCTACAATCGTGTGGTGGTCGCGACCGATGCCGATGTCGATGGCATGCACATCCGTTTGTTGTTGCTGACTTTTTTCCTCCAGTTCTTCCCCGAACTGATTCGCGATGGCCACGTTTTCATCCTGCAAACGCCGCTCTTCCGCGTCCGCAATAAGAAAGAAACGATCTACTGCTACAGCGAGGAAGAACGGGTGAAGGCGATTGCCAAACTCGGCAAGAACCCCGAAATCACGCGCTTTAAAGGGCTTGGCGAAATTTCTCCTGATGAGTTCAAGTACATGATCGATGAAAACATGCGTCTCGATCCGGTGAATTACATCGAGGGCAAGGGCGTGAAGGAATTGCTCACGTTCTACATGGGCAAAAACACTCCCGACCGCCAGGAATACATCATCGAGAATCTGCGCGAGGATGTGGATCGGCAGATTGCGGTCTCCGCGTAAGCTGCATGAGCAAGCTCACCATCATCGCACTGGGCTCGAACGTCGGCGATCGACTCGCCCACCTGCAAGCCGCCCGCGCGGCCTTGCAGGGCATCGCTGTGTCTGGCACTTGGCAGCAATCGAGCATCTACCAAACCGCCCCCGTCGCCTGCCCCGATGACTCGCCTGATTTTTACAATGTCGTCGTCTCTTTTGCCTACTCCGGCACGGCAGCAGAACTGCACACCTACACCGCCGCCACCGAAATCGCACTAGGCCGCGAACGCAGCATCATCAACGCCCCGCGCACCATCGACATCGATCTCTTGGTCTTCGGGGATGAAATCATCGATACCCCCACCCTGCAAATCCCCCACCCACGGCTGCATGTGCGGCGCTTTGTGCTGGAACCCCTTGTCGAAATTCATCCGACCTTGCAGCTGCCGCATTTGTCGCACCGCATGATGGATTTGCTCGATCAACTCAGCTCCCAAGAACCAGCGCTCCAGAAGGTAATCTCTTGCTGGTGAAGGTAGCGCAGACTTTTCCTAATGCCGAGATCAGATCGGCGCGCAGTATTGACGCTCTCTCGGCGAGCTGGCGTTGCTCTTCTTCGTATTGACGTCGGCCTTCGATGGTTTCGATGCAAACGGGCGTCAAACCATACGCGCTGAGCTCGTAGGGACTTGCTCGCATGTCGAGATGCCGCAGGTCTTTGGCGAGACGGAAAGCATCGAGCAAGAGCTCTCCCGGAATCCAATGTTGGCATTTGAAGGCCCATTTGTAGAGGTCCATATTGGCATGGATGCAGCCGGGTTGCTCTTGCTCCGCTCGACCTTCGAGGGTTGGCTGCAGTTGATTCAAGGGTCGCGCCTCAGGGGTGAAAAAACGAAAGGCATCGTAGTGCGAACAACGCAGTGGTCGGGATTCGACCAGTTTTTCGATTTCCGTCATGGGCAAGCGGAGCTTGGCGACCTTGCCATGGCGCACTTCCTCGCTGCGATAGACCATCGCCCACTCATGCAAGCCAAAGCAACCGAAGTGCCCGGGTTGCTGGGCCGTGCGTTGGAGCAGATCGAGAATCCAAAACAAGCGCGCTTTTTCCTTTTCCTCCGCCCCATTCGGATCGACGAAAAGCTGGCCATTTTCCCAGCGATAGGCTTTCTGCATCCAAGCGGGCCGCTCGTCAGCAGTGCATGCCAGAGCAACGCCGTAGCCGGGATGCCATTGTTCGAGTTTCCCGAGCTTGAAGGGGTAGTAGGTGAAAAGAAAATCTTCGACCGGATGCACGACTTGATGCGCCCGACGCTTCAAGGTGGGCAGCGTCCACGTCTGCGCCGATGCCAAATGTTGCGCCATGCGGGCCTGCCATTCCTCGCGGGACAAAATGGAGTGATGTCGGGCTTCGTTCATCGCGTCGCAGATAGAGCAATCATTCACCAAAAAACAGACAAGAAAAAAGCTCCCTTGCTGGGAGCTTGATCGAAGTTTGTTCTAGAGAAGTACGAGGACTGGGACTCGAACCCAGGACCAATTAGTTAAAAGCCAACTGCTCTACCAACTGAGCTATCCTCGCTTTTCTCTGAACCCCGTGCGGGGGCGCACTTGTTACGCGAATCCGAAGGGATTGGCAAGAACTTTTTCGCAAAAAAATGCATTTTTTTCACCACGCAATTCTTCTCCCGCTTGCTTCAGCACAAAATGGATTGCCCTTCGAGCGGGACAATGACGGCATCGCTAAGCCCAAGTCGTTCAGCTTCAGCAAGCAATCGCTGAACGGGCTCATCAATGGGTTCATTGCCTAACGGAAATGTGCCGTAGTGCATGGGAATGAGTTTTTTGGCACCGAGTTCGACAAAAGCACGCAAGGCTTCTTCCGGATTCATGTGGACATCCCGACCGCTCGGCGCTTCGTAGGCCCCGATGGGCATCAGCGCGACATCGATATCGTGTTTTTCTCCAATCTCCGCAAAACCGGGGAAGTAGGCGCTATCGCCGCAATGATAGATCGTTCGCCCCGCTGCTTTGACAATGTATCCGCCGTAATCGCGATGGGTATCGTGCAAAAAACGCGCGCCCCAATGCAAGGCGGGCGTGTGAATGACCTCGAGTCCATCGAAGTCGATGCAATCCCATACCTGCATCTCATGCACGGCAGGAAATCCCAGCTTTTTCACCAAGGTCGCACTGCCACGCGGCACTACCACGCCCGAGCTCGACTGCAAGGACTTGAGGCTTTTTTTGTCGAGATGATCGTGATGCGCATGACTCACCAAAACCAAGTCCACCTCAGGAAGCTCATGCAAATGCAAGCCCGGCTCGCGAATCCTTTTCAAAAATCCCAGCCACTTCGCCCAGTTCGGATCGATGACCAACGACCGCGCGCCGATCTCGACAAAAAATCCCGCATGACCGATCCAGGTGACGCGCATCTCCGATTCCTGCAGCTCCTGCGCATCGAGCGACTGCGTTTCTCCGGAACGCTTGCGAAAGATCCCCGGCACCACGTGTTCCCGCAGCATTTTCAAATTCCGACGCGGCCAGCCCTTCGAGGGCATTAAGCCACTGTAGTGCTCAGATTTTCGACGTTTCTCCTCGCGACCACTCATAGCAATGCACAGGACACTAGCAACAACCTCGCGTGCATGCAATCCACGAATCACGAATCTGTTTCCAGCGCGATCAAGCGAGGGAGAGAATCGTTCATGATTGGAACGCCAACTGGTGAGCGAGGCTGGTTTTGACAGAATTTCAGAATTTTTCAGAATTTCGCTTTTGTCATCATTCCGAGATCCACCATGGCGATCTCGCTTCGTTCAGGATTCCCGAATATAGGTTCATCGACTTCCATGTTCATTCGGAAAATTCTGAAATTCTGTCAAATCGGCTTCCCTTGATCGAGAAGAGCAGTTGCCCTTTGTCTGCCTTGCAGAGCATAACTTTTCCTGGCTTGATCGCCGTGAAAAAGCAACCGGCTTTTCCACTCGTTGACAGCAGGCATTTTCAATGAAAGGATCACCACTGATTTCTCGTATCTGTTTGCTGATCAAATGCCCACTCCGTATCAGCACTTGCTTCTCCTCTTTGCCGTGACCGTTCATGCGTCGGCGGAGGAAAGATTGTCGTTCAATCGCGACATCCGACCGATTCTCAGCGATAAGTGCATCGGCTGCCACGGCCCCGATGCAGGACATCGCGAAGCGGATTTGCGGCTCGACCTCCCAGAAACGGCCTACGCCAAGCTAGCCGAAGGACCGGGCTATGCGATTGTGCCGGGCAAACCAGAGGAAAGCCAAGTGCTCGCGCGCATCGATTCCCAAGATCCCGACGATGTGATGCCGCCACCGAGCTCTCACAAAACGCTCACGAAAACCGAGCGCGACTTGATCGAGCGCTGGATTCGCGAAGGAGCTAAATACCAACCGCACTGGTCCTACACGCCCTTGGTCAAGCCGACCATTCCGCAAGTTGCAGGAGAAACGCACAATGCCATCGATGCCTTCATCCTCTCGACTCTGGAAAAAAAAGGCCTCAAGCCCACGGAAAAAGCCGCGCCTCACGATTTGCTGCGTCGGCTCTCCCTCGATCTCACGGGACTGCCACCATCGCCTGCTGAGGTAAGGGAGTTTCAGAAAAATCCCGATCGCTACGGCGAAAAAGTCGAGCAATTGCTCGCCTCCCCGCACTACGGCGAACGCATGGCCGTGCCGTGGCTCGATGCCGTGCGCTATGCCGATACCGTGGGCTTTCACGGCGATCAAAACATGCGTGTCTTTGCCTATCGCGACTACGTGATCGAGAGCTTTCGCAAAAACAAACCCTTCGATGTGTTCACCCGCGAACAAATCGCTGGCGACTTGCTGCCCAACGCCAGCGACGAACAACGCATCGCATCGGCCTTCAATCGCCTGAATCTGATGACCCGCGAAGGCGGTGCGCAGCCGAAGGAATATCTCGCCAAGTCTGCCGCCGACCGCGTGCGCGCCATCGGCATTGCCTTTCTCGGCCAGACTACTGGGTGCGCCGAATGCCATGATCACAAATACGATCCCATCACCGCGCGCGATTTTTATTCACTGTCTGCGTTTTTTTCCGACGTGCAACAATGGGGCGTCTATGCCGACTACGAATACACGCCCAATCCCGAGCTGCGTGGCGTCAATAACGATTTCCCCTTCCCTCCCGAATACGTATCGCTGTCACCGGCTCTGCTCGCTCGCATGGACCGCATTGATCAGGACATTCACGCCTTGCTCCATCAACAACCGGTCGAGGAACCATTGCTCGGGGCTTGGCGCAAGGAAATGGAAGCATTCCTCAGCAAACATCCCGATGGCTGGCAAATCGCCACGATCGATGGCCCAACGAGCAGCAAGCAAACACCACTGGTGATCAATCCCGATCAAAGCGTCACCGCGACCGGAGAACCTCGTCAGGACGATGAAATCGCTTTCCCCGTGAGCACCCGTCCGGAGACGAGCATTGGCAGCATTCGGCTAGAAGCCATGCCCGATGAGCGACTCGGTGGCTTCGTCGGGCGCTCGCCCCAAGGCCATTTTTCCATCAGCCCCCGCGTGGAATGGATGGATGAAAATGGCCAATCTCATCCCATTGCCATCGCCTACACCCAGGCCGACCTCAGTCGACCTGCCAGCTACAGCAATGGCTTCGAGAGCACGGTCAGCTTCGGCAAGACATGGCTCAGCGCCCCCGCGCTTTACGAACAGCCCAGCGATTTGGCGCGTCGCACTCAAACGGCCGTGCTATGCTTCGCCCAACCTTTGACCCTGCCGCCTGGCGCTCGATTGGTGGTGAAAATACAGTCGTCCGATCTCGGTCGCATGCGCATCGCCCTCTCACCCGTTCTTCACCCTGTGCCCGGACAACCTGCCATTTCCGCGCGTTTCCGCGAAGAATGGGCGAGCAAAACGGCCCCCTATCATCTGTGTCGCACGCCCGATTCGAAGGCACCCGCGGCACTCAAAACCTTGCTCACGGAAAAACGCTTGTGCCGCGCGGGCGTCACACGCACCGTCACGACCGTCGCGATTCCTGCCGAAAAACGCCCGATCACTCGCATTTTGCCACGCGGAAATTGGCAGGACGAAAGCGGCCCGGTGGTCAAGCCGGCTGTGCTGTCGTTTCTCCCGCAGGACTCCCTCCCCAAAGACCGCGAACTCACGCGTCTCGACCTCGCGAATTGGATTACGGCACCCGAAAATCCGCTCACGGCGAGAAATGTGGTCAATCGGCTGTGGAAACAATTTTTTGGCAAAGGTCTATCGAATGTGCTCGATGACCTCGGCGGTCAAGGCGAAGCACCGAGCCATCCCGAGTTGCTCGATTGGCTGGCTTGCGAATTTCGCGAATCCGGTTGGAATGTCCAACACATCGTCCGACTCATCGTTTCGAGCAAAACCTACCAACAAGCCGCCGCCGTGCGCAAGGACCTGCTGGAGATCGATCCCGGCAATCGATTGCTCGCGCAGCAAAGCGCCCGACGTCTCGATGCCGAATTCATTCGCGACAACGCCCTCGCCATTGCGGGCTTGCTCGATCACAGCTACATCGGCGGTCCGCCATCGAAGCCCTATCAACCCGCGGGCTACTACGCCGCCATCCAATTTCCGGATCGCGACTGGGTGGTCGATACCGGCCACAGTCGGATGCGACGCGGCCTTTACACCCACTGGCAGCGCACTTTCATGCACCCGATGCTGGCAAACTTCGACGCTCCTTCGCGCGAAGAATGCGCGGCCGATCGCATGCAGGCCAACACCCCGCAGCAGGCGCTGACTTTGCTCAACGACCCTGTCTTTCAAGAGGCAGCGGCGGCTCTTGCGCAGAAAGTTCATGATCCCGTGATCCAAAAGAGCATCGAACAAGCCTTCGAACGCGCCTTACTGCGCCATCCAAGCGATGCCGAAATGCAAGGCATGCTCGAGTTCTATCAAAAGCAGCTTTCTGAGTTTCAACAAGGCAAGAGCCAAGCCAAGCATCAGACAGCAGAAATGGCGGCACTGACCCAAACTTGCCGGGTCATCTTGAATCTGCACGAATCTTTCACACGCTATTAAACTTCCCTCTCACATGGCCATGGATCCACTCTCGATCAACCGACGTTCTTTTCTCGAGCGCTCTTTCGCCGGCCTAGGCGGCATCGCCTTTTCCTCGCTGATGCAACAAGCCATGGCCGAACAGGCACCGTGGCCGGGTCGCTATGACAACGCCCTTCATTTTGCGCCGAAGGCGAAACGAGTGATTCATCTCTGCATGGCCGGCGGTCCGTCACAGTTTGAATCGTTCGATTACAAACCAGAGCTCAATCGCATTCACGGTCAGCCATTTCCTGAAAGTTTTACCAAGGGTCAACAGCTGGCGCAGTTGCAGGGCTCGCAACTCATCGCGCGCGGCTCGTTTGCGAAGTTTCAGCAACACGGCGAGTCGGGCACCTATGTGTCGGATCTTTTTCCTCACATGGCGAAGGTGATTGACCATTTTGCGGTGATCAATTCGATGACCACCGAGCAAATCAATCACGACCCCGCTCACGCGTTTTTTAACAGCGGCTCCATCGTGAAAGGCCGTCCGTCGATGGGTTCATGGCTGCTTTACGGTCTCGGCGCGGAAACGTCGGACCTCCCCGGCTATGTGGTGCTGATGTCCGCGGGCGGTGGTGGCGCACAGCCCGTGAGTTCCCGACAATGGTCATCGGGCTTTCTCCCCGGAAAATACCAAGGCGTGCAGTTTCAATCGAATGGCGCGGCCGTGCACTATCTCGGCAATCCCGAGGGCATTTGCCAATCGACCCAGCGACTGGTGGTCGATGAGGTCAAACGCATGAATGGCTTACTGAGCGAGACGCGCTATGATCCCGAGATCGCCGCACGCATTGCGCAGTATGAAATGGCTTTCCGCATGCAAAGTTCGGTGCCCAGCCTCACGGATCTCGCAGGCGAACCACAGAGCATTCTCGATCTTTACGGCATCAAGGAAGCCAATGAATCGAGCTTTGCCCGCAATTGCCTGCTCGCGCGTCGCATGGTCGAGCGCGGTGTACGCTTTGTCCAACTCTATCATCGCGCCTGGGATCATCATCGCGACATCGAAAAAGACATGCCGTTTTCAGCGAAGAATACCGATCAAGCCACAGCAGCGCTGATTCAGGATTTGCTGCAGCGGGGAATGCTCGAAGACACTCTCGTGATCTGGGGCGGCGAATTCGGTCGCACGCCCATGGGCCAAGGCACGGGTCGGGATCACCACATCAATGCCTTTTCTCTGCTCATGGCAGGCGGCGGCATCAAGGGGGGAATCGTGCATGGCAAAACCGATGAACTGGGCTACGGGGTCGTGCAGGACAAAGTCACGGTACACGATCTTCACGCGACCTTACTTCACCAACTGGGCATCAATGACGCGGCATTCACTTACAAATTCCAAGGGCTCGATTTCAAGTTGAGCGGCGTGGAGCCAGCCAAGGTGATCAAGAAAATCCTCCTTTGAGTGATTCGCATCAAACAAAAAAACGCACCCCGCGATGGAGTGCGTTTTTTTTCGCAGAGTGCGATGCATTACACCAATTGCTCTTTGACCAGAGCGGCGGCGAAGTCGCGGTTCATGCGAGCGATATGATCGACGCTGATTTCCTTCGGGCAAGCCGCTTCGCATTCGTATTGGTTGGTGCAATTGCCAAATCCCTCGGCATCCATCTGACGAACCATCGCCAATACGCGTTTGTCGCGTTCAGGCTGACCCTGCGGCAAGTGACCGAGGTGCGATACCTTCGCCGCGGTGAAAAGCATGGCCGATGAGTTTTTGCAGGCAGCAATGCAGGCTCCACAACCAATGCAAGCGGCCGCATCGAAGGCGGTGTCGGCATCGTCCTTGGGAATCGGCAAAGAATTCGCATCCACGGCGGAACCCGTGCGCACACTGATGTAACCACCGGCGGCAATGATGCGGTCCATCGCCGAGCGATCGACGATCAAGTCACGAATGATCGGAAACGCCTTCGCACGGAAGGGCTCGATCCAGATGGTATCACCATCACGGAATTTGCGCATGTGCACTTGGCAGGAAGTAATGCCACGTTCCTTGCTGTGAGGAACACCGTTGATGGTCAGAGAGCAAGAGCCACAAATGCCTTCGCGGCAGTCGTGATCGAAGTGAATCGGCTCGCCACCGGACTCGATGATGCGCTCGTTGACGATATCGAGCATTTCCAAGAAAGAAGCTTCCTCGGGAATGTTCTTCGCTTCATAGGTCTCGATTTTCCCCTGATCTTGAGGAGTTTTCTGACGCCAGACTTTGAGTGTGAGATTGAGCATGAGAAAAAAGAGTTAGAGTTATTTGTAAGAACGAACCGAGGGTTGCACTTCTTCAAAATTGAGTGCTTCTTTGTGCAAAATAGGAGCCTTGCCTTCCACATACTGCCAAGCGGCGACGTGAGCGTACTCTTGGTCATTGCGCTTGGCTTCGCCGGGAGCGACGAGACCACTGTCGACATCGGGATCGCCAGGCTTGGTTTGGTGCTCTTCGCGGAAGTGACCACCACAGGATTCTTCGCGCGCGAGTGCATCGTAGCACATGGTTTCGGCAAACTCGAGGAAGTCGGCCACGCGACCTGCTTTCTCCAATTCCATGTTCGCATTGTCGCCCGAACCTGGAATGCGCACGTTGCTCCAGAACTCCTCACGGATTTCCGGAATGCGTTTGATGTTGTGTTCCAGACCGGCTTTGTTGCGAGCCATGCCGCAGTTGTCCCACATCAGCAAGCCCAGCTCGCGATGGAAGGAATCGACAGTGCGTTTGCCATTGATGTTGATCAAACGATTCACGCGCTCTTTCGTTTCGGCTTCGGCCTGACGGAAGGCGTCGTCGTTCACACTCACCGTTCCCGGCGTTTGCGTCGCGAGATAGTTGGCAATCGTGGTCGGAATGACAAAGTAGCCATCAGCCAAACCTTGCATCAGCGCCGAGGCACCCAAGCGGTTCGCACCGTGGTCCGAAAAATTGGCTTCGCCCAAGACATGCAAGCCGGGGATGTTCGACATCAGATTGTAGTCCACCCACAAACCACCCATGGTGTAGTGCACGGCAGGGTAAATCATCATCGGATTCTTGTAGGGATCCTCGCCAGCGATTTTTTCATACATCTGGAACAAGTTGCCGTAGCGCGCACGAATCACGGACTCGCCGAGACGTTTCGTGGCATCGCGGAAATCGAGATACACACCAAGACCCGTAGCCGCCACTCCACGACCTTCATCGCAAGCTTCCTTGGCAGCGCGTGAGGAAATGTCGCGCGGAGCCAGATTGCCGAAGGAAGGATACTTGCGCTCCAAAATGTAATCGCGATCTTCTTCCGCAACGGCATCCGGATGGATTTGTTTGTTGCGCAGTTTTTCCGCAACTTCCTTGGACTTCGGCACCCAGATCCGACCGTCGTTGCGCAGCGATTCCGACATCAGCGTCAGTTTCGACTGATAGTCGCCCGAAACCGGAATGCAAGTCGGGTGAATCTGTGTGTAGCAAGGATTGGCAAAAAGAGCACCACGACGTGCCGCACGCCATGCTGCGGTGACGTTGCATCCCATCGCATTGGTCGAGAGGAAAAACACATTGCCATAGCCACCCGTGGCCATGATCACTGCGTCGGCAGAGTGCGAAGAAATTTTCCCGGTGACCAGATCACGCACAACAATCCCTTTGGCATGTCCGTTCACCAAAACGAGATCCAGCATCTCCGTGCGGGGATACATCTCCACCCCACCCTTGTGCACTTCTTTTTCCAGAGCTTGATAGCAACCAATCAGCAACTGTTGCCCGGTTTGACCACGCGCATAGAACGTACGGGAAACCTGTGCACCGCCGAATGAGCGGTTATCGAGCAAACCACCGTATTCACGAGCAAAAGGCACACCTTGGGCTACACATTGGTCGATGATGTTGGTCGAGACTTCAGCCAATCGGTAGACATTCGCTTCGCGCGAGCGGAAGTCACCGCCTTTGATGGTGTCGTAGAACAAACGACGCACCGAATCGCCGTCGTTCTGGTAATTTTTCGCAGCATTGATGCCACCTTGTGCCGCGATCGAGTGAGCGCGACGCGGGCTGTCTTGGTAGCAAAAGCACTTCACCTTATAGCCCAGCTCCGACAAAGTCGCAGCGGCCGAACCACCAGCGAGGCCCGAGCCAACGACGATGATGGTAAACTTCCGTTTGTTAGCCGGATTGATCAGCTTAGAAGCCATTTTATGCTTCGACCACTTCTGATCGAGCGGACCTGCGGGGATTTTGCTATCGAGAACAAAGGACATAAGAGCAGAGAGTGGTGAGAGTTATGCGCCAAATTGGAAGAAATAGATCGCGGTAGGAATCGAAATGAATCCCGCCCAGATGCCCCAAGCATAGGCCTTGCTGAGCTTGTCAATCAGCGGCGCCGACTTTTTCGAACGCAGACCGACCGTTTGGAAAATCGATGCGACGCCGTGGGAAAGGTGCGAACAGAGCAGCGTCATGGCGATCACATAAAACAGCACCACCACACCATTCTGGAAACCCGCGATCACCATGGCATGAGGGCTGGTCTTCGCAAGCTCGGCGAGGTGGGAATCGATGCGCACAGTAAAGTGGAGCAAGTGATACACCACAAAGGCGAGAATCGTAAGGCCGCTCCAAATCATCATGCGCGAAGAGCGCGAAGCCTGGATCGTCTGACCGTGAACGTATTTCGGCGAAGCCGCACGGTTCGCCCGTGTCAGCGAAATGGTCGCCACTACATGGATCACAAGACAGGTCAACAATACGATACGAGCAATCCATACACCGGCACCGTGGAGCAATTCATGCAGCGATTTGGCATAGGCATCGAATTCCTCTGGACCGAGAAAAATGAGCAAATTGCCGCCCAAATGACCTGCGAGAAAGAGAACTAATACCAGGCCAGTGATGGCGACGAGGTATTTCTTCCCAATCGAAGAATTCCAAATTTTGCAAACAGAACAAGACGAAGGATTCATGAGGATATCAAAAGATCAATTTGTAGGCGGCGTGAACATAAACGCAGTGCAAAAATTGACAAGTTCTGAAAAAGCATTTTTTTGCTTTTTTTTGTGCCTTCTCTAGCAACTCGTCACAATCCGTCTGCGCGACACCTAGTCGTGGATTCTGAACTCAATCGATTGCGAATTTGCCATCGGCTTAGTGGGTTTCCACCACATCATCAAACCGCTTGTTGCTGCAAGTCTGTCATGTGACGTACTGCGCGATCGAGCTCTGAGAGAACCGTGTGACAGTGACGCAAAAACACTTCACCCGTAGGCGTCAGTGAGTGAAATTTTCCTTTGCGATCGATCAAACGCGTGTTGAGAGCTTCTTCGAGTGACCGCAACGAGTGACTGATCGCAGACTGCGTCAAATTCAATCTTTTTGCCGCAAGCGTAAAGCTGCCGGTTTCTACAATCGCCACAAATGCAAGCACTTGGCGAATTTCTGGCATATTGCGATTCATGACGATGGGACAGATTCAACAGCACACTTGCCGACATCTTCCAATTAGCATCTTCCATGCCACAATCGCAAAATCACTGCATCAGCTTTAGAATTGGCCGATTCCTCCTTACTCTGGCCTAGATTCCATCGAACAAACGATGCAACCACCTACCATGTCGAGACAACAAAAAACCCCGCTTCCCAAAAAAGGAAGCAGGGCTTTGCGTTCACTTGTGGCGAACCATTAGCGGGAGTAAAGCTCAACGATGAGCTGCTCATTGACCATCGGGTCGATGTCCGAACGCTCAGGAACACGGGAAATCGTGCCTTCGAGAGCGCTGCGGTCCAGCGTAAGCCAGTCCACGAGTGGAACCGCTTGCGTCAAGTCGAGCATACGCATGCCGATTTGCTGAGAAGAAGGCTTTGCAGCGAGCTTAATCACATCACCTGCTTTGCACTCATAACTAGCGATGTCGACCACGTGACCGTTGACCAACACGTGACCGTGATTCACCAACTGACGAGCAGCTTGACGGGTATTGCCAAAACCGAGACGGTAGCAAACGTTGTCGAGACGCAGTTCGAGCAATTGCAGCAAGATTTCACCAGTCACACCACGACGACGAGCCGCCTCTTCGTAATAACCACGGAATTGTTTTTCCAACACACCGTATTGGAAGCGAAGCTTTTGCTTCTCGCCAAGAGCGACAGCATATTCACTCTTCTTCTTACGACCAGCGCGGATGCCATGCTGACCGGGTGGGAAATTGCGACGCTCCAACGATTTGTTGGAACCAAACAAAGGCACACCAAAGCGGCGGCTGATTCTTGTGCGGGGACCTGTGTAACGAGCCATGATCTTGAGTAAGTAAAATGCTAATATTAGACGCGACGAGCCTTCTTAGGACGGCAACCGTTGTGAGGAACGGGCGTCACATCGTCGATGGAAAGAATTTCGATGCCGATGGTTTGCACCGCACGAACTGCAGATTCACGGCCAGAACCGGGACCTTTGACGCGAACGTCAGCCTCGCGGAGACCGTGACCCATGGCTTGGCGGCATGCATCTTGGCAAACCACTTGAGCGGCATAAGCGGTGCTCTTACGAGAACCTTTGAAGCCCATTTTGCCAGCGCTGGACCAGCCGAGCGTGTTGCCGAGAGCGTCGGTGACAGATACCAGAGTATTGTTGAAAGTCGATGTCACGTGGACAATACCTTTCGCAATGTTCTTCGAGCCCTTGGCTTTATGAATTTTGATGACTGGCTCTTCACCACCAGCAATTTCCGCGAAGATATCGCGACGCTCATCTTTCTTGGGAGCCACCACTTCTGCGGCTGCGGCGGCTGGCGCTTCTACGGGAGCGGCCACTTGCGGTTCAATCGAGTTGTTGTTTTCCTCAGACATAGTAATGGAGATCTAATTATTTCTTCACGCCAACGGTTTTCTTCTTCCCTTTACGGGTGCGAGCGTTGGTGCGGGTGCGCTGACCACGGACGGGCAAACCGCGCTTGTGACGGATACCACGATAGCAGTTGATCGATGTCAAACGCTTCAACGAGACTTGACGCTCACGACGAAGGTCACCTTCGATGGCGATGCCATTGCTCTGAATCGCCTGAGCGATTTTCACCAATTGCTCCTCGGAAAGCTGACCCGTGCGGATATCGGGATCAATCCCGGCTTGCTCAAGGATCTTCGTGGCAGTCGGACGACCGATGCCATAAATGAACGGAAGAGAAGCTTCAATGCGCTTCTCATTAGGAATTTCAATACCGAAAATGCGGGCCATGATGTTTGCGTAGATTCGCGTGTTAAAGCATGTTGCCAACTGCGAGCAACGATGCGGGGCGGCGTTGATACCAGAGATTGAGGGACTGGCAAGCATGAAATGAAAAAAAACTGCATTTTTGTGAAAAAAATCGCATTTTTCCCGTTTTCGTTCTCATTTTGACGCCAACTCGATCATTTCTCGCTGCCACACAAACTGCACAATCTTTTCCTGCTGCACTTCCATTTCCCGACGCTCGGTTGCTTCTTCATCGGTATACCCTGCCAAATGCAACATGCCGTGAATCAGATAGCGCAACAACTCGCGCAGCAAGGGTTCACCGTATTCCGACGCCTGCGTGCATGCCACCTGCGGGCAAATGACGAGCTCACCATGCCAAAAGGTAATGACATCCGTCGCCCCAGCGATTCCCATGAATTGCTGATGTGCTCGATCAGAGTCGAGCGCACTCACAAGAGCCACGTCAATCCATTCGCCGTCATAACATTCTCGCTCCAGACGCGCGACTTTTACGACTTCGCACCAGGCCATTTCCCCCGCGCGATGCAATGCGCTAAGCCACGTGGGTGGTATCGACACCTCACTCTGATGATCCGCGATCTCGATTGTCACCAGCGCTTTCATCAAATCATCGTGCTGCGATCGAAATACTCGTAGCGGCCCAAGGTCGACCGCGAGCTTGGTGATTTCCGCTCACTGCCGTCTTCGGATTTGGTGTAGCTGATGCGACTGTGCATCATACTGCGCAAGGTGTTAGAAAAACTCTCGCGAATTTTCGTCAATTCCCGCATCGATAACGGACAGTCATCGAGCTGACCATCCGCCAATCGAGCGCGCACGATGTCATCCACGAGTGTCCGAATGCGCATCGGATTCGGCTTTTTCAGCGTGCGCGAGGCACTTTCAATCGCATCCGCCAAACTCAAAATCCCAGTCTCACGAGAACGTGGACGCGGGCCAGGGTAGCGGAAATTTTCTTCATCCACCTGCGGCAAATCTTCGGCATTCTCCAAACCCTGGTCGACCTTGCCCTCTTCTTGCGCTTTCAGTAACTGACACTTTTGATAAAAATACGCAACCAGCGAATCACCGTGGTGCTCCAGAATGGCGTCAATGATCCGCGGATTGAGCTTGTACTTCATCGCCAAATCAACACCATCTTTGACGTGCGCAATGATGATCAACGCACTCATTGTTGGCGTCAGCGCTTGATGCGGATTTTCGACACCATCCGCCAGATTTTCGATGAAATATTCGGGTTTTTTCAATTTGCCGATGTCGTGAAAATACGCACAGGCCCGACACAACACAGCGTTGGCTCCAATCGCCTCCGCCGCCGCTTCGGCCAGCGCCGCCATGACCAAACTGTGATGAAAGGTGCCTGGCGCATCGAGCTGCATTTTTTTCAACAACGGATGATTCAAATCACATAGCTCCAACCAACTGACATTGGTCGTAATGGAAAACAAACCTTCCAATAGCGGCAACAATCCACCAATCACCAACGCGGTGAAAAATCCCACACCAAATGCCAACAAGCACATCAAGCCATCAGAGACCAATTGCTCCTGCGCGAGAATCCCATCCGAATTCAGAAATCGTCCGTAAATCAGCGCAAAGACCAGCGAAATGCCGCCGGAATAAATGCCAGCTCGCAGCAATTGAGCACGCTTGCGCACGCGACCTGCGAGCATCACGACGGACATGCAAACCGCTAAACTCAAAATCAGGTAAATCACCATTTCCGACGACGGCACCAGCAAGGTGCCAGCAATGCTCACAAAAATGGCACTGAATGTTCCTGCCCTACGCCCCAATAAGACCGAATGAACCATCGGCGCGAGGGCAAAGGGAATCAACAGCAATTTCAGCTCACTGCGCCACTGATTCGCATCAACCCAATGCGTGATCAAACAAACCACCCCAAGATGCACCAATAAACCTCCAAGCAATAACAGCACCACACCATTCCGACGCAGCGCGTCGCGGTGATTCAATCGCAGCATGATCAGCGCTGTCGCACCCAACGAAATCGCACTGACAATCTGCTGCCAGATTTCAGCCGACCACTTGCCATTGCGATCATGAGGTTGCCATAAGACCAAGCTCACCAAGCAAAACACAAAGGCCAACATCAACAGCCATCGCACCCAAAGCGACTGCGCTATGACTGCAGAGAAGCGCTCGTCGGCAGCATACACTCGACGCTTTTTCCCTGACGACAACCCCTGCTGCGCCAACTTCCAACGCTTGAATGCATCCCAAAATCCCACAGCTGTTTTGATTGATTGTTCCGCGCTGATTCACCGCTTGAGCCGTGGCGCAGCAATACTCTACTCAAGCACCGCCGACCATGACAAGAAAAGTTTCTTAAGCAAACGTTTGATTCAAGCGTTATAAGGCACGAGAGTGAATCTCGGTCACCAGCTGGGCAAGGAATTGGTTGAGCGGCATAGAGCCTACATCATCGCGCTCGCGATGACGGATCGAGACCGCCTGTTCTTCTTCCTCTTTTTGGCCGATGATCAACATGTAGGGCACACGATCGAGGCGAGCATTGCGGATTTTTGCCCCGATTTTATCCGCTGTGCGATCCATGCTGACACGGATTTTTTGATCGGCAAGTTGTGCCGTTACATGTTCTGCATAGGCTTGGAATTTATCGGAAATCGGCAGCACACGCACTTGCTCGGGGGCCAACCAGGTCGGGAATTTTCCTTCGAAATGCTCGATCAGCAAACCCGTGAATCGCTCGAGCGATCCAAAGGGGGCGCGATGAATCATCACCGGACGATGCTGACGATTGTCTTCTCCGATGTAACTCAAATTGAATCGCTCAGGCAGGTTGTAATCGACCTGCACGGTGCCAAGCTGCCAATCGCGACCAATCACGTCTTTGACCACGAAGTCGATCTTCGGCCCATAAAACGCCGCTTCGCCGAGTTCTTCGGTGTATTCCACTCCAAGAACCTGCACCGCCTGTCGCAGGGCGTTTTCTGCTTTCTCCCAATTCTCTGGGTCGCCGACATACTTATCGGAATCAGGGTCGCGCAGGGAAAGTCGAACACGATATTCATTCATCCCCAAAGTGCCTAACACTTTTTTCACCAAATCCAGACATCCTTGCACTTCGGCAGCGACTTGTTCAGGGGTGCAGAAAAGGTGAGCATCGTCTTGAGTAAAGCCGCGCACACGAGTCATCCCGCCGAGCTCACCCGATTGCTCCCATCGATACACCGTGCCAAATTCGGCCAGACGCACGGGCAGGTCTCGATAGGAGTGCGGCTCGCTATCGAAAATTTTGATGTGGTGCGGGCAATTCATCGGCTTGAGCATGTAGCCTTCGTATTCCCCTTTTTCCAAGCCATTGGTCAAGGTCGCGCAGGTCGCATCCTCATCCGCCAATTTCTCTAAGACACTACGCTCGGGAATCGCAGGATATTGGCTCTCTTGGTAGTAAGGAAAGTGCCCGGAGGTCCGATAGAGATCGAGCTTGCCAATGTGGGGCGTGAAAACTTGCGAGTAACCTTGGCGATCTAGCTCAGAGGTAATGAAGTCTTGCAAAGCCCGACGCACCAGCGCCCCTTTCGGCTTCCACAAGATCAGACCTTGTCCGACCATTTCGTCGATATGAAACAATCCCATCTCACGACCTAGCTTGCGGTGATCGCGCTTTTTCGCTTCCTCCAGCTTGACCAAGTGGTCTTGCAGTTCGGTCGAATTCTTGAAACAGGTGCCGTAAAGGCGCTGCAACATCGGTCGGTTTTTGTCACCTTTATAAAAGGCACTGGCCACGCTCATCAACTTGAACGCTTTGCAGTTGCCCGTGCGACCGACGTGTGGACCAGCACAAAGATCCCAGAAGTCGCCATTTTTGTAGAGTGAAATTTCCTCGTCTTCAGGAATGTCTTGCAACAAATCGACTTTGAAAACGCTCGGCTCGCTGCGTTCTGCGACGAAGCTCAGTCGACCGCTTTGCGCCAGCGCAAGGGCCTCATCACGGGATACCACGACGCGTTCGAAAGGGTCGTTATCCTTCACCACTTTTTTCATTTCCTCCTCGATGCGCGGGAAATCATCGGGCGTGATCCGATGCTCGAGCTGCATGTCGTAGTAAAAACCATTCTCCACCGGAGGGCCCGCGGCAAATTGCACATCAGGCCAAATCCGAGAAATGGCAGTCGCCATCACGTGGGCACAGGAGTGACGCAGACGATCCAGATCTGACATCTGGTGACGTTCTTCTAGTGTTTTTCTCTCGGACATAAGCGACGTGAGCAAGCAGCAAAGCGAGACGATTTTCAACGCCAAAATGCGCATGAGCGAAAGGTTGATGATCTTTCTGCTTTTCCAATCGAAAATCTGCGCCACAATACCCGCGTCTTGTCACACTCACTCATTCATCCTACGGCACTGGTCTCCCCTGAGGCTCAGTTAGGAAACAACGTTCGCATTGGTCCCTTTACGGTCATCGAGGGCCCTGTTTGCATTGGCGATGACTGCGATATCGCGGGCCATGTTTTGATTCAGGGCAAGGTGCGCATCGCGGCACGCAATCGCATCGGTTGGGGTTCCATCCTCGGCGCAGATCCCCAAGATTTGAGCTTTGACCCGCAAACAGATTCTGCCGTGGAACTCGGAGAAAATAATACGCTACGCGAGTACGTCACGATCCATCGCGGCTCGAAAAACGGCGGTGTCACGCGGATCGGACAACACAATTTTCTGATGACGGGCGTCCATCTCGCTCACGATGTCACGCTCGGCGATCACAATGTCCTCGCCAATAACGTTTTGCTCGCCGGCCACATCACCGTAGGCAACCGCGCATTCCTCGGCGGCGGGTCGGTGTTTCATCAATTCATTCACATCGGCGACTACGCGATTGCGCAAGGCAATGCCGCCATCAGCCAAGACATCCCCCCCTACTGCATGGCGCACGGCCACAATGAACTCGCGTCGCTTAACGTGATTGGCATGAAACGCGCGGGCTTCTCTGCCGAACAACGCACGGAAATCAAACAAGCCTTCCGACTCCTGCTCAGCGGCAACCGCACCCTCGCTCTGCAACAAGCGGTCGAACGCTCTTGGTCAGAAGCAGCCATGGTTCTGGTTCGCGCCGTCGCGGAACCATCCCGCAAGGGCATCTTGACCCGACCATCTCACTCCTAAGCACTTTATGTCCGCTCTCCATTTGCCCGAACAAGTCGGCGTAATGATTTTACCCGACTGTGTGCTATTTCCTCATGGCGGCTTGCCACTGCGGATTTTTGAGCCGCGCTATCGTCAAATGCTCCAAGAAGCGATTGACTCGCACTGCTGCTTTGCCGTGGTCAATCGACTCAATGACTCCGAGGACCCTCATGAGTCGGCCGCGGCGGTAGGAACCATCGGCATCGTGCGCGCTTCTCACGAGCAAGATGACGGCACATCAAACATGCTGCTTCATGGCGTCATCCGCGTGAAATTTGTGCGATGGCTGGAAGGCAAGCCCTACCCCTTCGCGGCAATCGAACCGATTCCAGCCCTCTTCACCCCCGAGCACCAAGGCCCCGCTGCCGTCGCAACGCTCCGCGGCTGTGTCGAAGACGCCATCAAAGAACTACCCGATGAAGTCCAAAAAGCCGTCATGGAAATGATGCACCGCACCGACGACCCTGTCATCTTATCCGACATCGTCTCGCAACAATTCATCCACGAAACCGAGTTGCGCCAACAACTCCTCGAAATGCCCTCCCCCGCTGACCGCATCACCTGGCTCTGCCAAGCACTGGGTGCGTAGCGGCGGAGAATGAATGGCCATCTGCAGATCAATCGTTCCCTTCTTTTTCCGAGTCCCCTTCTTCACGTGGGCTTTGGAGTTTGCGGAAATGAATTTGTCCGACGAGGCGGTCGTCGACGCTGGTCACGCGAGCTTCATAGCCGAGAATTTCGACCGTCTCACCCAATTCCGGAAAACGCCCTAGGAGCTGGGTAATGTAGCCACCTACGGTCGTGACCTCGCCACTATCAATGTGCAGGTCTTCCTCGAAGTCGGATAGATCGTTCAGTGTCGTCGTTCCTTCAACAACAAATTCATGTTCGTTGATGCGCGTGAATTCTGATTTATCATTATCGAATTCATCTTGAATGTCGCCCACCAATTCTTCGATGACATTGTCCAAGAAAACCACGCCGCCAATGTGACCAAACTCATCGGCGACTAGGGCGACGTGGGCACGTTCTTTGAGAAAAAATTTCAGCAACAGATCCAGAGGCATGGTCTCGGGCACAACCTTCATTTCACGCTTGATGCGCATCAAATCGGGGTCGGGATCGTTCATCAACTTGAGCACATCCTTGATGTGAATCAACCCAAGAGTGTTATCCAAGTGACCACGCACCAGTGGGAAGCGAGTATGCTGAGATTTGAGCGCAATCTCTAACGACTGCTGAAACGGTTGATCAGAATCAAGATAAACGACATCGCCACGATGCGTCATCACATCGCGCACCCAGACCTCATTGAGTTCGAGAGCGTTGATCAAAATCTCGCGTTCGATCTCGGTGACTTTCTGGTTTCGTTCGCTTTCCTCGACGAGATACACCAACTCCTCCGCGCTATGGGCGTGGCCATGATCATCGGCGGGCTGAATGCGCAGCACGTTTTTGAGCAAGGAATTCGCCGCACCGTTCATCATCCGAATCGGCACCGAAAAGGCAGTCGAAAACAATTGCAGCGGCTGTGACAATTCTAGTGACGAAGCCAGGGGCTTGCGAATGGCAATCGACTTAGGCACCAATTCGCCCAAAATCACATGAAGAGCCGTGAAAGAAATGATCGCGATGGCGAAAGAAATGGTAGAAATCCAATCGAGTCCCAACACCTCTTTGCCTATCATTGCGGGAAATGCCTTGCTCAGGGCCGGACCCACGAGGCTTTCGACCAAGGGTTCGCCCAAAAAGCCGAGCGCGAGCGACGCGATGGTAATTCCCAACTGGCAAGCCGAGAGATAAGGATCGAGGTTCGAGATGATTTCCCGCGTCGACTGAGCGCGGCGTGGCTTCTCTTTCGCGACCGTCTCCACTTGGCTCGGGCGCACTTTCACTAAGGCAAATTCCGCAGCGACGAAAAAGGCATTGAGCAAAAGGAACAAAAGCATCCCCGCCAGATAAAGAACAATCTTCCAACCAGGCGGAAATTCCGTCGGTGCAGTGGCAAGAAAATGGACAAACGAATTCATGACTTAGAGTTTTTCATAGACGCCCTGATCACGACGCTGCAAGACAGTGAAGCCAGCCTTCTTGGCATCGGTCACCGACATCGGTTTGGTGATTTGCGGCGTATTCACCCGTGAGATCAACTTCTTGACGGGGTGCTTGCACAATGGGCAAACCAGCAAAGGCGGACGCTCGACGGGACGTCGCAACTCAAAACCCTTCGCGCAAATGCGGCACGATAAACTCGGGTCTTCGGGGGATTCGGAAATGTATTCGTAGAGAGGCATAAGAAAGACGCGGAGCCGGGAAAATTCCGATCCGCGTCAAGACAAGCACAGAGTGTGCCCGTTTTACCAGCTTGATTTGGTCACACCAGGAATCAAACCAGCAGAAGCCATTTCACGGAAACTGATCCGGGAAAGGCGGAAACGACGCAAGAAAGCGCGACGGCGGCCACTGAACTCGCAGCGGTTGACCAAACGAGTAGGGCTTGCATCACGAGGAAGCATCGTCAGACCGACATAGTCTTTTTCTTTTTTCAACTTCATGCGCAGGTCGGCATACTTTGCCACAGTTGCCTGCTTGCGTTTGTTTCGTGCGATCCAGCTTGCTTTTGCCATAATTCGGGACGCAGAAATTAGCCAATGTGAACTACTTGGCAAGCAAAAAGTGCATGTTTTTGTGAAAAAGTTGCGTTGCTGGCTCTCACAACGAAAAATTCGGTGATTGTGCAAGAAAGCGGGCCGGATTCTGATAGCAGACTTGCTCAATGAATGCGGCGCTGTGCTCACGTTTTTTCATTTCCAGCGCACATTTCGGCACAGCCAAGGGATCGGACACTCCCCAATCGCACGCGGAATTCAACCAAAGACGATCCGTGCCCAGAGTTTCGAGCATGTCAATCGCACGGTTCGGCGTGCACTTGGACTCGGGATAGAGCGTCATCCCCGCCCAATATCCTTGATCCAAAACCATCGCAGCCGTGTGTTCTTCGACGTGATCGATGATGACTTTCTCGCGCTTCAACCGGGAAAAATTCGCCAGCGCATCGAGAATCAAACGCGTGCCTTTTTTCTTGTCTTCCAGATGAGGCGTGTGAATCAGGATGGGCAGATCATGAGTGAGGGCGATTTGCACGTGCTCCTCAAAAATGGTGAGCTCATTGCGGGTGTTTTTATTGAGTCCAATCTCGCCAATGCCCAGCACTGTTTTGCGTTCCAAAAACTCGGGAATCAAGCTCATCACCTCACGGGCGAAGACGGGGTCATCGGCTTCCTTTGGATTGATGCAAAGCCAACAAAAATGCTTGATGCCAAATTTCTCCGCACGCTTGGGTTCATACTCCGTGAGTTGTCGAAAGTAGTCATAAAATCCTTGCGCCGACGAGCGGTCGAAGCCCGCCCAGAAGGCAGGCTCGCACAAAATTTCACAACCCGCCAAAGCAAGCTTTTGGTAGTCATCGGTGGTCCGACTGACCATGTGCGCATGGGGCTCGATGTATCTCATGGCTGACCTCCTTGTTGTGGTTGCGGCGCACCGAACGCACCTTGAAATGGAGCCGATTCTAACAAATGATCACTGTGATCCGATAGCGCCTCCAAGACAGCCTTGGCGCGATCCGCACGATTTTCCAGCAAGATCGGCAGGCACTGGCGCAGCGCTTGATCGCGATAATCCTCTGCGCCAGGGTGGCGATCCATGCGATCAAAAAACGCAGCGAGGTCGATCAGTTTGCAGCGCGCATCCATGAAATGCAGGTCAGCAATTTTTTTCTTATCGGGCATATCAATGAGTGTAAGGGTTGATCGGAAAATGTCCAAAAAAGATTGACCATGCAGACAGCTAGACACCGCGCATCAGAGAAATTTCCGCCAAGCTGATCAAGCGAGGAATCAATTCTTCACGGGGCGAGTTTTTCAATTCATCAATCGTCACCGCGCGGTCAAGAGTGAATTTCCCGGATCGCGTGCGACGCAGCGCGCTCAGATGAGCTCCACAACCGAGCTTTTGACCAATCTCGTGCGCGTAAGTTCTGACGTAGAATCCTTTGGTGCAACGAACTGTGAATTCCACTTCTGGCAATTCGATGCGGTGAATCTCATAACCAAAGACTTTGACCGCCCGCGGCTTGCGCTCGACCTCTTGTCCTTTGCGCGCCATTTTGTAAAGCGGCACGCCATTGATTTTGATCGCAGAAACCATCGGCGGAATCTGCTCGAAGTCGCCCAAAAACGCATCAAATGCGGCGCGGATGTCCTGCTCGGTCAAATCCCCCACTGGCAACTCGGTGATCACTTCGCCTTCTTTGTCCTGTGAACTGGTCGTTTTCCCTAAGGTCAAAGTGCCCCGATACTCTTTATCCTCGCTCATCAACAAATCCTGAATTTTCGTCGCACGACCGACCACCAGCATCAACAAGCCCGTTGCCATCGGATCGAGTGTGCCGCAGTGACCGATCTTTTTCGTCTTCAACGCGCGACGACATACGGCCACCACATCGTGCGACGTGAAATCGCCGGCCTTGTCGATCACAAGAACGCCGCTGGGCTCTTCCAGAATTTCGTTAGGATTCATACGATTAGATCACTTCTTCAATCGCCGTAAGAACGAGCTTCTTCGCCTCTGCCATCGGCCCCGCCATGCGAATCCCAGCAGCAAGTGCGTGACCACCTCCACCGAAGCGAGTCGCAATATCACAAACATTGACTCGACGATCTTTCGAACGCATCGAAACGCGAATTTTTCCGCCAGGAAGCTCTTCGAAAAAGACTGCGACTTGCACTCCACGAATCGCACGAATCATATCAATCAAGCCTTCGCTGTCATCAGGCTGTAGCGCTAAGTCCACTCGCACTTGATCGAGCATCTCCCAGTGAGCCACTTTTCCGCATGACGCGAGCTCGAGAGTATTGAGCAAAGCACGCAATAGCTCAATGCGACGATACGGATGGCTGTCGTAGGTTTTCGCATTGATCTCCCCAACCTGCAATCCACGATCTAACAAATCGGCTGCCATGCGATACGTTTTTGCCGTAGTCGAGTCATATTGAAACGATCCTGTATCGGTCGATACCGCAACGTAAATCGCATCGCGCGTGCCATCAGGTAGCGGCATGTTGAGCTGTTGTAAGATTTCGTATACGATTTGCCCCGTCGCAGGACTGGTGGCATCGACGTAATTTACATCGCCATACAAGGGGTTCGATAAGTGATGATCGATATTGAGCCAAACTTTCGCCTTTGCGGCAGCGCTAAGATTGGCATCGCCCAAACGCACGCGAGTGGCAGTATCGAGAGCAATCGCGACATCAATTTCCGGCGCTTCTTCAGGCGGCAGTGAAATTTTTTCTGAGCCAGGCAAAAAGGCGAGGCTCTCCGGCAAGCCATCGACGTTCCAGTAATGCACCGTTTTCCCCATCGCCTCCAGCGACAGACCAAGTGCTAACTGCGAGCCAATCGCATCGCCATCAGGACGCATGTGACTCATCAAGGCAAAGGTCTGGTGGTTTTCAAACCAGGGGCCGAGGTCGGCAATGCGAACGCTTTCAATCATATCGGAGAGAAATCATGCTGCAGCCTACCCCATTTGAGCAAGCGAATTCGATCAACAACTCAGGAACGAGGTCGGAGATCATCCCGACGCCGCTTGGCCTCTGTCAACCATGCTTCGACAGCATCCACTTGTTGATTGTTGAGCATGCGGGACAACACCAGCAAATCGTCGCTAGCCTGCTGCAAGAGATCGACGACGAGATCGCGATTCTCTAACAAAATTTCTGCCCACATCGGCGGATTGCCTGCAGCGACCCGAGTCGTATCACGCAGACCACCTCCGCTGAACGCCCCCCACTCGGGCTTTTCTAAGCCAATCATCGCTCCCACACTGGCAAGAACATGCGGAAAATGGCTGACACGTGCGACAATCGCATCGTGCTCTGCGGCACTGGTCCACGACGTCTGACAGCCCAGTTCTTGCCAAAAATGTTCGATGGCTTGGCACAGCGACTCGGACTGCTGTTCCTCATTGGTTAGCAAGCACGCTGCTCCTTCAAAAAGATCGCTTCGCGCGTGCTCAATGCCGCCTTTTTCCCCGCCAGCCATCGGATGACTGCCGATGAAGCGCAGTCCGTGCTTCTGGACGACAGGGCGGAGCGTCTCATGCGGCAAACGCTTCACGCTGCCAACGTCGGTAATGATGCACGATTGGGGCAATCCGGCATCGACCGCACGCTGCAACAACTCCGCCATGCGGCCTACGGGAACACAGAGGATGAGCAACTGCGAATCTCGCACGGCTTCACTCAGATCAGAAGTCGCCTGCATGCCTCGCGCTTGCGCAGCATGTGTCACCTCTTCCCGACGCGACCAGATCCTTACTCGCCCCGACAAGGTCGGCGAGAGCGCGATCGAACCACCGAGCAAGCCGCCACCGAGGACGGTAATGTGGGAAAAACCATTCATGAGAAATAGATCATCGACCGCTCCCGCAGTGCGATGCATCAGACTGCGCGTACGCCATCAAATCATGGAACGCGGAAATACTTCTTGTCGTCTCGTGGGTATTGAGGATCAGCCACCAATGTGCCCGATGTGATACCACGAACATCTAAAATTTTGTTATTGAAAGGACTAAACACAAATCCAGCTTTACCGGGCACTGGTTCGGCTACGGGATGATTTTTCGGCGGAGTTGTGACAACTGGCGTTTGAGTCAATGGCTTGCTTTCTGCGTCAGTCGTCTGCTCTGTGGTCGGGCTACTAGGGTCAATCGGTGGCAACCCCAACTCTTTGCGGCGCTGCTCATCACGCAGTCGCATCTCCTCACGCTTTGCATTGATTTCTTGCTGCTTGGGATCAGTGATTTTGGTCGTCTGCTTAGTCTTCTTTTTGTCAATCCGGCGGCCATATTCATCATAAGGAACGCATGAAGTGATGACAGCACTGATAATCAGCGCGATGACTGCCAATGAAGAAAAGCGTTTCATAGTGGTGCAAAAGTGAATATCGCTTGCAAAAACAAGCAGAAGACCAGCGGAAGATGTCGAAAACCTGGCTTTTCGTCAAGCTCACATTGATGAATAAAAAAACCGAATGCGCACTCTACGATTTTTTGTGATTCCACGTCACGGTTGCATAAACTTCCGTGATCCGTCGCTCAACCCATGATGAATCAATGCGAATTGCCAGTGAATCCACCGAATTCGCCAATCGACGCGCCAACCGCACACCGCGCATGACATCAGCGACACCCACCCCCTGCACGCTGCCCTGATGCAACAATCCGTTTTTGCCCCGTCGCTGCCCCGCTCCTGCTAATTTCTGCCCCTCTTGATCGATCAAATCGTGCGCCACAGCATGAACAAAGCAGTAGTCGCTGCTTCCTGGTTGCGATTGCGCCAATAGCGAACAAACCTGCCCCTCCATGCGCAGCACGTGGGCAAGGGCTTGATGGATCACCGAGTAACTCTCCGCCCCAGGCCTTTCGGCCAAATCATGTCCGCGCGGAACAATCAGTGTGTAGGCCCAATCTCTGCCGTGCTCGACGACACCGCCACCTGTCGGTCGTCGGACAAATTTCTGACCTTTTGGGACTTCACTGCTTTTGCTAAAATAACCAATGCTGAGCCAATCCGACTGCCATTGGTAGATCCGCAGCACTGGCTTCGCACTATGAAACCACAGCCACTCATCGATCGCCATGTTAGCAGGTCCATCGCGTTTCATCTCGTCTTGCCACAAAATCACATCCGGAAGCACATCAGGAATTCACACGTTTTTGAACCAATCCGCAATTAGCATTTTACAAATCTCATTTTCTCTCTTCATTAAGGGTCTGATGTCGATCGCTCCCAAGCCACATGCCGCCCTTTTCATCGCCGGTCACGGATCCACGGAAAATCCTGACTCATCGGTACCCTATTTCGAACATGCCGATGAAATCCGCAAGCGCGGGCTATTTGCCGAAGTGCATTGCATTTTCTGGAAAGAAGAACCGTCATTCCGCGAAGCATGGTATCTGACCGATTGTGAGGAAATCTATGTTGTGCCCGATTTCATCAGCGAAGGATATTTCACACAAGACGTAATTCCCCGTGAACTCGAACTGACCGGACCGACGTCGACTGTCAGAGGCAAAACCATTCACTACTGTGCCCCGGTGGGCATTCACCCGTCGATGACGCAACTCCTGCTGCGGCGAGCACAAGAGGTCGCGCCTGATGTCGATCCCGCTGAAACAAGCCTGATCATCGTCGGTCACGGTACGAACCTGAATGCGAATAGCACCAAGGCGATTAAAGATCAGTGTGAGCAGTTGCGCCAAACAGGCTATGCCTTTGTGCTCGATGCCTACATGGAAGAGCAGCCTTTTATCGCTGATTGGCATGAATACACCAATACACCCAATGTTGTCGTCGTGCCCTTTTTCATCGCAGATGGCCTCCACTCCTACCAAGACATTCCTGTTCTTCTCGGCATGGAATCGGAAGTCGGCGCTGCTGCCAGCCAACGCGAAGTATTCCGCCACAATCCTCACGAACTCCACGGTCGGAAATTGTATTACTCATCCGCCATCGGCACCGAGCGACTGATTGCCGATGTCATTCTCGACCAAATTCACGACTTTGACCAACAACACCTCTGCCACTCATGACACAACAACAATGGCTTGATACCCTGCTTTCCCAAGGCTTCCACCGCATGGGGCAAATCGAAATCATGCGCGATCCCACAGGCGGTAACTCATTCTGGCTTTGCCACGAAGAGGACCAAGAAATCATCCGCTCGCATGCTGGTGCCCCCCAAGGCTTTATTGTTACGGAAAATCCCTACGACGCGCGCGACATCTCGACCTATTCTGCTGATCAAGAGTATCGCTTCACCAAAGGCCAAACCAATTTGCGCCGTGGCTGGCTCATGAAGGTTGAGGGAACGGCCCTGCTACTCGCAGCGCTGGACGCGTTCTACCCAGCGTGCTTTGGTTTGTGGGTTGCAGAAAAACGCGGCAATCTTGAAGTGCAAACTTTACGCGATAAACTCAATCGTCAAACAGGCATGTATCGCTTTGCGCGAAGCATCAGCGACGAAGGAGCACAAGCTCTTGTCCAACAGGTCTGTGGACCAGCTCACCAATGCGCCAAAAAGATTTTGTGGAAAATCGATGAAAACACACCACTCGTCGATAGCGAAGCATCGCGCTTTAACGGCATCGGTAGTGGCTTAGCAGAACCTCAAGCCATCCCCTTGCTCTGCCGCGAAGCATGCAACCATTTCGTCGCAGAATGTCGCAAGGTCTCCAAACGTGAGTTCGAAGCGAAGGCGGCTGCCTCGTCATGAAACCACGCCGACGCATTGCTCTTTTTGGCGGCACTTTCGATCCAGTGCACGCTGGACATTTGCGCATTGCTGAACTGGCTCGCGAACAAGCTCAACTCGATGAAGTCGTTTTTCTCCCCTGTCAGCAATCCCCCCACAAGGAAAGTCGATGCATCGCGACCGCCGAGCAGCGCCTGTCGATGCTGAAGCTCGCCACGACCGAACCTTGGATGAAAGTTGACGACTTTGAACTGCATCAGCCGCCCCCCTCGTTCAGTGTCGACACCCTAAGGCATTTTCTCAAAGCGCAGCCGAATGTCGATTGGCACTGGATCATGGGGAGTGATCAATGGTTGGCACTGCCTCGCTGGAAAGAGCCAGAAGTTTTGGCACAGCACCTCACATTTCTCGTGCTGCCTCGCGGACAAGCGCCCGAAATCCGCATGGGCTACCACATGCAAGTCCTTGTGGGAGAACACCCCGCCTCTTCGACAGAACTGCGCGATGAGGCAAATCCGCATTTCCTCGACCCCGCTTGGCTACCGCCGCGGGTAAGGGACTACATTCTCACACAAAAATTGTATCTACCTTTTTCGTCTTCTCCGCTTGCCAGAGCAAACAGAACAGAGTAAATCTTGCACCATGAAATTAGCGCACACGCTGACCCTCATGGCATTTCTTAGCTACGCGCCAGCAATTCTGGCGCAGGCAGTAACACCGAGTGATCTGAACATCGACAAAACTCCCGAGTTGTCCGATGCCCAGAAGGAGTTCACCAATCTGCCCGAGCAAAAACGCACAGACTATTTCAAACACATCAATGAAGCGTCACGTCTGTTCAATCAAAAACGCATTTTTGAGACTCTAGAACAAACCGATGCTGCTCGCAAAATTTTCGATCGCAATGCCGATGTCTTCAATCTTGTTGGCAGTTGCTACGTCGAATTTCGTGACTTTGATAAAGCCCGTGATTTCTATGCAAAAGCGCTAGAGCTCTCTCCAGATTCATCGGTGATTTTGTTCAACATCGCCGAACTGGATTTTGTTACCAAACAATGGTTTGCCTGTTTGGAAAAACTGCAACAAGTTCTCCCTCTGATTCCCGATGCAGGATTGCAGACGCGGCGATTGGTCGAGTTTAAAATCTTACTGTGCTACATCGCTCTGGGGAAAACGGCAGAAGCCAAATCCATGGCCGAGAAGTACGACCCACTGCGCGATGATAGTCCTTACTACTATTATGCCCAAGCAAGCCTGTGCTACATGAATAAGGATCTGCTTCGAGCAGAAGAACACCTCCAGCGCGCCAATCGTGTCTTTGGCAATCCTGCATACATTTCTCCGTGGCAGGATACATTGATCGAGTTCGGTTACATCGCCAGCTTTTACGGCGGCAATGGAACGAGTGACAACAATGCCCCTAAAAGCTCTTCGACGAACTCTGGCAACGCTCCCACTCCACCGCCACAGCCTGCGTCTGAGGCAAGATGAATTTTTCGATCATCACTCGCACCCGCCGCAACGGATATTGAGCCAATAAACTGGTTCCAATGTCGGTCGCAAGAGTCTCGATCAGCCTTCTCCTCCGCCCTTGGGCCATTGCTTCGATCTCACGAACGACTGCAGCGTAATCAATGGTTCTCTCAATTTGATCATCAAGCTCAAGCCAATCAGCCTGCGGTTCCAACTCAAGGTGCAACAATAAGGTTTGTGCCACAGCGAGTTCTTCATCAGGCACGCCGACATGACATGTGATGCTTAAGCCTTTGATGTGGATGCATTGTTTCATGAGCGCAGGGAATGATGTTTTTCCATCAACTGGCGAAAAGCGAGCAAATCCTCCATCAACCAATCTGGTTCATGTGCTTCTAACACTTCACGATGCGTATACCCCGTCAACAATGCCACACTGGAAACTCCCCCATGTTTGGCAGTCACAACATCGTGAATCATATCCCCGACAAATGCGGTTTGCTGCACATCTAACTCATGATTCTCGATCAGCGAACCAATCACCTGCCGCTTGTCGACCGCGCCAGAGTAGGTTGCTTCAAAATACTTCCGCATGTCCAACTCATCGAGCTGTTGCTCAAATGTCGCCGAATCCATGCTGGTCAAAACAAAACAGCGAATGCTGCGATTCACACACCAGTCCAATTTTTCTCGAGCATGCGGCAATACTGTCACAGGGACTTGGGAGGCGGCAAAGGCTTTGCGAAAATGATTTTCCAACTCATCGAGCCTTACACCAGGCAAATGCTCTTCGTAAAATTCCGAATAAGGCAATCGAAAGAGCCGACGAAATTCATCGCGATTGAGCGCTGGCTTGCCGTATTGAGAAAATACCGCATTGGTCGCCTCGATTGTCGGACCCATGTCATCAACAAGGGTGCCGGACCAGTCAAAGATGAGATTTTGATACATACTTTTGTCTTAGCCTACGATGAATCGCAGGGATTGAATCATTTGATTGCCGGCAGCTTGCTGCACTTTACGCAATAAATTGCCGCGCATTTGTTCGAGATGAAATCGCATGGCGGGTTGCGTAACCCGAATGGTCAGGCAACCACGCTTCAAAGAATCGGGCACGCTTGCTTTGGCGACAAACTCACCTGCCACTTGCTGCCAAATTTGCTTCAGCTTCGCTTCTTCCATGCCTTCCGCCAAGCCGACTTGACGCATGATTTCGGCGATATGCTGCGCAGCTAACGAAATGTTTTGATGGAGATCCAATGGATCGTCAACCCCGCGAAAATCCCGAATCACCTGCTGGCGAACGAGATCTTTGCGGGTAGGACGTCGCTTGCTCATTCTCCGTCTTCACCAATCGCTTCTACAGGGCAACCTTCCATGGCTTCACGGCACTGCTCCTCTTCTTCAGGAGTCTCAGGTTGTTTGTAAACATAGGAATACCCCTCATCATCCGAGCGAGTGAAATTTTTCGGCGCCGTCTCGCGGCACAAATCGCAATCGATGCATTGACTGTCGACGTAGAACTTCCCTGTTACGTTTTCTTTGTTACGGTCTTCTCTATCTGCCATGGTCGTAGTGGTGTGCAAGATCCATCGCCTGATTTTGCCCAGATAGCAATCAGATTTTTTGTTTTTCTCTTTTCCCCACCGCATTTTCGCATTAGTTTTTCTCTGGCTGCGCTATGTCCGAAACCATTCCCGACTCTACCAATGATCACCCGAGCTCCCCCGCCAGGGGAGTTCCTCTGCCACGCCCGCGCAAGATCATGGTCGATGAAAATGATCTCTGGAATTTGGACGACGAATGGGATGCGCCCGAGACCACCAAAAACGAAACTCCTGCTGAAATTTCGCAAGCTGGCATTCCTCAAAAACAAAGCTCAGATTACATCACTCGCATCGAGCCCACCCGTGAAAAATCTTTTTCTTACGCTGATGTCGTCGAGAAAATGGACCCTTTACCCGAGGAACTTACGGAAACCACGGATGCAAGAGAGTTTATTCCATTAATCGATTCTGCATCTGCAACATCATCGATCACATCACCCAAAAATTCTTCCTATAGCCCCATTGAGAGTGATGTTTGGGCAGGATTTACTGATGATGACTGGGAATCCCCCAACTCCGCCACATCGGAGGATCCAGCACCAGAGCAGCAGCTTGAGGAGATCGATCGAACGACGGAGTCTTGGTCTACTACCGAGACATCTCTCTCGGATGTAAATGCAAATGAAGTGCCGCCGTCGACAACAGGCACGACCATCCTTCAGCAGCAAGCAATCAGCGCTAGCAACTCATGGACGGAAGCGCCAACTGACGCCATGGCTTTCTCACCAGAAAATGCAGAAGCGGATCTTGCATCGACTGCTCAAATCGTCATTCAAAACACGGAGATCCCAGCGCAAGCCGCCTCTTTTGAGACGATTGCTCCGATCGACGCCATTCCTCAAGGCAAAGCCATTCCCCTAAGAGATCTAATACACCCTTCACAGTGGAAGCTGACTAAACTAGAACTCACGGTTTTAGCGCTATCCATGAGCATTCTTGTTTTGCTTGCCGTGACTTCCCTTGTGATCTTTCGCAAGGAAATACGCACGCAAGACAATCCCTACCTGCGCGCAAACATGCCAGCCCGTGGAAAAATGGCGACTGTTACGAGCTACGAAAGTTACTGGAGACAACCCCTCCGCGAAGGTGCGAACGCCGATGCCGCGCGCCTGGACATCATTGCAATTCCAGAAATAGCAATCACACTCGGTGACTGCCCATCACCATCCGGTGTGATTCGCGTGATTTTCATCAATGCTGAAGGAGAAATAGCTGGAGACACATTCACTTATTCGTTTCGTGATGGAAAATTCAGCCATTGCTCCTCCCCCACGGCAACCTTTGCCGCAACAACAGGATTTCGCAGCTTTGGCGAGCAAGAATCATACCGGGCCCGCCAAATCAAACCTTGGTCCATTCGTGTCTACGAAGGCACTGATGAAAATGCCCCAAGCGATACCTTTCGACTGCTTTTTTCTTCAGCCATTTCGACCACCCGAAAATAATCCACTTTACCAATCATGAGTCAAGATCCCACACCCATCATCCCTCGCCAAGGCTGGCATGTGATGCATTTGTTTTACCAAATCGATCACGCCCAATGGCAATGCCTGAGCCAGGAGGAACAACGAAGCGCAAAAACACGCCTGACCGAATTGGTTCAAGAAATCCGCTCTACTCCTGATACCCATTTGCTGACTTTCGCCGTTGCCACTCCCAAGGCCGATCTTGGATTCATGCTGCTAACTCCTGATTTGCAAGTAGCGAATGCTTTTGAAAAACGACTCACACTCTCTCTGGGACCAGAAATTCTCAACGCATGTTATTCGTATCTTTCGCAAACCGAAGGATCGGAATACACTACTACCAGTGAACAATATGCGGAGGAGACGCTGGTGGGAGAAAAAGGTCTCAAAGCTGGCTCCCCAGAATTTGATGCTGCCATGAAGGAATTTGAAGACCGCATGGCCCATTATCTCCAGCATCGACTCTACCCCGTTTTGCCCGATTGGCCTGTCATTTGCTTCTACCCCATGTCAAAGCGACGCAGTGGCAATGATAATTGGTATTCGCTCGACTTCGCAACACGACGCGAATTGATGGCTGGGCACGCTCGTGTGGGACGAACCTACGCGGGTCGGATCTTACAGTTGATCACGGGCTCAACAGGACTGGATGAACACGAGTGGGGCGTCACTTTGCTTGCCAAAGATACCATGGACATCAAAGCCATTGTCTATGAAATGCGCTTTGACGAAGTCTCCGCTCGCTATGGCGAATTCGGTGATTTCTACATCGGCATGCAACTGCCTCTGGATGAACTATTCCGCCGCGTCTGCCTTTGATTTGTCTGGCGCAATCAGCTCTGCCGCTTTTTCGGAAGCCGCAGAGTTTTTTGTTTTTTTCTCCGATGTCGCATCGGACTCATCGGTTGTTTCCTCCGCGACACCTCCCAATAAGCCTTGCACGACGCCACCCACGAGGCCGCCCGCGCCTTTGACAGCTTGATCAATGACATCAGTTCCTTGCTTCAAGGATTGTGTCGCTTGGTCGATGACCTTCGGTGCCGCCTCCGCATCTTCTCCGCTGCCACCACCAATGACTTGCTGTGTGTATTTTAACACTTTGATTCCCGTAGCAGGAATGATTTCAAACATGCGCGCCCCAGCTGCCGCCATCAAACGCTGACTCAAATCTTCTTTAGGATCATCAAGAGTTCCCGTCACACGCAGGGGCGACCACAGCAAACCACGCTCTCCGGCCACAAAAACATCTTCTTCCGCACCGGGAATTTGCGACAATGTTCCCGGTGCTAACCCCAAACGCAAGTCACCCCGCAGTTGATAGGGCTCACTCGATGCATGGCGTGAGAGCACCAATTTCCCTTCGAGCCTCGCGAGCCCTTCGGAACCCAATTGGATGTTGCTCAATGTGATCCTATCGCCACTCCACTCATAGTCACATTCTGCCGCATGCAGGGTTAATGTCCGAAATCGCAAGGACTGCGAGTATGCGGCCAATTGATCGAGTATGGGCAAGGCCGTAAGAACTCCCTGCTCGATGAGCAAATGACCTTTGAGTGTCGGCGTCTTACTACCAGATCGTAAGACAAATGAAGATTGTGTTTTCCCACTCAAGCGCTGCTTCCAATCCGCAGGCAACACATCCGCGCAAGCCACATCGCGCCATTCACCTTCAAGCGAGTACGCTCCCGTTGCAGGCTGCATTTCTCCCGTAAGATCCAATTTCCCATTCTGATAGGCTCGAAAACTGGCCTGTGTCAGATAAAGATCTTCCTTCTGATAGGACAATTTCATTTTCTCGACCACCAAGTCGGGAGCCCATGCATAGGGCAATCGCACCTTCCCCGAACTGCCCGTCATTTTGATTTGATCCAGTTTCTGAGTGGGCTCGATGTCCCATCGCACTCCATTCATTTGAGCTGTGCCAGATTCATTGATCAGCTTGAAATCGGAATCATTGATGACCCATCCATCCGTTTCAATTTTTTTCGGCAATAAGCCCGCATACCACGATGAGACTTCTGGCACTACCGATGCATCTCTCGCATCAGCCTCATGAGAATTTTCGGACTTGGGCACTGTGCTATCGTAAACCGCCGTCACTTTGGTGATACGACTCGGACTCACACTCCAGACGCCTCGCAAAACACCCGAGGCATCGACCCCCGTGCGCACGCCATCGATCGTCAATCGCCGTAAAGCACCGTCACTTTGCGCTTCGACGGCATCTGTGCTCACTTGAAAACCATCCCACCGCAATGGACTCATAGTAGCTTGCGCGTGCAGTGCATCTTGTACACGCGTCAATAGCATTTGACGAAATGGTTTGCTCCCTAGGTAGGAACGCAGCCAGATGTAGCTCGCAACAGAGCCAATGGCGGCAATCACCATCACCCCTATGATCGCGCGCAATAACCACAGACTCCCCGCTCCAGAACGTCGAGATTTGCGTTGCGCGGAGGCTTTTCTTTGGGAGCGTCGACTCATAGTTCCAAGCTAAAGCTTTTTCCGTTTCTGGCAAGAAGGAAGCTATTGAAGAAGACTCCGATGCTCACTTACATTGCCTCATACCAAACTTTCGTCAGTGTCAACCCATCCGCTGGAGCGCAATGAGAACATGTCGTGGAATAAGGAACATCACCTGGATCAACGAAGCCACGGAGTTGAGCGATTGACATTTTCCCCTGCGCCACAGCAACTGCTGCACCCGTCATGATGCGCACCATGCGGTAAAAAAAGCCCTCGCCAGTAAATGACAACAAATACCCGTCTTGCAACGCTTGCGCACGAGCTTCGGTAATGGTGCGATAAAAATCGGTCTCTGCCGTTTCATTGCCACGCACCGCGGCGAAACAAACAAATCGATGCCGCCCCAGGTAGATCGACAGCGCTTCTTGCAACACATCGAAATCAAATAACTTGGGAATGTGCCATGCCAAGCCCGCCAGCAAGGGAGGCAATACGGGCAGAGTACAAATGCGGTATTGATAGGTTTTTCCCAAGGCCGAGAATCTTGCATGAAAATCCTTTGCGACTTCCTCGCAGTCCATCACGCGCAATGTTGCAGGCAATTTGGCATTGAGGGCAGGAAGCCAATTGTAGGGATTCATGCTCAGATGCTCGGGAGCATCGAAATGCGCCATCTGCGCACTCGCATGCACACCAGCATCGGTGCGCCCCGCAAGATGCAAACGGACAGGCATTTTCGCCGTTTCCGCCAAAGCGCGTTCGAGGTGATCTTGCACGGTGTTACCGCCAACCTGCGATTGTGAACCAGCAAAGGCTCGACCATCGTAGGCGAGTGTGAGCTTGATGCGCATGAAAATAATTAGTTCTTTGTTTGCTTCAGCAAATCACGAATTTCCGTCAGTAGAACTTCCTGCGCAGGAGTCGGCGCAGGCTCTTTCGCCGCGCTCAATTTTAATCGATTCATGGCTTTCACCAATAAAAACATCACAAAGGCTACGATGAAAAAGTTGATTCCTACGGAAAGAAAATTTCCCCATGCCACAACCGGACCGAGCTTTTTCGCCTCGATCAAAGAAAGACCATAAGGTACCTTTTCCGATAGAGATAGATACGAATTGGAAAAGTCGACCCCGCTGCTCATGCGAGCCACAAATGGCATGATGAGGTCGTCAATAAAAGATGTCGATAGCTTACTGAATGCCGCTCCCATCACAAAAGCGATGGAAAGATCAATCAAATTTCCTCTCAGTGCAAATTCTTTGAATTCTTTGAACATGGTCTTTGTTGTTGTTTACCAGAAAACCATGAGAGAAAATGGAACATTGTTCAATCACGAAACGACAAAGTTGCGGTAATGAAATTTTTTCCGCCACCGTCCGTATCCGAATCTCTGCTTTCAAAGATCAACCAAACAGTGACATTTTCGGATAGGGAGCTTTGAGGATTTCTCGTGAGGGAGTTTTAAGAAAATCTTCCAACACTGTGGCATAGACACTACGGAAATCAGTGGTGAATCGCAGGTCACCCATGCTCAAGTCGGTCAGACTCGGATGCTTGCCAAACAAACCACCTTTGACTGGTGCTCCCGCAAGGAACAAGCATGAACCTTGTCCGTGATCCGTACCACCGCTCGCATTTTCGCCGACCCGACGCCCGAACTCGGAAAAGGTCATTACCGTCACGCGATCAGCATTTCCTTGTTCTTTCAAGTCGGTGAGAAAAGACTTCAATGCACGATCGAGCTGAGCCAGCAAGCGATCATGCGAATTCACTTGGTTATTGTGCGTATCAAAGCCACCGTGGCTTACATAAAACACTCGCGTTGGTAATCCTCCTGCGATCATACGCGATACCAAATTCAAACTACGTGCCACCGCGGTGCCTTCATACACAACGCTAGACCGATGCTTCGCGGCGATCTCCAAAATTTTTGCCGAAGAAACTCGCGCATCCATCGCCACTCGTTCAAGAAATGCCAAATTGGACTCACCCCGAATGATTCCAGGTCGACCTCCACCACTCATGCCAATGCTCGCACCATCAACAGGCTCTTCCATTTCATCATCAATCTCAGGCTGGTTGATTTGCGCAAAAAACTCTTCCGCTTGCGATTTTTCGCCGCCCGAATGAATCCATCGATATAGCTCCGGTGAGGACAAACATACACCCGAGTTTTTCATCGCACCAAAGGATTCTGGCTGCGTTTTGTTAAAACTCATTCCCACCGTCGGATCTGCTCCCGAACAGGCATGATCGAAATACCGACCAATCCATCCGGTGTTGGATCGATGCTCGGGGTCTGCGGTTTCCCAGATCGATGTCGAGACAAAGTGCGAACGATTCGGATTGGGATAACCTACCCCTTGCACTACCGCCAAATCTCCCTGCTGATAGAGCGACCCAAGAAATGGCATGCTGTCATTCAAACCACAGTAGTCGCTCAGCTTGATGACCTGCTTCTCGGTCTTGCGAATGCGAGCTCTAGCCCGATGATACGCATCGTCAGCGTATGGCACGAGAGTGTTCAAACCATCATTGCCCCCCGCGAGCTGCACGACGACGAGGATTGGACCATCTTTGCCAGTCGTAAATTGCGTCGCCAAATCACGCGTGTTTTGATCCATCGCGGCAAACGTCTGATTTACGAATCCCGGAACTGTCCAAGTCGCAGATGCTCCCAATAGCGCTGTGCGCAAAAAATCTCTTCTCGTTTTCATGATCTAGTTCAAATTTGTTAGGTAAGTTGATAATGAGGAGTGCTCAGCATCAAGTGCACGAGCTCGGCTACTTCTTGATTGGTGTAAACGACGCCTTTTTTCTCTGTCGCATAAGCAAGAAAGCGCTCACGCAAAGATTCGGGAAGCTCTCGTTGAAAAAATCGCTGGATCAGAGCGTCTACCATGGTCGGCAAATCATCACGCTTGGACCGTGGAACGAGTCGATCGTAATCCGGTGCCGCAGATGCTCCTTTTGCACGCTTTTTCATGCCTTGGATTTTTTTCATCGCCACCTGAGCATTGCCTCCGCGAACATTGCCTCCACCCGTACTCAACTCACCAGCAATTCGATAACGAGTGAGCAAGGTGTTGGTATTGATCCATGCCTTACCCCAGTCCCACCCTGCCACATTGGGCGGAGCAAAAAGAACTTGGCCGAGCTGCGTTTGCACAGTCAATGAATACACGGGTGTTGATTCCGTGATCTCCAATTGCTTGAGCAACTGTAAGTAATAGGCAATCGGCGATTTGATTTGATTCGCCATGCAATGAGGAGCGTAAAACTCTTTGGAAAGAAAGATCTCGCGCAACAGCGGCACCAATTCGTAATCGGCTTTTTGTAAGGTGTCTGCCAGTGCCTCGACTGCTTGAACGGGAGGGTTTTCATAAGCAAAATACTCCCACAATTTTTGTGCTAAAAAATGAGCCGGCTGTTTTTTCTGGAAGATTACATCAATGATGCCTTCACCATCAAATGCTCCTTTTTGTCCAAGAAATGTTTTTTCGCTCTCATCCCACATCTTCTTGCGATGCGTCACGCCGCCAGTCAGACGATTGACCTCATACCCCGTGAATGCTCGCGCCGCTTCGCGAATATCTTGCTCGGTGTAGGAACCTGGACCCAGCGTAAACAATTCCATCACCTCGCGAGCAAAATTTTCGTTCGGCTTGCCTTTTTTGGATCCAGGCAAATCGAGGTAAAGCATCATTGCCGCATCACGTGAAATCAACTTGGTCAGCTGATGAAAATTCCCTAATGCATTCTCACGAAATGTCTGATTCTGCTTCCATAGCAAATAGGGTTGTCGAACTTTCTGCACACTGGTGGCAAAATGATCATGCCAAAACAGTGCCATTTTTTCCTGCAGCGGATTCGCGCTGAATCGCATACGATCCAACCACCACTGTTGCAATTCTAA
>JBDLWB010000008.1:0-11914 GCA_039804425.1 Verrucomicrobiota bacterium
CAGATAGCTTTTCATGCGCCACGCAAAAGGCGTCCAAAAGACCAGACTGAGGAACAACACTCCCAAGCCACCCCAGAGCCATGGTTTCACATCAAAAAACATCCCCGATCCATCAAGTGTCTCTGCTTGGATCAGTAGCATGATGGGACGCCCGGGCATACGACCACGCGGCGGCAGGTCGATCAACACACCCGCCCAGTAGCAACGATCATCACCACGCATGAGAAATTGCGGCCTGCACTTGATGCGATCGCGCCTTCCCTCACCTTGTTCATCGATAACAAAATCCTCGCGCAGCATAGGCTCCATCGGTGGCGGTCTCATGTGCGGCGGACGACCATGTCGTGGCGGCATGGTGGCACGGATTTGCGCCATCACATTGGCAGGAAGCTCAGCAGCAATTTTGTTCGATCGAACATCGTCATAAAGATGAGCCTTCACCCCTTTCTCTCTCGCCAAAGGAGCCATGGCTTGATCCCATTCCGGTGGTGGAAGATCGATGATCTGCTGCGCCACATCTTGCGCAAAGCCTTTGATTCGCTCGCCCGCCGCGCCACTGAGCAAGGAATCCAAGCCTAGGTGCAATTGCCAGCGCACGAAGCCCGTGAAAGCCAATGCCAAAATGATCAGGTGCAGCACCAGCCAACCTAACACTTTGACCATTAAGGGAAAATATAATACTCGCTTCATGGGTTCATCATGTGGCATGGGCCGAATCTCGCAAGGTGTAGCCCACCCCACGAATCGTGTGAATCAGACGTGGATTTTTCGCATCGTCTCCTATTTTACGACGCAATGAGGAAACATGCACATCGATCGATCGATCAAACACATCGAAGCGGCGATCAGACACTTCTTCGATCAAACTCTCTCGGCTTTTGACTCGTCCAGGAGATTTCAGCAATGATGCCAAAATAGCAAATTCGAGAGTTGTTAGATCGAGTGCGTTATCATGGAGAATCGCGATGCGCGTTTCCTCGCAGAGCCTCAGCGGCCCATAGACCAGTTCCTTCGGCGCGGGTTCTTGCGTTCGTTGGCGATTGCGGCGCATCACAGCGCGCAGCCGCGCCAGCAGTTCGCGCGATGAAAAAGTCTTAGGCAGATAATCATCCGCACCGATTTCCAATCCGACAATGCGATCTGCCTCATCGCCGAGTGCGGTCAGCATCAGCACTGGCACGTCGGATGTTTTTCTGAGCTCTCGCAACACAGAAATGCCATCCATACTAGGCATCATCACGTCGAGAATGATCGCTTGATACTCGGTATTTAGTGCTTCTGCTAAGCCTTCTTCACCATCATGCCGCATCGCGACATCATAGCCCATGGGGCTCAGATACTCGCACAGCAAAGCCGCAAGCCGACGATCGTCATCGATAATCAAAATCTTCGGCTTGGAGGAAGTCGTCATGCAGCTGTCGTTTTGTATCATCGATCGACGGCAAAAAACCAAAAAATTTACACAATCTTCACAATTTTGTCCCCGCCTTGAAACACAGATTTCACAATGACCTGTTTTGATCAAACTAACTTCCGGCAAGGAAGGCACGACACAACAACATGAAAAACACCATCAAACACCTCCTGTTTCTTGCTCTCGCCGTAACAGCGAGCCATAGCCACGCACAAGGACATGGCCCCGGCCATCAAGGTCCACCACCTTCCCCCTTGATGTTCCTTTTTGACGTCGATGAAGATGGCCTGATCTCGGAAGAAGAGATCGCCGCTGCTTCGACCGCACTGCAAACCGTGGATGCGAATGACGACGGCAAAATCACAGCCGATGAGCTCCGTCCCCCAGGTCCTCCTCCGGGACATAGGCCACCTCCTATCATCGCCGCACTCGATCTCGATGCCGATGGCACCATTTCCGCCGAAGAACTTGCTGAGTCGCCAGAATCATTGCTCGAACTCGACCTCAATGGTGATGGCGAGATATCGCCAGAAGAGCTGCGCCCGCATGGACCACCTAATCCACCCAACGGCGGTAAAGGACCTCACGGCAAAAAACCAGATCAAAAGCACGATGAGCCAACTGCACCGGCAGAATAATCTCCCTCCATGCGCTGCTCTTGTTCGCGCAAGAGCAGCTCGTCCTTCGCACTGTCTCACATGAAAACACTCGCCACGCTAATAAACCTTGGTTGGTTCCTACTATTGATCATGATATCGCATGGCCAACAAGGCGTTGTCGATCTGAGTCAATTAAAAAACTACGCGAATCAGCAGGTTCCGGCATATATCACCAAAGACAACACCACACTAGGAAACCCGATCACCAATGCGGGAGCGACTCTAGGTCGTGTACTTTTTTATGATAAAAGACTCTCTCGAACCAATGCTGTAGCATGCGCCACATGCCATGCACAGTCTCATGGCTTTTCTGATCCCTCGATTGCGAGCACAGGCGTCGGCGGAACCACAGGTAGACATTCGATGCGGCTCACCAATTCACGTTTTAGCAATGAGAGAAAGTTTTTCTGGGATGAACGAGCCACGACTCTTGAGGCGCAAACGACTCAACCCGTCCGTGATCATGCCGAAATGGGATTCAGCGGCACCTCCGGAGATCCTGACTTTTCATCACTCACCTTCAAACTTTCCGCCATACCTGAATACCGCGTTCTTTTCGCTATGACCTATGGCAGCGCTACCATTACTGAAACTCGAATGCAAAATGCTCTCGCACAATTTGTTCGAAGCATTCAGTCATTTGACTCGAAGTTCGATATGGGACGTGCACAAGTTGCCAACAATGGCGCACCATTTCCCAATTACACCGCTCAAGAAAATAATGGTAAAAGCTTATTTCTGAATCCGCCAGCTCCACCAGGACAACCGCAAGTCGGCGCTGGCTGCGCGGGTTGTCATGCGCCTCCAGAATTCGATATAGATCCAAACAGCCGCAACAATGGCATCATTGGCAACATTGGAGGCGGCACCGATCTAACAGTGACTCGTTCTTCAAGCCTGCGCGATCTGGTGCGCGCAGACGGACAATCGAATGGACCGTTCATGCATGATGGTAGCCTCGCGACACTCAATCAAGTCATCGCTCATTACAATGCGATCCCTGGCGATAATGCCAATTTGGACCCCAGACTTCGTCGACCCGGTGGCGTGCAAAATCTCGGTCTTACACCTCAACAACAAAACGACATAGTGGCATTCTTGCGAACGCTCGCCGGCACGAGCATCTACACGAATGAACTATGGGCCAATCCGTTCGATAGCCAAAACCAACTATCACTCATCATTTTACCATCCAATGCGATGAATATGACGAGTCAAGCTGATGGCACAATCAAAATCAGTTGCCGTGCTGCGCCCAACCTGAACTATCGCTTGCAAACATCAATCAACTTAAGCACATGGCAAGACCTCGAGATCATCACATCAGACGCCACAGGATACTGCGAAAAAATCATACCCATATCAGGAAACCGCTTCTACCGCTTCGCCTACGAACCTTAGGGGTCGGTCCTCGCATGGTAACATTTTAACTTATGAGCAACCAAGCAAAAGTCTCACGTGGATCAGATGCATTCAGCAAAAATGACATCTCAGTGCCGAAAGCACCATCAGTGAGGCCGTCTCACATCGTAAGACGAGTGGACCAAGTGTGACAGGTTGATAGCCAGCAGCTAAGGATTTTTCTGTTTCTTCTAACGAAAAATCTCCCTCAGGTCCAATTAAGATGGCAATCGACTCAGGTGAGTCCATGGAGGCCATGATTTCCCTCAAAGGTTGAGCGCCTGGAGCGAGTGAAGCAATGATCTTAGAACTGCTCGAAGGCGTGGAAAGAAATTCGTCTATCGTCACGGGTGTTGCGACGTTAGGCAACCATGGTTGGCCACATTGTTTGCAAGCTTCTAGCGCAAGTTTCTGCCATTTCTCGGCTTTTTTGATTGCCTCGACTTGATCATATTTGACGACGGTATGCCTCGTTAATAGCGGAACAATACGCGAGACTCCTAGCTCTACTGCTTTCTCGATGATCCAATCCATCGTCTTGCCCTTGGGCACCGCAGTTGCCAAAATCAATTCCGGTTTTGATGCAGGCCACTGCTGGATTTCTCCTAATTCAATGGCAACATCATGTTTCCGCACTTGCGTAATGCGAGCCTGCGCACGACGTCCCATGCCATCAATCACTTCGATGCGATCTCCGCTTTGGTGACGCAATACTTGTGCGCAATGACGCGATTCTTCTTCCGGCAAATGTGTTGCATGTTGCCATGATGAAGGTGGTAGGAAAAATCGCGCCACAGGCTCTGATCTATGTTACAATTCAAAAAAGCGTTTGGCCTTCTGGAAAAATCCCTCCTCCATCGGCTTATTGCTTTCCCCAATCGACTCGCCAAAAGCACGCAGTTTTTCTTGTTGTTCCGCGTTCAATTTGGTCGGCACCTCTACTTGTAACGTAACATGCAGATCGCCACGTCGACCACTCTGCAAGCGCGGCATTCCTTTTTCTTTTAACCGAAATGTCGTATCTCCTTGCGTGCCAGCAGGCACCTTGATTGATGCTTGACCATCGAGCGTGGGAACTTTGGCTTCGCCACCCAATGCGGCAGTGACAAAAGAAATTGGTACTTCACAAAGCAAATCATCGCCGTCGCGCTCGAACATATCGTGTCGCTTGATGACCACAAATACGTACAAATCTCCCGATGGTCCACCGCGCAATCCGGCATCACCGTGGCCCGTCGACCGCAGACGTGTGCCTGTATCAACTCCTGCAGGAATGCGGATTTTGACACGGGTATCTTTTTGTACTCGTCCCTCACCACGACAAACATCACACGGATCAGCAATCAATTCGCCGGAACCATGACATGTCGGACATTCCATCTGCTGCACAAAAATACCTGCCTGGCGAGCCACGACACCACGACCACCACAACTATGACACTTCTTCGTGCCTGTTCCACTCTTCGAGCCGCTTGCATGACACGTGTCACAAGCAACATAACGCTCAATTTGCAACTCTTTCTCCACGCCTCGAGCAGCCTCTTCCAAGGTGAGTTCTAAGTCGTAGCGCAAATCACTGCCGCGTTGCTTCGCGCTTTTACGACGACCACCGCCACCGCCAAACATATCTTCAAAACCACCACCAAAGGCGCCACCGAAAACTTCGCGAAAGAGATCCATCGGATCATGGAAGCCGCCGCCACCACCACCGCTGGGACCATTGAACGCCTGATGACCATAACGATCATACGCAGCGCGCTTATCGTCATTGCTCAAAACATCATAGGCCTCTCCGAGTTCCTTGAACTTTTCTTCTGCTGCCGCGTCACCCTGATTTTTGTCAGGATGCCATTTCATCGCCAGCTTGCGGTAGGCCTTCTTAATCTCATCGGCACTGGCTGAACGACTGACGCCCAACACTTCGTAATAATCGCGTTTTTCCGCCATATCGTATTATCCTTCTGATGCTTCTTGAGCTTTCGCCACCACCACGTTGGCAGGGCGCAACAATCGTTCACGCAAACGAAAACCTCGGCGCAATACGCGGATGATCGTGCCCGCTTCATGCTCTGCGCTCACTTCTTCACTCACCGCTTCGTGCAAGTTCGGATCGAATGCGGCATGCAGTGCGACAATTTCTTCAACGCCTTGTTGACTCAAAAATTCTGTGAACTGCTTGCGAACCATATCCATGCCGATGTAAATCATCGAACTTGCATCCTGCGCAGCCGCCATCATTCCCATCTCAAAGTTGTCGAGAATTGGGATCAATTGCTCCAGCAAGTCCTGATTGCCAAAGCGCACTGCTTCCTCGCGTTCGCGCGCCACACGTTTGCGAAAATTGTCAAAGTCGGCAGCAGTTCGCACCGCGAGATCGCGCCAACGCGCTACCTCATCGGCCATCGCTTGCGAGGCTTCGCCTGCCTCTTGCTCCTCCATCGCGGCGATGCTGGGCTCTTCAGGCACTTCTGCTTCTGTCGTTGTCTTTTGTTCTTCGCTCATACGTTCGTATTTCTACTAAGGAAAATCATTTCGTCAAATCTGACACGTTCATTTGTTTCCATGCAGCAAGTTCCACGCACTAACCAATGCACGCAGCCCGGCCATCTCAATCGAACCATCAATCCCTGCCCCCCAGAGCAAACGACCATCGTCGGCTTGCACTTGCACATACGCTGCGGCCGATGCATCCGAACCACCGCGCACAGCGTGCGACCGGTAGTCTGTGACTTTGAAATCCTTTAGCCCAGCACTCTCTAACGCATGTACAAACGCATTGATCGGCCCATTGCCACGCCCCACCAACTGCTGCTTTTGCTGGTGATACAAAATGGTCGTGCGACACTCCACCACTCCCCGTTCCTCCGTCAAATGGAGTAATTCGTATTCCACCAACTCTAAAGGCGTCGTGACATTGGCGAAATGTTGATGGAAGGCATCACCAATTTCTTGCGCCGTCATTTCACGCCCCCATTGATCCGCCAAATCGTAAATGAATTTACCCACTTGCGGGTGCATGGTTTTGGGCAAATCGAGACCATGTTCGCGATCGAGAATGTACGCCACTCCTCCTTTGCCCGATTGTGAATTGATGCGGATGATCGCTTCATAACTACGACCTACATCCTGCGGATCAATCGTCAGATAAGGCACGGCCCACGGCACGTCACTGTTTGCCGTGCGCTCGCGGTCTCGCAGATCGAGACCTTTTTTGATGGCATCTTGATGCGACCCCGAGAACGCGGTGAAAACCAATTCGCCAGCATACGGTTGACGCTCTGGCACCACCAATCGACAACAACGTTCGTACACCTCTCGAATCGCTGCCAAATCCGAAAAATCCAAACCCGTCTCGATCCCGTGACTGTTCATGTTCAACGCGACAGTGACAATATCAAGATTTCCCGTGCGCTCGCCGTTGCCAAACAAAGTGCCTTCCACGCTATCGGCTCCCGCCAGCAATCCCAGCTCTGTCGCCGCCGTTCCCGTTCCCCGGTCGTTGTGCGTGTGCAAGGAAATGATCACACTATCGCGATCGCGCACATGGCGACACATCCACTCGATCTGATCCGCATGCACATTGGGCAAGCACCACTCGACCGTGTTCGGCAGATTCAAAATGATTTTTTTCTCAGGAGTCGGCTGCCAAATATCCATCACCGCATGGCAGCACTCGAGCGCAAAATCCAACTCGGTATCACTAAAACTCTCAGGCGAATACTGGAACGTCCATTTCGTCTCCGGGGCTAACGCGGCATATTGTGCCACCCACTGCGCACCCTGCACCGCAATCGCCTTGGTGTCCTCACGCGAAGCTCCATGAAAAGTAACCCGACGCTGCAATGTGCTAGTCGGATTGTACAAATGCACGATCGCCTGCTTTGCACCACGCAAACTTTCGTAACTCTTCTGGATCAAATGCTCACGCGCTTGCACCAACACCTGAATCGTCACATCGGCCGGGATGCGCTGCTCTTCAATCAAACGTCGGACAAAATGAAACTCCGTATCGGATGCCGAGGGGAATCCTACCTCGATTTGCTTGAAGCCGACTCGCACCAACAAATCAAAAAACTCCAGCTTTTCCTCGACCGACATCGGCGTGGGCAATGCTTGATTGCCATCACGTAGGTCCACCGAGCACCACAGCGGAGCTTTTTCGATGGATCGATCCGGCCACTTGCGGTCCGGCAATGCCACCGGAGCAAAAGGACGATATTTCGTGATGGATGACGCTTTCATGACGGGGCGACAACCGTAGCGATGAAGCTCGCAATGTCAAGGATTCTCGCGATTCGTATGCCGCTCCCCAGAAACCCAAGAAGGTGAAATTCCCCCTCATTCCGACGTTTTGGGCAATCCATTTGCATCGACTCCGCTTTCGTGCCAAGATCATCCCATGAAATGGTTGTTTGCCACACTGTGCCTCTGTCTCTCTGCGCATGCCGAAGTGAAGGTCGTCAGTCTCCATCCTTTGCTCACTGATATGCTCCAACAGATCGGCGGTGACCAACTCGAAGTCATTGACCTGATTGGGAAAACAGGTGACCCGCATCACTTCGAACCCACTGCTGAACAACTCCGCAGCACCGCGGGCGCTTCGCTTTACTTCATTTCAGGCAAAGGACTTGAGTCCTACCTTCCCGCACTCAAAAGCATCGTCGGATCTGATGCCAAAATCATCGATGTCGGAGCCACGATTCCCTCACTTGAAGGCTCGTGCTCTCATTGCGATGATCATTCACACGATCATGCATCGCACAGCATTGACCCGCACTGGTGGCATTCCATCGATCACTTCCGCCGCGCCACGGAATCTGTCACCCAAACCCTCTCTCAAACTTATCCCCAACAATCCACGCTTTGGCAAAAAAATGCTGCCGATTATCTGCAGCAACTGCAAGAATTAGAACGCTGGGCCCGACGCGAAATCGCTCGCATCCCGAAACACCAACGCCTGCTCGCCACCGCCCATGACGCTTTCGGCTATTTCTGCAGGGATTACCAATTTACCGCCTACCCGATTCAAGGACTCAATCGTGAGCAAATCCCGAGTTCGACCGACCTCGCGCAACTGCTCACAACCCTCCGCAAACAAAAAGTGCGCGCCATTTTTCCTGAAAAAGAATCAAATCCGAAAATCCTCGCTAATCTGACTCAGGACACTGGAATTACACTCGCAGAGGCACTGATTGCAGACGGAACCAATGTCGATCACTACACCGATATGATTCGTCACAATGTCAGCGCAATTGTTAAAGCACTCACTCAGCCCTAAAACCTCCCCCCATCAGAGCTTCCTGCACGAGATTTTCTGCCGTCGCCCCTTAAGTGCCATTTCCCGAACACCGCCACTTGCACAAAAATCGGTTGCGCAACAAAAAAATCTTGTCATAATCCGCGATGAAACTGTAGAGTATTTACGAAGTAAAACATCCCCAAAATGAAACCCCAAATTTCTTTCGCACCCTCGTCTCGTCGAGGCTTCACGCTCATCGTCACGGTTTCGCTGATGGTTCTGCTGGTGATTCTCGGGCTCGGCATGCTTTCGCTTTCCTCCACCGCACTGCGCTCGTCGGCTGCCAGTTCGGACATGCTGAAAGCACGACAAAATGCCCGAATGGCTCTGATGCTCGCCATCGGTCAGTTGCAACTTCACGCGGGTCCCGATCAACGAGTCACAGCCCCCGCAAACATCGCCGGCGATGCGACCGGAAACCCCTCGCCTGCTGGTGCCCAGCCCGCAAACAAGCTATCGGTCAACAATATCGACAAGGGACTCTCCGCTGTGCAACCAGGAACTCGCTACTGGACCGGTGTTTGGCGGAACTCTAGTGCAAATCCGCTCCAAGAAATTTTCACCACAACTCCCTCACCCAATCTCCAACAATGGTTGATCAGCGGCAATGAATCACGGACGGCCACCGATCGCATCATTCCTGCCGATGCCACTTATGCCGTCGGCAATGAGGGCGAAGTTTCCGACACTCGCCGTGCGGTTTTGCTCGTCGGCCCCAGCTCCGCTGCGGGAAATGCACCAAATGCTGCCGATCGATACGTCGCCGCACCTCTTGTGGAAATTCGAGAAACTGCCACCAATCAAGTCGCAGGACGCTATGCATGGTGGGTCGGCGATGAAGGCGTCAAAGCTCGCATCAATTCGACCGAAACATCGCGCGATGTCAATCGCTACACCTCGCTGCCCACCCAACGACGTGGCTGGGAAACAGTCGATGGACTCAATTCCTATCCCCTCGCCACCAGCCCGAATCACGCCGCATTAGCACGCGTCACTTCCAATCGTCAAGCGGAGTTGCTCATGCCTGATGCCATCCCTTCGCTTCGAGCCAATTTTCACTCTGCCACCACTGATAGCCTCGCCGTCATCGCAGACCCTGTCGCGGGTGGAACGAAGGTTGACCTCACTGCTGTTTTTGGCCGTCCGCTGCCAGCTTCTGCTCCTCCCAATGCCGCGGGTATCGCCAACTACCCCATCAACAATGCCCGCATCATCCCTGTCAATCGCACGGCCAATGCCGATTTCCCGAACGGCCTCACATTCCCTTGGACCACACAGATGCGCGCGCCAGTCTGGAACACCGCACACACATTCGCCAACCGTGCTGCGAGCTTGTCAAGCGGCGAACTCGTTGTCGCTCAAGCATCCAATGCCAACCAACCTTCCATCGCCCCTCTGATCACAGATTTTCGCATTCTCATGGGTGCACGCTTGGTGCCTCAGGGCGGACCCTCCGCTGCGGCTACCGCTACAGCCTTTCGCATTCAACCCTGCGGAAAAATCGCGATCGCCATCGCCAACCCTTACTCGGTTCCTCTGCGCTGGCGAAGCAATCTCGAATTTTCCATCCAGAATCGCACACCCAGCGGCAATGGCCCTTCGCGCATCTATCTGAAGCACAGCGGCATCTCGCAGACGGCACCCATGGCCGAAGGCATGGCATCTTTCATCCCGAGTCGTCCTAACCGCGATGATACCGCACCATCAAATCCCGAGCCCGCTTTGTTCCACAACGCCTTTTTCCAAATTCCTGCCGGCGTCCTACCGCCCGGAGAAGCGAGGGTCTTCACCATCGGCAGTCGCGTCACACGCCCCGCACGCGACCTGAATCCCGTGCGCATCACTCTTACTCCCTTTGCTACATCGAACCCCGGCTCGTTCGAGAATTGCTTAGAAATGGAAGGGCTCGATTCCGATGCTCGCTCGCCAAGACTTGAGATGGATGTTCGCGAATCTTGGCAAACCACTCTGGCACAAGTGGAAATGCGCCTCGCAGGCACCAGCGCGGCGGCTCAACCGCTTGTGCGAATCGAGAGTTTTGAAATCGATAGCAATCTCGACTTCACCAAAGGCTTACGCATTTTCAATACGGTCGAAGAATGCCGCGCCATGACGCGACCCTTTGGCATTCAGCTCTTCAACCTCTCGATCAGCCAGCCAGGCTTCGACTATTCCACACTCTTTGGTACGGGATTTTTCGCCATGGGCATGCGTTCATCGACCATCCGCAGCTTTGCCGATTTTAACATCAACGCCACACGATTTTCGAAGCCCATCACTTGCTACAACCCACCACCCTACTTCTCGGAAACCAGCGATAGCGCCGCCTCTCTGCCACGCACACCACCCGGTGGTGAAACAGGCTCTCGCTTCACCAGCAACTTGCTGGGCAACCCTCATCGCTGGGGACATAGCCCCGGCGGAGTCAATCGCACGGTGCTTTACACGATTCCTGATCAAGTCACCTCACTGGCGCAATTCCAACATGCCGACCTGACCGGCGACAATGACCAAGGTTCTATCGGGCATCAACCAGGCAATGCCTTTGGCAATTCTTACGCCAGCCCCTTCATCAAACGCGATCTCTCCAGCGAAAATCGCACCAATTACGTGGTCATCGGCATCAGCAATCAAGCCGGTGCTCGCCAGGAAGTGCGACGCTTTTACGATATCAGCTATCTGCTGAATGCTGCTCTCTGGGACACCTATTTTCTCTCGACCATCAATCCTTCGTCCGCCAATGCCGTTCCGCAAATCCCCGCGATCATGTCTCTCGCAGATCCTAATGATCCCGCGCTCAAAGACCCCGTGCTTGCGGCAACAAAGTTGATGATCCACGGCGGCTTCAACGTCAACAGCACTGACAAAAATGCCTGGAAAGCCTTCCTCGCCAGCGCCAAACATCTGCAACACCGAACCGATTCAGGTCCATCCAATCAGGCAACTTTCCCACGGTCACTCGAACAAATTTCTGCCGCAACCAATCCTCCCTCAGGCACGCAAAATGACTCTTTCTCGGGATTCCGCCGACTCAACGACGCTCAACTCGATGCCCTCGCCACGGAAATTTGCCGACAGGTCCGCCTCCGTGGCCCTTTCACCAGTGTCTCACAATTCGTGAATCGCACTCTGGCCACTCTG
>JBDLWB010000009.1:0-9250 GCA_039804425.1 Verrucomicrobiota bacterium
TGTGAAACGGCATCGCCCATCAAGGCCCAACCGCGCAGCACGAGAAAACACGATAGCACCGCACACATCGCCGCAATCAAGGAACCCATCAACAAGGCATCGCGCATGAACTCGTATTGCCAGGCCTCGAACATGCTCATGATGCCACCTCCTTTTCCCGACGCCGCTGCGCGAACCATCCATGCTGCGGAGCCCAGCACAAACACAGCAAGAATAACAACGCCTGCAAGGACACAATGCATGCTCCCGTGCTGCCATCGACGAAGTAACTGGCATAGGCCCCCAACGCCGAGGTCACGCCACCGAATACGGCGGATAGAATCATCATGCGTGAAAAACGATTGGTTAAAAGGTAAGCTGTCGCTCCCGGTGTGATGAGCATGGCCACCACCAATAAAGCTCCTACGGTCATCAGCGCCGCCACGGCCATCGCACTGAGCAGCAATAAAAAAACCGCATGCAGCAGTCGCACGTTCAAGCCCTGCACGCGCGCCTGTTGCTCGTCGAAACAAAATAACATCATGTCACGCCATTTGAGCAGTAGCACGAGAGCGACAAAACCACCCATGCCGATGACTTGCCACAGATCCTTAGGCGCGATCGCTAGCACGTTGCCAAAAACAATGCTCTTCAAATCGAGCTGCGAGGGATAGAGCGAGATGCCCAGTAATCCGATCGCAAAAAATGTCGTGAACACCACGCCCATCACCGCATCTTCTCGCAAGCGCGAATGCGCTTTGACCCACGTCATCGCCCCCGCAGCGAGCACGCCGGAAATCAAAGAACCCACAGCTAAGGGCCAACTCAGCAAGTGCGCTAGCACCACACCCGGCACGACCGCGTGCGATAGCGCATCGCCGAGTAAGGACCAGCCTTTTAAGGTCACCATCGCAGAAAGCGCTCCGCACACCGCCCCCACGAAGGCGCATACCACCATCGCTTTGACGAGGTATTCATACTGAAATGGCACCATCCACTGCTCCATCATGGCTCTTGCTTGCGCTTCTGCAATAGTTCCTCGCGCCCCTCGCGATTTTTGTATTCAAGGTGCCCATCTTTGCCAAACACCAAGGGTCGCTCGTCGTCGGTTAAGACTTTGACCGACCGACCATCGTGCGACTGGATTGTCGATTGCTCGAAATGGAAATGCCGCAATTGTCCACCAAAGGCCGCGAGCAAATTGGATTCCGTGAAAATTTCTTCGGTCGGCCCATACGCGATCACTTTCCGATGCAATAACACCACACGATCACAAAATTCCGGCACGGAACCGAGGTTGTGGGTCGATACCAAAACCACGCAGCCTTCTTCTCGCAACTCGCGCAGTAGCGCAATGATCGCTTCTTCTGTGGTGACATCGACCCCCGTGAAGGGCTCGTCTAACAAAATCAATCGCGCACCTTGCGCCAGCGCCCGCGCCAGAAACACGCGTTTTTTCTGACCACCGGAAAGCTCGCCAATCTGCCGATCTCGATACTCCCACATCCCCACCCGACGCAGGCTTTGGTCCACCACTCGCTTGTCTTCCGCCCGCGGAATGCGCAGAAAATTCATCGTCCCGTAGCGACCCATCATCGCCACATCCCACACGCTGACAGGGAAGTTCCAATCGACCTCTTCGGCCTGCGGCACGTAGGCGATGATCTGCTTTCGCAAGGCCTCGCGCACGGAAAGCCCCTTCACACGAACCCGACCCCGACTCGGCCGCACGAAGCCCATGATGCTTTTGAATAAGGTTGATTTGCCACTGCCATTCACTCCCACCAAGGCGCAAATAGTGCCACCATCTAACGAAAAACTCGCCCCCTCTAAAGCAGCGTGACCATTGCCGTAACGCACCGCCATGTCTTCGACCACCAGACTCACCCGCTCGTTGTTGCTCTGCTCGCTCATGGCTTTTTTTCGATGTCTCTTGCCGAAATTTCCGCTGCCAAAAAACCCGCGACAATGGTCTCGACATTGTGCTCGAGCAATTTCAGATACGACGGCACGGGCCCATCGGCCGCACTCAGTGAATCGACAAATAGCACGCCCGCATAGCGAGCTCCGGTCTCGCGCGCTACTTCTCGAATGGGCTTGTCACTCACCGTGCTTTCCGAAAACACCACCGGTACCCGACGTTGCCGCACGGCATCGATCACCGCCTGCACTTGCTGCGGCGTGCCCTGGGAATCGGCATTGGTGGGCCATAAAAACAACGGCTTCATGCCGTAATCCCGACAAAAATACACAAAGGCCCCCTCGCTCGTCACCAGGCATCGACGCTCCGCGGGAATGCGCGCGATGCTCGACTTTAACCGCTCATCCACCGCGCGAATTTTTTTCTGATACGCATCCGCATTGGCCCGATAGATCGCCGCATGCGCCGGATCTGCTTTCGACATCGCAGCGCAAATGTTGTCGACATAGCGCAGTGCCAAGGTCGGCGACATCCACGCATGCGGATTCGGCTTGCCCTGATACGGGCCGCCATCGATGGAAATCGGCTCCACACCCTCACTGACCACCACATGCGGCACACCTTTCAACCGAGCAAAAAACGGCGCAAACCACGCCTCCAAGTTCATGCCATTGGATAAAATCAAATCCGCGCGCTGCGCCCGCACGACATCCTTTGGGGTAGGTTCGTAGCCATGAATTTCGGCACCCGGCTTGATCAAGGACTCCACCACCGCCACATCACCCCCAACCTCACGCGCCATATCGGCAATCATCGTAAAAGTCGTCACCACCACCAATCGCCCCTCATCCCGACGCGATGAGCCATCACCCCCACAGGCCACGAGCCATCCGCTCAAAGCCATCATCAACAGCCACTTGCCATAACGCCACGTGTTCATGGTTGCAAAAAATTCACCTTCACGCAAAATTTTAGACGAGACTAACTTTGAAATCAAGCAAAAACCCAACCACGCATTTCCCCTCATCCTGTCCCCAACAGTGCCTAGGTGATCGCGATGGGTGCGCTGCGTTCAGGTCATGATAGCAAACCACAAAAAGTTGCACCACATCATACAACAGAACGACTGGAGCTGCCCAAACGCCGCTCGGGACATCGCTCACGAGTCACAGCCACGATCTCGCATGGCAACATGTTGCATTTCTGTTAGAATCAAAACCTCCGACGCATCGCTGATTCATCAGTCAGTTCAGGCGGTGGCTTCCCAGGACAAACCCTTGCCGACCATCCATTTCTCTTTGCGCATTTTCCTTTCTTGCGCTTGCCCGCGCGATCCTCTTATCTCAACGCCATGGCCATTCACTCGTTTCTCGACTACAACCCCGTCATCCACTCGTCGTGCTTTGTCGCACCTAGCGCCGATGTGATTGGACGGGTCACTCTTCATGAAAACAGCAGTGTCTGGTATCAGGCGACCTTGCGCGGCGACATCAATGAAATCGTGATCGGCCCGCAATCGAATGTGCAGGACAATGCCGTCATCCATCTGGCCGATGATTACGGCTGTTATGTCGGCGAACTTGTCACGGTCGGCCACTCGGCCATTTTGCACGCCTGCACGGTGAAAGATGAGGTGCTCATCGGCATGGGCGCGATTGTGCTCGATGGTGCCGTCATTGGCGAGCGCTCGATCGTCGGCGCTGGTGCTTTGGTGACGGGAAACACGATCATCCCCCCCGGTTCACTGGTGCTGGGCTCACCGGCCAAAGTCGTCAAAACCCTGTCGCTTGAGGAGCAGTCGAAAATCAAAAATTGGGCACTCAAGTATGTTAAGGGATCGCGCCTCTATCTGAATCCATCAGACCGCACGACCGCGCCATCGGATACTTGATGCAAAGCGAGTTCACGCGTGGAGGATTCTTGATGCCACCAATCAAGTGTCGTCGTGGTGATCCATTTTTGCGCTTGGGACGGCAAGGCACTCATCAACGCATTTCGTCGCTGGGCATCGAGCTCGCCAAAGATATCGTCGAGCAGATAGATCGGCATTCTGCCCTGTTCTTGCAACAGAGCCCCTTGCGCAAGCTTCAACGCCAGTGCTAAGGTGCGCTGCTGCCCCTCACTGGCAAACTCCGCTGCCGACAATTGATTGAGCTGAAGCACTACATCATCGCGATGGGGACCGACCACAGATTGACGCAATCGCCACTCACGCTCGCGTGCCTGACCTAAGCTCTCGCGCAGGGATTCGCTGCCTGCACTGCGATATGCCAAATCGAGCATCTCACTCCCGCCGCTGACTGCTTGATGGGATTCATGCGCCAAATGACTCAGTCGCTCGATCATGTGACGTCGCAATTGTGCCAGCGCCTCACCATGCTCGATCATCAACTCTTCAATCGCCTCCAGCTGTCGTGCATCGATGCTACGCTCTTTCAGCAACGCGTTTTTCATTTTCACCGCCTTGCGATAACGCGACCAGTGCAAACGATACTCAGGATGCCATTGCACTCCGATAAAATCGAGATAGCGCCTCCTGACTTCGCCGCCTCCGCGCACGAGCTCGAGATCTTCATTCCCCATCCAAACCACCAAGCCACCATCACGAAGATACGCGGAAGATCGATCGCGCACTTCACCATCGACTTCGCAAGCAAAACCCGACGCAGAAAAACGCACTTTGCGCTCCATGTCCCACGCCTCACCCGCAATGCCAAATCCCGCATGACCCATTTGAATCATCGAACTCATCTTGTGCGTACGCGGCGATTGCAAGCGCAACAAAACACAAACGGCTTCTAAGATCGAAGTCTTGCCCTGCGCGTTTTGCCCCACAAAAATTCCGCCTTGCTCGGGCAATGCAACCGATAGCCTTTCCCAGCAGCGAAAGTTGACAGCGCGTAAATGACTTACCATGGCAAAAACCTCTCAAAGAAATCACCCGCGATCCTTGGCTTCCACTCGAGCCATGATCCAGAGTAAGTCGGACAAACGATTGAGAAAAAGTCGCACATCGATGCTCACTTCGCCGCCCTGCTCATGAAGCTGCCAGCCATGTCGCTCGGCACGACGCGCCACGGCACGAGCGAGGTCCAAAGCAGCACTCCCCATGGCCCCTTCGGCACCAGGCCGTGCCCAGTCGGTATAGCGCACACCACGACTTTCCATTTCCTTCGCCACAGACTCCAACCACGCCACATCATCGGCAGAAATTTTGGCATACGGATAACGCGCCACGTCTTCCGGTAATGTCGCGATTTGCCCCATGGCAGCGACCAATTTTTCCTGAATCCGATCGATCAACGCCGTCAATTCCGATGCCATGCCTGCTGTCCGCGCCAACCCTAAGGCGCTATTCAATTCATCCACCGCCCCCATGAACTCCATGCGAACATCGCTCTTGCGAATGCGTCGGTTAAACAACAAATCCGTTTCTCCTTCGTCGCCTCTCTTGGTGATGATGCTCATGGTTTTTTTCCTTTCTGCTTTTCCTGCTCGGACTTCGACCACTCCGGCGCGCTCACCTTGACATCGGTGATCGATTTCCAATCCACTTTCTTTTGATCCAAACGCAGCAACTCCGCCGCATAAACGGCATCTTCATTGCGAGGATCCATTTCGGCAGCGATTTCGATGAAGCATCGACCTAACAACTGATCCTCTTCTGCCGCCTGTTTGACCAACAACTGCCCACGCGTGAGCAACAAGCGCGCCAGCACTTCCGAGCTGTAATCGCCTTCTACTTTTTGCGGCAAGATGCCTTTGCCAAGCTGAAAATTCATCACCACCGCCTTGCGATTGCGCGGGGATAGATGCAGGGAAAGCGCCAGCAATCGACGCGTTTGTTCGAGCGACTCCGCCGATGCTTTTTGTGCCACCAAATGATTCGCTGCGTAGTTGGCGAGGTTGAGCGCATACTCCTCGCGCTCTTGATCCATCATCGCCAATTGATCCGAAAAAATCCCCGCGCCCACAACGGGAGCTTGATAGACGATTTTCGGCTCGTCCGCTCGGGCCAGCGTCGACAGAACCACCGCCAGTGCCATTCGCAGAATCCTTTCTTGCCATCGTTTCCTCACAAGAAGTAGCATCCGGTGAACTCAAAAATTTTCAAGTGCCAAATCTTTCCATCCGCGAACACAAAGCGCTGCTGCGACAACAATGTCGCGATCGCCGCATGGCTGATGCCGCAACAGCATCGCAGGCCATCGTCGGTCATTTTCTCTCGCGACTCCACCAACAACCCGCGAGGCAAACCATTGCCCTCTTCCTCCCGCTGCCCGGCGAACCCGATGTAACCTCGCTACTAGCCGCCGCGCCGGATCGACGTTATGTCTTCCCACGGGTCATCGGAAAAGGGATGGAGTTCCATCATTTGATCGACATCACCTCGCAAACAACAGCTGGACCATGGGGACTGCGCGAACCGCTGGCGTCATGCCCCGTCGTTCCTATCGAGCAAATCGACATCATGCTCTGCCCAGGCGTGGCGTTTTCTTATGCGCGACATCGACTCGGCAAAGGCGCAGGTTTTTATGATCGCTACCTTGCGCAGACGTCAAGCCACCCTGAACTCATCGGGGTCACTTTTGATCACTTGCTGTTCGAAGAACTCCCGCACGAAGAGCACGATATCCTCATGCACGATGTCCTAACAGAAAATGGATTCGCTTCTCAAAAGGGCGCTTCTTCATCGCTCCAGTGATTGCCGACTTTCCACTCCTCCACCATCGAGGCAGGGAAATCATTGAGAAAGCGCGAAGGCATCTGCATCACATCACCCGTGTAGGACTTCGGATTGATCATCGGATACAACAGATAAAGCTGATCCTTGGCACGCGTGATCGCCACGTAAAACAATCGACGCTCTTCTTCGAGCATCGATAAGTCATCGGACTCTAAAATGCGCCCATTCGGAAATTGCCCTTCTGCCAACCAGACTAAAAAAACGACTTTCCACTCCAATCCCTTCGCCTGGTGAATGGAGGACAAGGTCACTTTTGCCTCGTCTTCGTCAGCCGCTGGTTGCTTGTCGGTATCGGTATTGCTCAACAAGGACATCTGCTCGAGAAAGATCTCGATGTCATCGAAGCCGCTACTGAACTCCATCATTTTTTCAATGTCACTCCGTCGTGCTTCGTAGTTGTCGAACGAAGCCTTGAGATAATCATCATACATGCCCTCGAGCACGCTGTAGATCATCTCCGATGGCTTGGCAAAGTTGCCATCGCGATACAATTCATCGAGGATAAAGCCGACTTGTTGCCAATCTGCCTCGGCTTTTTTCGGCGGCTTGAGGCCAGCCCACACGCGCGAAAATTGGGGCGGCGGTAAGGGTTCGCTCGACCAACCGGAGTTGCGCCAAGCTTGCCAGAGTTTTTCCGAAGATGTCGCCCCTACGCCCGGCAGCAGTTCAGCCATGCGCTTGAACGCGACTTCATCTCGACGGTTGGTGACGAAGCGCAAGAAGGCACTGATGTCTTTGATGTGCGCTTGCTCAAAAAATCTCAAGCCGCTGGTAATCGCAAAGGGAATGCCACGCATGGTCATCTCCATTTGCACTTCCATGCTCTGAAAATGCGCACGATACAAAATGGCAATCTCATCGAGCGCAATCCCCTCCTCTTGCAGTTCGACGATGCGTTGCCCCACAAATGCGGCTTGCATGGTGGGATCCTCGACCACCACCATCGCGGGCTTCATCTCTCCACCTTTGCGCTCGGCACGCAAGTTTTTGTCAAAGCGCTCGGTGTTCGCACGGATTGCTTCGTTCGATAGATCCAAAATTTCCGGCACACTGCGGTAGTTGGTCTCGATGGCAAAGGTCCGACATGGCCGACTCTGCTGCGGGAAATGGAGGATGTTGCGCATGTTCGCACCACGCCAGGAGTAGATCGACTGCGCGTCATCTCCCACCACCATCAGGCTGTTTTTTTCTCCTTCGAACAATTCAATCAACTCGCATTGCACCAAGTTGGTATCCTGAAATTCATCCACCAGGATGTGTCGAAATTTTTTCTGATAGAGTGCTAGCAAATCAGGACGTTCTTTGAGGAGCTCGACGCATTTGACTAACAAGTCATCGAAATCCATCGAGTTCGCTTGCACTTTTTTATCGATGTAGGCCACGCGAATCGACTCAATTTCTTCAAACCATTCCTCGAAATACTCGTATCGCTCCGCAATCACGTCTTCGAGACTTTGACCCGTATTGACGACAAGGCTAAAGATCGATGCCAGCACATCCGCTTTGGGAAATCGCTTTTTGTCTGCCTTGCTATCGCGCTTGCCCATGATCGATTGCAACATCGATTTCTGGTCATCCCGATCCAAGATGGTGAGCGATCGCGTGAAACCAATTTCTTCCGCATGACGACGCAAGATCCGACTGCAGATCGAGTGAAAGGTGCCCGCCCACAAATCCGAAATGTCCGTTGGCACAAGCTCGCGCACGCGACCGATCATCTCGCGCGCCGCTTTGTTGGTAAAGGTCAGCAAGAGAATGTTGCGCGCATCGATGCCCTGATCGAGCAGCCAAGCGACCCGATAGGTCAAGGTCCGCGTTTTTCCCGAACCCGCACCCGCGATCACGAGCGCACGACCTTCCGGAGAACTGACGGCCGCATACTGCTCGTCATTGAGCTCTTTGCGATAATCAATCCCAGAAGTCGATGTTGCCGCGCGATGCAGCCGATACTCTTTCGCCATGTCGATCAGGAATGATGAAGTTTCGTCGCCGCTTCGGCCTCTTCGATCGTCTCGCCCTGATCCACTCGTTTGGTGAAGGCAAGGAAGCTCATGAGCTCGCGTTTGACTACAGGCATCAGCAGATAGACGCCAATCAAATTCGGAATGCTCATCGCAAACAAGGAAGCGTCAGAGAAATCAATCGCATGAGTCATCGAGGCCGATGCCCCCACAACAACGATGACGCAAAAAATCACTTTGTAGATCCATGCCGCCAGATTGCCTTTGCCAAAAAGATACTGCCACGCTTGCAGTCCGTAGTAGCTCCAGGTGATCAATGTCGAAAAAGCGAAAGCGAAGACGCAGAAAAACAACACATACTTGAAGGTATGATGGACGGTTTCAAAAGCCGCCGATGTCATCGCGATGCCTTCATTGTATCCCGTGCCTTTCGCGCCAAGCACGTAAGATTGTCCATTGATGGCATAGGCCGCACCTTGCCCTTCGAAATTCATCGTCACGCACAGCACCAAGGCCGTCATACTGCAAATTACCACCGTATCCAAAAAGGGCTCAAGCAATGCGACCAATCCCTCCGAAGCAGGCTTGCGCGTTTTGGCAGCCGCATGTGCAATCGGCGAGGAACCGATGCCCGCTTCGTTG
>JBDLWB010000010.1:0-3300 GCA_039804425.1 Verrucomicrobiota bacterium
CGCGCATTCCACGCCATCGGAAGAATTGGCCGGTGCGTGGTCAGACCGCCACGAGCGAACGCGATGGCAGCCGGAGGTCATCCGCGAATGGTTGGAGCAGTACGATTTCCAGCTCAAGTTCGTGGTCAAGAGCGAGTGCGACGTCGAAGAGATCATCGACTTGCTCGCGCGCGAAAACCTGACTGTGCCAGCGCACAAAATCCAGTTGATGTCCGAGGGCACCGACGCGAATGTCTTGCACCAACGCGCCTTACAAGTCGCTGAATGGTGCAAGCAATACGGCTTCCGCTACAGCCCGCGACTGCACATCGACCTCTATGGCAACACCATGGGAACGTGATCTGTCATGCTCTGCGAAAAAAATCCGCACAAAATGGCGATTCCCGCTTGCAATCTTTCTCGCTTCCTAAGCAATCTCGCTGCGAAGCCAACTAACTTTTTCATCTATGTCCGATTTGCTCGAAGAAGACGAACTCAAGTCTGCCCTAAAGAAATGCCCCGAGTGGGAATACGAAAAAAAAGCCATCACCCGCGTGGTGGAATTTGAAGAATTCAATGACGCCATCGATTTCGTCAACGGCGTTGCCGAAATCGTGGAAGAAGCACAGCATCATCCCGAAATCAACATCCGCCACACTCGCGTGTTGTTGAAACTGACCACGCACGATGCCGGTGGAGTCACCGATTCCGACATCGAGCTGGCCCAGCGCATTGATCACTTGATCGATTAACCACGCCTCACCACATCAGCTCTCGCTGATCGACTCGCCCGCCTGACTCGGCGGGCTTTTTTGTCAGAGAAAGCGGGATTTGATTGTCGAAACAAAGCGAAATGGATAGCGTAACACCATGAAACGACAAGGTGTTGCGCTGAGCGATTTTTCTGCCGATGCTTGGCTTGCGCCGTGGCGACCGATCTACGAGGAAAGGCGTCAACGTGCCCAGCTTGCGGTGGAAACGTGCGGGGGATCACTCGCCGATTTCGCGCAGGGGCATCGGCACTTTGGGCTGCATCGGAACGCCGATGGCTCTTGGATCTATCGCGACTGGGCGCCGCATGCGACATCGCTGCATCTGGTGGGAGATTTTTCTCATTGGCAGCAAGACGATCTTTATGCAGCACAAGCCACGGGCGATGGTTGTTGGGAGCTCATTTTGCCCGCTGCCGCGATGCAGCATTGTCAGCACTACCGCGTGTTGTTTTCTTGGCAAGGCGGCAGTGGCGAGCGGCTTCCCGCGTGGGGAAGGCGCATGGTGCAGGACCCGCACACCTTGCAATTCACCGCGCAAGTATGGGACGAAACACCTTACCGCTGGCTGCATCCGACGCCGCAACTCAACGCACCACCGCTGATCTACGAGGCCCATGTCGGGATGTCGTCGGAGCAGGAAAAAGTCGCGACGTGGTCGGAATTTCGCCAACACATGCTACCGCGCATTGCCGGAGCGGGCTACAACACCGTGCAGTTGATGGCGGTGCAAGAGCATCCCTACTACGGCAGCTTCGGCTATCACGTCGGTTCTTTCTTCGCACCTTCCTCGCGCTTTGGCACGGCGAATGAGCTGAAAGAGCTGATCGACACCGCCCACGGCATGGGCTTGCAGGTGATCATGGATCTCGTCCACTCGCATGCGGTCAAAAACGTGCTCGAAGGGATCTCGTGCTACGACGGCACGCCGTATCAATTTTTCCACGATGGACCGAGGGGCAATCACGAAATTTGGGACTCGCGGTGTTTCGACTACGCCAAGCCGGAAGTGCGGCATTTCCTGCTTTCCAACATTCGCTATTGGTTAGAAGAATTTCAGTTCGATGGCTTCCGTTTTGATGGCGTGACTTCGATGCTCTATCACGACCGCGGATTTGGTGCCGGATTTGGCAGTTACGACGACTACTTTCACGGTCGGACCGATGAAGATGCGATCACCTATCTGACACTAGCGACACAACTGATCGACGAGTGCAAGCCCGGTGCTATGGCGATTGCGGAAGATGTGAGTGGCTTGCCCGGCTTATGCGCGCCGCGTGCGCAAGGCGGATGTGGTTTTCACTATCGCTTGGCGATGGGCATGCCCGACATGTGGTTCAAATGCGCCGAAGACATTCGCGAAGAAGACTGGCACATGGGCTGGATCTGGGGCGAGCTAACCGGGCGCAGGGGCGATGAGCGGACCATCAGTTACCTCGAAAGCCACGACCAGGCGATGGTGGGCGGAAAATCCTTTTTCTTCACCCTGGCCGACGAATCCATCTACCACAGCATGCATCGGGGATCGGGCGACTTGCGAGTCGAGCGCGCCGTGGCCTTGCACAAGCTCGCTCGATTGGCGACCTTTGGCACGGCATCGCACGGCTACTTGAACTTCATGGGCAATGAATTTGGGCATCCGGAGTGGATCGATTTTCCGCGCGAAGGAAATGGTTGGTCCTACCAGCATGCACGACGTTTGTGGAGCTTGCGCGATCGGGCCGACCTGCGATTTCAGGCGCTCGGCGATTTCGATGGAGCCATGCTGGCGCTCGCGCGGTCGGCGGATTGGATGAATCATGCCGGTGATTTGCTGGCCGAGCACAATGCCGATAAAATCCTTGTCTGGCTTCGGGGCGACCTCCTTTTCGCCTGCAACTTCCATGGTCATCAATCGCTCGTCGATTGGTCCGTGCGCGTTCCTGCGGGCGAGTGGGAGCTCGTGCTCGATAGCGATGCATCGGAGTTCGATGGGCACGGCCGAGTCGCGCCCCAGCAGCGCATCCACGTGCAAGCCGACGCGCATGGTTGGGGAGAAATGCGGATGTATCTTCCGAGCAGAACAGGGCTCGTGTGGCGGCGTGCTTTCTGTTGATCTGCCATGTTGCAAGAGAAAACACGCGACTTTGACAAGAGCCCCCTGAGCGAAGAAGGAGTCATGCAAATTTTTGCCTTGCGCCGGAAACGTAAATTCGTAGTCTTGCCTCTAGACCCTGTGCTTCTGCGAATGAAATCGTTCTTCTTCCTTTCCATTGCTGTGATCGCCACGGGATTGTCTTCCTGTTGCGCTGCCAAAGCTGTTCGTGAATTGCCTCAGCCCACCTATCAAGCGCCTCGCTAACACTCCTTTTCACCAAAACCAAAAAACGACTACCATGATTCGCATCCTGACCTTGATTGCCCTTGCTGCTACTGCCTTGGTAGCCAGCTCCTGCTGCTGCACCAGCGACGCTAAAGCACCACGTCTGAAAAGACTGCCGAAGTTCCGTCAATTTCCTGCAGCACCTGAGGTGGCTCCTGATGAGCCCGTCGTGAGCTACGAGAAATAAAC
>JBDLWB010000011.1:0-10500 GCA_039804425.1 Verrucomicrobiota bacterium
TCGACCCGCCCGAATGCCAGTGCCGAGGGCCCGAAGGCCAAAAACACCCGCCAAACGAGCACTCTACCCACCGCCAATCCACCACAGCTCGATCTGTTTGATCAGTGGTAAATGGTTAAGCATCGCGATGCCTCCCCACGGCTTTCTTCGTTAGAGCGTCGCGACGTAATGAAACACGGCGGCAAAGAGGATCAACTGCACGCCCGCAAGCGCCAGCAGCTTGTTCAGCCCCCGGTCGGCAGGACGCGTGAAAATGGCGAAGGACAGATACATCCCCAAGGTCCACAGTGGCACGGTCGCAAGGGCGAGCATGGGCATTTGATGCTTCATCCACAAGAGCCCGCTGAAGGCCGCGACTTTGATCTCTAACCAAATCAAAATCCGCGCGCCCGTCGGACCAAGTCGCACGGCCATGGTGATTTTCCCCGTGCCCGCATCTTCTTCCCGATCGCGCAAGTTGTTGATGGAAATCAACACTGCCGAGAGCAAGCCGACTTGGAACCCGAGCAGCATCGCCTCTTGTCGCCATTCGCCAGTCTGCACCAGCACCGTGCCTGCCACGGCGATGATGCCAAAAAATCCCACCACAAACATTTCTCCCAACCCGCGATAGGCCAACGGCACCGGGCCGCCGGTGTAGCCGTAGGCGAGGTAGAGCGACGGCACGCCAATCAACACAATCGGCCAACCCACTGCCTGATACAGCACCACGCCACAGGCGATGGCGAACAGCAAACAGACCAACGCCGCCGCATAGACCGCACGCGAGGAAATGAAGCCACTCGCAGTGACCCGCGCAGGACCTTGACGTTTCTCCGTGTCCGCGCCCTTGGCGTGATCGATGGCATCGTTAAAAAAATTCGTCGCAATCTGGATGAAGATGGCACCCAGCAACGTGCAAGTCGCCAACCACAGATTCCACGAACCTTGAAGTTTCCATGCCAACACACAGCCCACCCACACCGGCACAATGGCAGCAGGAAGAGTCTTCGGGCGAATCGCAAGGATCCAAGAGCGCATCACTGTATTTTTTTGTTTGATCTCACAAAAAACTCGCTCACGGCACGCGCGGGAATTGACTGAAGTCGGGCTTGCGTTTTTCTAAAAACGCCTGCTTGCCCTCTTTGCCTTCTTCGCTCATGTAGTAAAGCAGGGTCGCATTGCCCGCTAAATCGAGCAAGCCCATCTGACCATCGCAATCGGCATTGAGCGCCGACTTCAAACAGCGCAAGGCCAGCGGTGAATGCTCGAGCATTTCGCGGCACCATTGCAGGGTCTCTTTTTCCAAATCAGCCAAAGGCACCACGGTGTTGACCAAGCCCATGTCGAGCGCTTGCTGGGCGTCATATTGACGGCACAGGTACCAAATTTCTCGCGCTTTTTTCTGACCGACAATGCGCGCCAGGTAGCTCGATCCCAACCCGCCATCGAAGGAGCCGACCTTGGGACCCGTTTGACCAAATTTCGCATTGTCTGCGGCAATCGTCAGGTCGCAGACGATGTGCAGCACGTGCCCACCGCCAATCGCATAGCCCGCCACCATCGCCACCACGGGCTTGGGCAAACCACGGATTTTTTTCTGCAAATCGAGCACGTTCAAACGCGGCACGCCATCGGCGCCAACGTAGCCCGCATGACCCCGCACTTTTTGGTCGCCTCCGGAACAAAAGGCCAAATCGCCCTCGCCCGTCAAAATGATCACTCCCACCTGCGGATCTTGGTGCGCCAACTCAAAGGCCTGCAGCATTTCCATCACGGTCTTCGGCCGAAAGGCATTCCGCACCTCAGGACGGTTGATCGTAATTTTCGCAATCGCGCCACCATCCGTCGTTTCATAGCGAATGTCCTCAAATTCAGCTGCCGTAGTCCACATAGCGACGTCAGATTGTACCATGCACCCCCATTTGGCAAGACACCACATGCATGAGGGCAAAGACCATCCATCCAAGAGCGAAAAAAATGCATCAAGAATCCAAAAGACCTCACTTTCTCGCCCAACAGCTTGCCTCATCTTCGGTCTTGACATCGGCCCGCTGCTCCGATTGACTCTCCGCCGGTGAATTGGCACTTGCCGTGCTGATTTCCTACACCTCCGGTTGGGCGCTTTTGTTGCCTCCCGCGTCACTCTGCTTCAATCCATGGACCTTTCCTCATCACTTTGGTATATCTGTTACCTCGTTGTTCTTATCGGTATGTCAGGCTACGGCATGCACCGTTTGACCATCGTCTACCTTTACCTGAAGCACCGCAACGACCACCCTCAGCCGAAAAGCCGCTTCGCTGAGCTTCCTCTCGTCACACTGCAACTGCCAGTTTTTAATGAAATGCACGTCGTCGATCGATTGCTGGCCAGCGTCGCCGCGCTCGATTACCCCAAGGATAAGCTGCAAATTCAAATCATCGATGACTCGACCGATGAGACCACTGCCATTTGCGAAGCAGGTGCGCAACGTCTGCGCGATCAAGGCTTCGATGCCGAAATGATCCATCGCGATGACCGCACGGGCTACAAGGCGGGCGCTTTGGAAAATGCCACTCCGCTGGCCAAGGGCGAGTTTCTTTTCATCCTTGATGCCGATTTCGTGCCGAATCCCGATGTCTTGCAAAAGACCATCCACTTTTTTACCGATGAAAAAGTGGGGCTGATTCAGACTCGCTGGGGTCACCTCAATCGCACCTTCAACATTCTCACGCGCGTCCAAGCGATGTTTCTCGATGGTCACTTGGAACTGGAACAAACAGCCCGCAATCGATCGGGGCGCTTTTTCACGTTCAATGGCACGGCGGGCATTTGGCGGAAGTCATGCATTGATGACGCCGGCGGCTGGGAGCACGATACTCTCACGGAGGACATGGACCTTTCCTACCGTGCCCAGCTCAAGGGCTGGCGCTTTGTCTTCCTCAACGATGTCGAAACTCCCGCCGAATTGCCTGTGGACATGGATGGTTTCAAAAGCCAACAACACCGCTGGACCAAGGGCTCGATCCAGGTGTGCAAAAAAGTGCTGCCCTCGATCTTGCGCAGCAATGTTTCGCTGGCGATCAAAATGGAAGCTTTCGCTCACCTGACCTCGAACTTCGCCTACCTCGCGCTGATCTGCTTGTGCTTCTTGATTTACCCGAATTTGCACAGTTCGGTGCAGCTCGGGCCTCTCGAGTATTATCTCATCAATGGCTCGATCTTTTTCTTCACCACGGTGTCGATCGTGGCGTTTTATCTCACTTCACAAAAGGCCCTGCGGCCTGGCACTTGGTGGAAGGAAATCCCCTACTTGCCGCTGCTGCTCGCTCTCGGCATCGGCATGTCGGTGAACAACGCGAAAGCAGTCATCGAAGCCATCCTCAATCACCAATCGGCCTTCGTGCGCACACCCAAATACGGCATTGAGCAAAAGCAAAAAACGGATTGGAAAAAGAGCAGCTACCGCGCAATGAAAACTCTCACCCCCGTTGTCGAATTGCTCTTCGGTGGCTTTTTCCTCTATGTCGTCGCAGAAGCAGCGATCGATGAAAAGTATTCTTCTGCAGTGCTGTTGATGCCTTTCCCCGTCGGTTTCTTTTACACGTCATTGTCATCGATCGTCCGCATGCTGCCCAGCCGTCGCTCGGCTTCGCAAAAGGCCTGATTTTCTCGAACGCTCTTTCCTCATGCCCTCCCTCACCCGCAGCTTGAAAACCTGGTCTCTGCGGTGCGGCCCCGCCCTCATCGCGCTGCTGCTCTGTCATTGTGTGCCCATGGGCAGCTCACGCGCGCGCATGATTGTCTCGGTACGCGATCAACAATTGCTGCTGACGCAAGATGGAGTGCCGATCAAAACCTATAAAATTTCCACGTCCAAGTTCGGTCTAGGCAGCCGACCCGGTAGCAATTGCACCCCCATGGGCAAGATGGGCGTTGCCAAAAAAATCGGCTGCTACGCCCCCAAGGGCATGGTGTTCAAATCCCGACGCCCCACCGGCGAAATTCTTAAGCCCAACGCCCCCGGCCGCGACCCCATTGTCTCGCGCATCATCTGGCTCCATGGCAAGGAAGGCCACAATCGCAATACTTTCCGCCGCTGCATTTACATCCACGGCACACCAGAAGAATGGCGACTCGGCACGCCCGCGTCCTATGGTTGCATTCGCATGGGTTCTGCGGATGTCATCGATCTCTACAAGCGCATCGATGTAGGTGCGGAAGTGCAAGTCATCCGCGGGCCCCTCATCGCCACGCCTGAAGGCCAACAATTCGCGAAATTCCACCCTCGTGCGATTGCACAAAATCCCTAACAGCCGCGGACGACTCAACCTTCGCCCCCATGCCGCCATCTCATGCTAGAGATTGAGCTGTTTTTTCAACGCTTTGACTTCGTCGATCAACTTCGGCAAACGACGCATCATCGCAAGGACTTTGAGCTCCTGCTTCATCGGTTGTGCGGGGTTGCCGAGATAGACTTGTCCGCCATCCAGATTCGAAGTGACTCCTGTGCGCGCAGCCAGCACCGCTTTGTCGCCGACTTCTAGGTGCCCAGCGACGCCGACTTGCGCCGCGCAGGTCACGTAGTTGCCGAATTTAGAACTGCCCGCAATGCCGCTGAGAGCAATGATGAGGCAGTGCTTGCCAATCTGCGCGTTGTGGCCAATTTGCACCAGGTTGTCGATTTTTGTTCCTTCCCCGATCACCGTTTTGCCAAAGCGGGCGCGGTCGATGGTGGTATTGGCACCGATTTCGACATCGTTGCCGATTTCGACAATGCCCACTTGAGGGATTTTGACGTGCTTGCCGCCACTGAATTCATAACCATAGCCATCGGCACCGATGACGCAGCCGGGCTGAAGAATCACGCGATCACCAATCACACAGCGCTCGCGAATGCTGACGTTTTGATAAATCGTGCAGTTTTGCCCAATGCGTGCGTGGGGACCGACGACCGTGTTGGGATAAATTTCCGTGCCATCGCCAATCACGGCTCCAGCCATGATCACCGCACCTGGGTGAATGCGAACACGGGTGGGGTCGAGCTTTGCCGTCGAATCCACGTGCGCCTTCGGATCGACGCCAGCTGTGAATTCTTGCTCTTGTTGGGCAAAAAATGAAATGACCGCAGAAAAAGCCATCGTCGGATTGGCCACCTCAATCAGCGCCATCCCCGCAGGGGCCTCGGCGATCTCCGCGGTGATCAAACAGGCACCCGCTTGCGACAGCGCGAATTGCTGCGCATATTTGGCATTGCCCAGAAAACTCACGTCGTTCGGTCCAGCGAGTTCCAGTGAGGACATCCCTGAATACACCGCATCGGGGTCGCCGCAGCGCAAACGACCCTGAGTGAGCGTGACAAGTTGCGAGAGAGTGATTTCCACGAGTGTTGATCCGTGGTTACTCCGATTTCGCAGGAGCTTCTGCTTCCTTCTCTGCGCCTTCCGCAGCTTCTGCCGGCGCGTCTTTGTTGAGATCTTTGAGCAAAGAAGAAGTGATTTCCGTGGCGTCTTTGGTGTAGAGCAAGAAGGGCACTTGTGAGGTGCTCATGCCGGATTTGTCGAAAACGTAATCGTAGCTTTCGGCCTTCGCACGCTCTTCGACGAGCTTGCGGATCTCATCGAGAATGCCACGCATGCGCTGCACCATTTTTTCGTTGAGTGCCTTGTCCTTACGACCCAAGAACTCACGGCGCTCTTTGTCGAGCTGGATGCCTTCTTGGTATTTGCTTTGGTATTCTTTGTAGATCTGCGACTTTTTCTGGTCAGATAGCGATGGATCCTCGGACTGCTGCTTCAACACGCGGATGTCACTTTCAATCTGGCGGATGGAGGTGAGTTTTTCGTTGTTGTCCTTCTGAATGCGTGCGCGCTCAACGTTGATTTCTTGCTGAGCAATGCCCGTTTTGTAATACTCCTTGAACAACAAAGCCATGTCGACCGTGGCAATCTTGATTTTGGTCTCTTGTGCAGAAACGGAGCCAATGAGCAGAGTGGCGATCGCCACGGCGAAGAGTTGACGGATGTTACGTGTCATAAGGATAGGGTCAATGCAACCGCCGTGAAAATGCCTGAGCAGAATGCGGGCGTCAATGATTTTCCGAGTAGCCGCAGGAAATCTTTCGACAGGTTTTTTCGTCACACCGGTGCAGCAGCACGACGCAACCGATCCATGATGGCAACCCCGAGACCCACCTCGCTCACGGGCTCGGCGACGATGTAGTCGAGCTGTTCTTCGTCGAGCTTGCGCAACAAATGAAATAGCCGCAGCGCCGCCTCCGGCAGTTTGCCGTTCCCTGGGCTCAGCACTTCCATCGCGGCCCAGCGGTGGCGGGAAACGTAGCCTTTTCCTGGTTCACCGGTGTAGGAGAGCAGACCGTAGCGTTTTCCTGGCTCCGGGCGGAAGTCGGCAGGGTCTTCGAGCAACAACAAGGGCGTGCGCGGCGCGTAGTGACTGGGCAACATGCCAGGTGCCGTCGGCGCAGAACCATCGCGCGGACGCTTGGGGCGCTCGACCTTGCCAAAGTTCTGCAGCATTTCCTTGGTGATGGGACCTGGACGCAAAATGGTAATGGTCGGACGCTTTTCTCCCGCAGTGATGTGAATGATGGTGCTTTCCAGCCCCTCGGAGCAGGCACCGCCATCGACGATCAACGGAATCCGCCCATCGAGCTCACGGGCGACCGCAGTTGCAGATGTCGGGGAAATGCGGCCGAAGCGATTGGCACTCGGCGCCGCAAGCGGTTGACCGAGCTCTTTGCTGACGGCACGAAAAATTTTATTGGCACTCTGACGCACCGCCACCGTATCGAGACCGCTCGTCACGAGATCGGGAATGTCTGGGTGCTTCGGCAGCACAATCGTCAGCGGCCCGGGCCAAAAAGCGTTCAGCAGCTTCTCCACGGTCGGCTGAATGTCTTCCGGAATGATCGCCACCCGTTCGAGATCGGCACGATGCGCGACGTGAACAATCAACGGATCAAACGATGGCCGCTCCTTCGCACTAAAAATTTTCGCAATCGCCACAGGATCAAACGCATTGCCCGCAAGCCCATACACCGTCTCTGTCGGCAAAGCCACCACTTCACCCGCCCGCAGCAAAGGCACCGCAGCCTTGACCGCATCCTGATAATTTTCATCCGAAGCAGAAACAATCACAGTAGAACTCACACCGCAACTGTGCCGCAAACAATCCAAAGGAGCGAGCGCAAAATAGGCCCGCAGCATTCGCGGCGATCAAACCAATCATCCTCGGTGAAAGGGGCATGAAATCACCAGTGCAACTGCGGAACCTGGGATAATCCCCCTAATCCATAGTTCGGATCAGAACATCAAGTGCCGCCATAGCCGTGGTCGCAGTCACGATAAGATGCCGGTGAGGCAAGGCAATGCAATCCTCGTGAGGATTGATGTTGATGATTTCGCCAATCAGCTAGGTTACTCCGCCATGAACCTGAGCCGCGCCAAGCACGAGCTGGAGGCCGCCGGTCTCTGTCAAACCGACCGTAAGGGTCGCTCTGTCGTTCTGGTCTTCCAACAAAAGGGACGAGAACTATGGCAAAAAGCGCTGCCCTTGCTCTCCTCGCCAGTGAAGAAATCCCACTGGATTGATTGGCCTAGTGTTTGCTACCCAGCAATCCCTGCCGGTCTCACCGCTCTCAGCCAGCGCACGATGATCGACGACGACCGGATCCCGACCTACGCGTTGCCACAGGAAACCTACAAGCTCAATCTGGAGAAAGGCCTATTCCACCGCTGCCCGGAACCGTGGGAAGCCCATGTCCAACTTGAGGCGTGGAGCTACAATCCGCTTCTACTTGGCAACGTAGCAGGAGTCGATCCACTCTCGCTGTTTCTCAGCCTACGCGACTCCTCCGACGAGCGGATCCAACAACAACTCGAAATCCTGATTCAGGAGGTGAAGTGGGTATGATTCGCGGTCTCGACATCTTCCGAGAACGATTCCGGACCTACGAAGGATCACTGGTGCTCATCGGCGGAGCCGCCTGTGACGACTGGTTTTCTCGACAAGGACTGACATTCCGTGCGACAAAAGACCTCGACATCGTACTCCTGCTCGAAGCGGTCGATCACAAGTTCGTCGCGACCATGCGTCAGTTCATCCATGACGGCGGCTACCAGATCCGCCAGCGCAGCGAGTCCGACTCCCCTGTTCTGTATCGCTTAGCCAAGCCGACCAACAAAAACTTCCCGCACATGTTGGAAATCTTCAGCCAAGCTCCTGAGACAGCGGCCTTAAAAGCGGGACGCTTGATGCTGGAAGAAATACAAGAATGCGTAAACCATGGACAAAGTTTTGCTTTTGAAACCACCTTGTCAGGACTCGCATATCTCAAACGAATCCGTTCCTGGCAAGAGAGCGGCTATCACGTAAGTTTGTTTTTTCTGAGTTTGCCCCATGTTGACATCGCCATCGAGAGGGTCGCGGAACGTGTCAAACAAGGGGGCACCACATTCCCACTGACGTGATTCGTCGCCGGTTTACCTTGGGGACGGAACATTTCGAAAAACGCTACAAATTTGTCGTGGATAGTTGGGCGAAATTGGATAGTGTATCGGCGCAACCACAACTCATCGAATGGGGCGAAAAGTCATGAATGCGAAAGAAATTTCCCAAGCAAAAAATCCGGATTTGCCTGCATCCCTTGTCGCGCTGCAACGCGCCTCGCTTCGTGCGCGCAAAATCGCCATCCAGACCCATACGCATTTTGTCACCATGATCGACGGCAAAATCATCCGTCAGTCCGCCGATCAACTGCTCCAAGAAGCGAGCAATCCAGCAGGCCGAAAAGCCTACTAAGTCCCATCTCTCCCCAAGCCCCTCCGTGGCGGCGTCTTTCCAAGCGCCAAGCCCCTCAAAAGCCCATCCATCTTCCCTCCTTCGTGTCTTCGTGTGAGAACAACATCCAACATTCAAAACTTGTCCTTCGTCTTGTCCTTCATAGCTCAAACAAAGAAGGAAGCTCAACGAGCGAAGTAGAATCCAAAATTCCTTCCCCACCTTCGACATAAAGATCTCCCAAAATTCAAAATTGCTTCCCCACCTCCTATCTTCCATGTTAACTCGGTTGGGCCCCCCGTGGCGGAGGCGTCCCGCCTCCCAGCCTTCACCCCCCATCTTCCCTCCTTCGTGTCTTCGTGCCTTCGTGTGAGAAAAAAATTCAACATTCAAAACTTGTCCTTCGTAGCTCAACGAGCGAAGTAGGATCCAAAATTCAACTTCACCATCTCCCATCTCCAATCTCCTATCTTCCCCACTGCTCACTGTTGACTCGAAGCCGCCTCACGGCTTCTCGCCCTTCGGGCACGTCGCTTTCGCTATTGACTCGAAGCCGCCCCACGGCTTCTCGCCCTGCGGGCACGTCGCTTTCGCTCCTGTCCAAACGGCTTACAAGCCTTCAGCCGTTTTCACCATTCACTCTTCAAAAATCTCTCTTCCTCATGAATCCAAGCAACCTTTTCTTATCGCTTGAGCGCGCCGCTCGGGAGATTCCCCCCAGCGCGATCGGGGAATCGATGAATTGTTTCTACGATGCGATGGAATCCGACGACGAGGATGACATGTATGAATTGCTGCAACGCGCCGTAGCGATCGATCCCGGTAATGCCGATGCTTGGCTGGAGCTGATGAGCTTTATGCCGAAGCTCACCACCGAGCGGCATCTGGAGGTTTTGAAAAATATTGTCGATCGGGCTGCGGAGCGATTGGGCAAAAAAATGTTTCAAGATGGTGCCGGGCATTTTTGGGGCATCCACGAAACACGACCCTACATGCGCGCCCGCGCGGCCTACGCGAATGCCCTGTATCAAGCAGGAAGGCTAGCAGAATCATGCGCGGAAGTGGATGCCATGCTCCAGCTCAATCCGAACGACAACCAAGGCCTGCGATACCGCCAAATCAGCGTCGCCCTGGCGCTTGGCCAATTGGACAAAGTGAGGATGTTTCTCGAACGATACGAGAACGAGATCCGCTACAACACCGTCTTTGCCTGGGCGAAAGTGTTAGAACGCTATCTCTCCGGAGCCATGGACGAAGCCATCGCGCAGATCAAAGTCGCGCAACAGCAGAACGCCCACAGCCTGGCCTACCTGTTAGGAGAGCGCAAAATCCCGAAGAACCAGCCAGACCGCTACTCCCTAGGCAGCAAAGAAGAAGCCATCTGCTTCGCCGAAAACCTACAAACCGCCTGGAACGCCCACCTCGCCGCAAAAATGTGGCTCAAGACCCAAAAGGAACAGAGCAGGTCGAGTTGAAAGGAGGAAAGTCGGAAATGGCTGTCACTGGGTACTGGATACCGCGTTCCACAAAGTTCCCAATCAGACCTACCAAGGAAACGCAGCCGAGAACCTCGCCACCGTGCGCAGAATTGTCATGAACCTGCTACAAATCGACAAAACTTATCCAAAGAGCACACCCAAAAAACGCATGCATGTTTTGATGGATAAGAAATACCGCGAACTCTTACACTATCTAGCTTGATAGCCTTGCTCAGGCAAACACATATTTTTGCTTGACTGCTT
>JBDLWB010000012.1:0-2500 GCA_039804425.1 Verrucomicrobiota bacterium
AACTCGCGGGGAAATTTGGCAAGCACTATGTTCCCGGCCGATCTTGGAAAGGACTCGCCGAGGCGCTGTTGAAAGTGATGAATTATGATGTTGTGGCCGACCTCGGTGCTGGCGAGGGCACACTCTCGCAATTGCTCGCACAACGCGCGAAACATGTCATCGCCGTCGACATTTCGCCGAAGATGGTGGAGTTCGGCACCAACCTCGCGAAGGAACATCTGCTACCAAATCTCGAATTCCGCTTGGGCGACATCGAGGAGGTGCCCATCGATACCGCTACGGTCGACCTCGCGATTCTCAGTCAAGCGCTGCATCATGCCGAGCAACCCCAGCACGCACTTGCGGAAGCTCATCGCATTTTGAAACCCGGCGGATGTCTCTTGATCTTGGACCTCGCCCTTCACACTTTCACGCGGGCACATGAACTTTACTCCGATCGCTGGCTCGGCTTTCCCGAAGGAGAGCTTGCCGAATGGCTTGAGGCCGTAGGCTTTCAGCAGGTAGAAACGGCCATCGTCGATCGCGAAACGAAGCCACCGAAGTTTCAAACTCTCGTCGCAACGGCGCGCAAATCCTAACAGAAAATGCGCGCTCTTTGCTGAAATTTATTTCGGCGCTTTGAGGACGTAATACCACGCACGATCGCCTAACAACTTTGTGCCTTTTTCGGATCGTAGGCTACGGAGATCGAAGAAGTGAAGATACGCCTCACGAAGAGCACCGAGCTTGATCGTAACGCGTCGACCATCCGCGGAACGTTCGATATTCTGCAACGCTAGTTTTTCGAGATTCTTTTTCGGCGCTCCATAGGCCGCGTGGTAATCGTAGGTGTGTCGACTGATGGCCAATTTCGCCAAGCTCGCTTGATCGACGGGTTGGCTGAAGGTGAGCTCAAAACCATCTTTGAGAGCCTTCACACCATCGAGCGAGAAAAATGCTTGGCCATTCCAGCGGATGCGCATCAAGCCTTTGCTGCCGGGCCAGGAAAGGGCCGTTTTGCCGACATATAGCGAACCATCGGACGCGAAAGCCAAACGATTGTTGCCCATTCCGAGTGGCGACCCATCGAACAATGGCACCATCGCAGTTTGAAATTGCCCGTCGACTTCGTCATCGATCACTCGCACCAACTGACGCTGATTCATTTCACCAATCAAGGTGGCCCCTGCCCACGCAGCGGGGAAGCCACTCTCGGGAATCACCACGGGCCATGTAGGAGAGTTGGCCAGCTCACCCTGCGAAAAATAGCCCACCGCTTTTTCTTGCATCGCATCGAGCTCTTTCACAGGCACTTGCAAGGGGTCCCGACCATCCCAATTCGGCTTCCACACCAACGAAGCAGGATGACCATAGAATCCATCTTTTTTCACCGCATACAAAGGACTCGTGGGCCGCCAATCGCCTTGGTTGTCGGTGACGAGCAATCGACCTTTGGCGTCGAATCCGATGCCATTGGGTGAACGAAACCCGCTGGCATAATACTCGGCTTTTTTGCCATCGGCGGAAATTTTGATCATCCAACCACGACCGTTCACGCGTGCATACATCCGCCCCGCCGCGCCGGAATTTTTTTTCCACTGGGAGAGGTCGCTCATCTGCTCACGATTGAGTTTGCCAATTGGCGAGAACTCCCCACGAATTTCTTGCGCCATCGGTGCACCGTTAGAGGCAATGCCTAAGACAATGTAAAGATTCCCCTCGGCATCACGCGCAGGCCCGTAGGCGAATTCGTGATAGTTGCCGGACATACCAAAGTCGTCGAACACGGTCTCATACTCATCGGCCACGCCATCGCCATCGGTATCGCGTAGTCTCGTCAACTCCGCACGCTGCATCACGAGGATGGATTGGGCGCTTTCCACCAACATTCCCAAGGGTTCTTGCAGCCCGCGCGCAAACATCGCCCACTGTTTTTTGCTCGCATCATAGCACATCACTTCGCCACGGTGAAAGGCCACCGCCAAACGTCCATCGGGCATCATTCCCATCGCTCCCACTTGCGGATCGACTCCTTCGGGATTGGGAAGTTCTTCGAAGGAAAAGGATTCTTTCCATCCCCAAGCAGGAAGACTCAATGATAAGGTAATCAGAAAAAAACGTTTCATGGGAATGTGTAGTGCAATACGATTTGTTGGGTTTGCTTGGGACGTAATGTCAGTTGACCATCGCGCCATTCTCCGACCTCGGCTTTGACGGTCCCGCCTTCGGGCGCAGGGATTTGCAATACGAGATCGCTTTTCGGCGTGTTGGCGAGCGCGATACGCCGCACGATGCCTCTACCGTCGGCTGCTGGAGCAAAGCTTTCACTGACTTTCATATCGCCCACTTGGTAATGAAAGGTCGGCCGATCTTGTTTCATCGAGTAACCGAGAAATTTCACTTTCTCCTTCGAACCGAATGGCGACTGAGGCTCGATGTATCGAACTTTTCCGACGATGCTCGCCAAGCTGCTGCCATTGCCTTTCCAGTAGGGATAGCCATCAATGAAGCCGCCTTTCCA
>JBDLWB010000013.1:0-2763 GCA_039804425.1 Verrucomicrobiota bacterium
TTCGGCGTGAACGTCGCGACTCTCGAAGAAAACTTCGACAATGGCGCGGTGATCAACGAAGAAGTGCTTCGTAGCTGCGGTCTGGTCAATGGTCGCTATGACCACGTGAAGATCCTCGGCAACGGGGAGCTTACCAAGAGCCTGACCATTCAGCTCGCCCACGTGAGCGCAACGGCCCGTGAGAAAATCGAAAAAGCTGGCGGCTCGATCCAGCCTGCTTGATTGATTTTCCTCGCAGATTTGGCCGAATCTTTGATTCTTGCGAGGAAGTGCATGCGCGCTTCCTCGCTCTGTTTCCCGTGCTAGCCTCTCATTTTTCTTTTTTCTATGATTTCTGCATTTGCAAATACTTGGAGAGTCCCTGAACTCCGTGCCCGCATTCTTTTTACGTTGGCGATGATCATCATCGTGCGCCTTGGCGCTCACATCACTCTGCCTGGCGTGGATGCCAGTTTGATTGATGAGTGGATGGATTCGATGGCGAAAGGCGACGGCGGCACGGGTAATCCGTTGACGGCGATGCTGACGGTCTTTTCCGGTGGCGCCTTGCAACAAGCAGGGATTTTTGCCTTGGGCATCATGCCCTACATTTCGGCATCGATCATGGTGCAATTGCTCACGGCTGTCGTGCCGAAGTTGGCGAAGCTCGCCCGTGAGGATGGCGGACGCCAAAAAATCACCCAATACACGCGCTACATTGCTCTTCTCATTGCTCTGGTGCAGGGTTGGTTCTTGACCTCCACCCTGACGAATCCCGATCAGTTGCGGATGTTGATGAGTGGCATTGACCAGGTGATGAATGGTCGCTCTTTGGTGCCAGATGCATCGGTCGCTTGGCAGGCGCTGGCGCTGTTGACGATTGTTTCCGGCACGATGTTGTTGATGTGGATTGGCGACCAAATGACCGAGCGCGGCATTGGCAATGGCACATCGATCATCATCATGGTGAACATCATTTCTGGTCTGCCGGGTGCCTTGGTGTTGGCTTGGAAAATGTTCACCACAGGTGTGGACGCGAATCCATTCATTGCATTGAAGTTGGTGTTCATGTTGGCTTTCTTGGTGTTTGTGATTGCTGCGGTGATTTCGATCACTCAGGCGCAGCGCAAGATCACCGTGCAATACGCCAAGCGTGTCGTCGGCAAGAAGCAGTTCGGCGGTCAAACGCAGTATCTGCCTCTGAAGGTGAATTACTCGGGTGTGATGCCGATCATTTTCGTTTCCGCGGTGATCACTTTGCCCGGCATTTTGCTGCAAATGATTGGCAGCTCTGAGCCATGGGCGATCAAGCTGCAACAAGCGGTGGGTCAAGGTTGGCTGTATTACCTTTTGGGTGCCGTGGGCATTTTCTTCTTCTCGTATTTCTGGGTGGCGACGATGTTCCAGCCTTCGCAGATCGCGGAAGATCTGAAGAAAAATGGCGGTTACATTCCTGGCGTTCGTCCGGGCAAGCCGACGGGGGAGTTTTTGGACTTCACCATGACGCGCCTGACTTTTGCGGGTGCCATTTTCTTGACGCTGATTTTCGTGCTTCCTTCGGGAGTGGGCTTGTTGATGAGCATTGAGAAAAATTCGCCGATTCTGCAATTCTTCGGCGGCACTTCTTTGCTGATCTTGGTCGGTGTGGTGCTGGATGTCATGCGCCAAGTGGAAACGCATTTGCTGCAACGTCACTACGATGGCTTCTTGCGCAAGGGCAAACTCAAGGGCCGCTATGATCGCCTGCAACCCAGCGGTGCTGCTGCGTCGAGTTCGGTGCTGATTTTCTTGTGGTTGGTGATTGCCGTTTTCATGATCTTGGGCGCAGCTGCTTGGTACGTGAAGGGCTAATACGCAACCCGACATTTTTTGACTAGCAAGCTGCGCTCACGGGCGTGGCTTGCTTTTTTTCCTCATCACGACTTATGGCAAAACGAAATAAAATTCGCATCAAACAGGGACGCGAAATCGAATTGATGCGCACGGCCTGCCAAACTGCCTCGGCCATTTTGCAAGAGGTGGCGGCGTTCATTGTGCCGGGTAAGACGACCAAGCAAGTCGATGAGTTCGCCGGACAGTTGATGAAGCTGCGCGGCGTGCGTAGTGCCTTTCTCGGCTATCGCGGATTTCCTGCTTATACTTGCTTGTCGATGAATGAAGAAGTCGTTCACGGCATCGGTAGCGACCGAGTGATTCAACCGGGTGACATCGTCAGTGTCGATGTCGGCATCGTGCAGAATGGCTGGATTGGCGACAACGCTCTCACGGTGGCGGTGGGCGAGGTGGCTCCGGAAACCCAACGTTTGCTGGCGGCGACGGAGCAGTCGCTTTATGAAGCGATTTCTCATGCGCGTGCCGGTTTGCGATTGGCGGAGCTGTGTGGCGCAGTCGAAGAATACGTCGCCCCACTCGGATTCACCGTGGTGCGTGAATTTGTCGGTCACGGGGTCGGCCGCGATTTGCACGAAGAACCGCAAGTGCCGAACTACCGTCCGCAAGGCAAGACGCCGATCCTTGAACCAGGCATGACCTTGGCGATTGAACCGATGGTCAATGCCGGTGTCGCACGAGTGCGCATTCTCGATGACGGCTGGACGGTGGTGACGGAAGATGGTAAGCCATCGGCGCATTTTGAGCACACCGTGCTGATCACTGAAGGCGATCCGGAAATTCTTACCGATCGCCCTCGTTTGTGGTCGCCAGTCTAAGAATGGCTTACGGCTTTTTTTGCCGAGCCGATGCCTTCAAACGCAGTGCGTTGAGAGCGATGAAGCCGGTGGCATC
>JBDLWB010000014.1:0-6336 GCA_039804425.1 Verrucomicrobiota bacterium
TCGAGCAAGCCGCTGCAAAAATAATGCATGTGTTGTTTGGCGGAAATGTAATCAAAAAACGCGGCACCGGCGAAATTTTCGCCCCAGATGGTAGTGACAAAGCCGAGGAAATAGTGGAATAGCAAAATGCCGAGTGTTACAATCGCCGCGACAATGGAATTAGCCGTGAGAGAAGAAGCAAGGCAGCCGATCGAAAGAAAGAACATGCCCATAAGAAAAAGAATGGTGTACATGCCCGTGATGGCTCCTTGGTTCCAAGCCGGTGGCAAATCCGTGATCCAGGGGTAGAGCTGGAACTGCACATAGCTTGGGACCCAGAGCAGCACATAAAAGCAGAGAGCGGCAGCATACTTCGACAATACGACTTGCCAAGTTTTGACCGGTGCGGTGAGTAGCGTTTCCAAGGTTCCCGACCGTTGTTCATCGGCAAACAATTTCATCGTCAGGAGCGGAAATATGAACAGATAGTAAAACCAGAACACGGGTGTGTGCATCGACACATAGACGAGGCTTTGCGTGAGTGGAGTATCACTAAAAGCCTTCATCGCGGTCGACAGCGAAATGCCATGCATGACGACAACAAAAGCCATCACCAGCCAACCCAAAGGGTTGAGCAGGAAAGAGCGGAGTTCTTTGCGAAACAAGACCAGGAAAACACGCATGGCGCGTCAGCCTAGTCAACAAATCGGCAACTGACAAGCCCTCATGCTTCGTGGGAGATGGTCGGTAAAATGTCGTCGACGGCATCCAAAAAGCTCGGATAGCGCGGCATCCAGCCGAGAGCGCGCAATTTGGCATTGCTGACCTGTTTGTGCGTCCAACCACGTTTGCGATTCAAGTCGCGTGGCCCCGAGGGTGGGAGCGGGCGATGCAAGCGTTGGGCTAATGTTTGATACGTGTCAATTTGTGTGAGTGGCTGGGAGTCACTGACGTTATAAATTTGGCCGCGCACATTTTCTTGATGATTTGGATCAGTGGCCCATGAGGCGAGCAAGAGGATGGCGTCCGCGGCATCGTCGCGATGAATTTGATTGAGAAAACGTCGACCATCTTCTTCGATGACCGCCTCGCCGAGCAGGAATTTTTTCAAAATCATCGATCGATACGGTCCGTAAATGCCGGAGAGTCGGCAAACGATGCCATCATGGCGAAGAACAATCTCCTCGGCCTCGCGAAGAATGCGACCTGTGTCCCGATCTGGTTCGGCGGGGGATGATTCATCAATCACAGAGCCATCGCATTGGCCGTATACTGACGAGCTAGAAGTATACAGCAAAACGGCATTGGGGAATGTTTGGCTGAGGTGAGCAACGCCATCGCGATAGACTTGTTCATAGGCGGGCGCACCGCCACGGCCACTGCTGGCACAATGAATCACCACATCGGGTGGTTCGATCAGATCTGCTAGCAGCGCGACCGATGCTGCTGAACTGAGGTCGCAGACATGAGAGCCATTTCCTCCCGAGAGCGAGCAAGTCGAAACCGTGTGTCCTGCTGCGAGGGCGCGTTGCGCGATTTCCGCGCCGAGGTAGCCACTGCCACAGACGAGCAGGTGCCGAGGTGAGTGAGAGAGTGTGTGAGCCATGCCAGCAAAGAAAAGATGGCGCAGATTTTGCGAAGAGCAAAGTGTAAAGCGGGCAGAAACGCCTAGCGTGGATTTTTGATTTTCTTGCTTGACATTTCGTGAAGATCAAGTGTTCATTTGCTCAGTCTTATGAGCGCGTTATCCCGACCTATGATTCACACTCCGCAAGAAGCGTTGCAGCGTTATTTTGGTTTTAGTGGGTTTTTGGATGGTCAGGAAGAAGTCATGAGCTCCATCGTATCAGGTCGTGATGGCTTAGTGGTGATGCCGACAGGTGGCGGCAAATCGTTGTGTTATCAGTTGCCCGCGCTGTGCTTGGAGGGAGTGACGATTGTGATCAGTCCACTGATTGCTTTAATGAAAGATCAAGTGGATGCGCTGGTGGCCCGCGGCATTCCTGCGACGATGATCAACTCGACGCAATCTTGGGATGAGCAAAAAGAGCGATTGCAGGGGATTCGTGAGGGGCATTGGAAACTGGTCTATGTGGCACCGGAGCGTTTTCGTGCTGAGAGTTTTTTGCAGGCCTTAAAGGGCAGCAACATTGCTTTGTTTGCCGTCGATGAGGCTCACTGCCTAAGCCAATGGGGGCATGATTTTCGACCAGATTACATGCGCTTGGGCAAAGCCTTAGAGAAGATTGGTCGGCCGCAATGTGTGGCGCTGACGGCGACGGCGACACCGATGGTGCGGCAGGACATCATTGAGGTTCTGCAGTTGCGCGAACATTTTGAATTAGTCAGCGGATTTGCAAGGCCCAATTTGTCACTGAACATCACCCATGCGGAAAATGCGCAGCAAAAAGAAGAGCGCATGCGCGCGGTGATTGCGGCGCATCGGACGGGCATCGTGTATTGTGCCACTCGCAAAAAAGTGGAAGCAGTTTCCGAAACACTCGCCAGTTGGGGGCTGAAATGCGTGGCGTATCATGGCGGGATGAGTGATGAAGACCGCGAGAAAGCGCAGAACATTTTCATTCAGCGCCGGGCTGATGTGGCTGTGGCGACGAATGCTTTTGGCATGGGAATCGATCGATCGGATGTGCGCTTTGTCGTGCACTATGAAATTCCAGGCAGTGTCGAGGCTTATTACCAAGAAGCTGGTCGCGCGGGGCGCGATGGTGAGAGCGCCTATTGTGAACTGCTCTACAACTATGCCGATACGCGAACGCAGGAGTTTTTCATCGATGGCGCCAATCCTTCAGTGGTTTTGATTCGAGAGATTTACCAACACTTGCTGAGTTCTGCTGATGGGGAATATGAAGTGCGGCAGACCTTGGAAGAAATCGCCGAGGGATGTGGGTTGAAAAATTCCATGGCGGTAGGGAGTGCGTTGTCGACATTGGTTCGCGGCGGCTACGTTGAGCGCTTTGACATTCCTGGCAAGAGGATGCGTGGGACGCGGATGATCAAGCCACAGATCTTGGCGAATGATTTGCCCTTGGATGAAGCGGCGATCGAAGAGAAAGATCGTCGGGATCGGGAGAAGCTGAAGTCGATGATCGATCTCTGCCAAGCGCGCGTTTGTCGGCAACAGTGGATTTTGCAATATTTTGGCGAAGAGGATGCGGAATTGTGTGGCAATTGTGACGCATGTCGCGCGGTCGAGTCGGGGGAAGTTCGTGCAGCAACCGCTGAGGAAGATCTGGTCGTCAAAAAAATCTTAAGTGGTGTTGCAAGGATGTCACGCAAGACCGCACAGGGATGGGAGGCGCGTTTTGGTCGAGGTAAAATCGTGCAAATGTTGGTGGGCAGCAAGTCACAAGAGGTGTTAGGGAGTGGTTTGGATCGGCTCAAGACCTACGGGCAACTCAAAGACAAAGGCACAGGATATGTCAACGCGATGATGCGTGCGATGCTCGATGCGGGCTTGCTGCGCACGGAGACAGGCGAGTATCCCGTCATCACGATTAGCTCGTTGGGCGAGCGTGTGATGATGGGACAGGGGACCTATCGTTTGTTATGGCCTCAATTGGAGACGAACAAAGTGGTGGACATGAAAGATCAAGGATTTGACGCGGCGATCTATTCTCATTTGCGCGACTTGCGCGAAAAGTTTGCGAAGGCCGAGAATGTGCCGAGTTATGTGATTGCCAGCAACAAGGCCTTGGAAGGCTTGGTTCGTTATCGGCCCAAAGATTCTGATGAGTTGTTGGCCGTGCCGGGCTTTGGGCCGATCAAAGTGCAGAAATATGGTCGAGCCTTTTTGGATTTGTTGAAACAGCACTTGGCATCTTGAAGGTAGTGGGGTGTGGGATGGTGTATGATGTTTGGGAAACAAGCTTGTCACGCATCAGGTCCATGCCTAGATTGACTGCGCATGGCTGATGAATTGGTAATTGCAGGTCGCACCTTTCGCTCGCGGTTGATGGTGGGAACGGGGAAATTTTCTTCGCATGAAACCATGCGACAGGCACTTGAGGCGAGTGGGGCGGAAATTGTCACGGTGGCGCTTCGACGTGCCGATTTGAGTGGAAAAAACGACCCCTATGCGAACATTTTGGAATTCATCGATCCTGAGCGTTATCTGATTTTGCCCAATACCAGTGGCGCGATGAATGCGGAAGAAGCCGTTCGTTTGTCACGTCTTGCCGTCGCAGCAGGATTGCCCAAATGGGTAAAATTGGAAATTCATCCCGATCCAACCTACCTCTTGCCCGATCCGATTGAGACTTTAAAAGCTGCGGAAATTTTGGTAAATGAGGGCTTTGTGGTATTACCATACATCAATGCGGATCCAGTTTTGGCGAAGCGCTTGCAGGAAGTCGGCACGGCCACAGTGATGCCTTTGGGTGCTCCGATTGGCACCAATCGAGGGCTGACGACGCGAGACCAAATTCGTATCATCGTCGAGCAGGCGACGGTTCCGGTTGTTGTCGACGCCGGCATCGGGGCACCGAGTCATGCGGCCGAAGCGTTAGAGCTAGGGGCTGATGCTGTTCTGGTTAACACGGCGATGGCAGTAGCTTCCGACCCTTTGCGAATGGCTCGCGCTTTTGCACAGGCGGTTCACGCGGGACGTGAAGCCTTTTTGATTGGAGTCCCGGAAATGCGATTTACGGCCGAACCCACCAGTCCGTTGAGCGCTTTTTTTCAAGAGGAAAAGTCCTGAGTGGGAGCAGGGCATTGTTGGCTCGATGTTGATGTCATTTCGCCCTGATCGACGAATGTAAGCAGATGAGTCCATGAAATGTTTTGTATTGATTTTAAGCGCTTTGACATCAGTCGTTGTTGCCTTACCTCCCGCAGGATTGGTGTTGGATCTCGATGCTGCGCGTGGTCTTGATCTTGACGAGCAGGGCCAAGTTCTGTCGTGGCACAATCAGATCGAGGGAGTTCGGGTGAAGCAATTTGTTCATCGAGATCAAGGTCGATCTCAAGCGAAGAGCGGATGCCCCAGCATTCGGGCTGCTGTGCCAGCGCTCAAGGGCAGGCCGTCGGTGTGCTTTCGACAACAAGAATTGATCTGTTGGGACGAAGATTTTTTTGATTCGCTGACCACAGGACAAGGTCATACTTGGGTTGCCATTCTGGCGGTTCATCCGCAACGCGTGGGATTGAAAGATGTGAATTCCTTTTTTGGCAATCTCCGCAATGGGGGGAAATTTGAGGGTTTTTGGGGTTGCTTGAACGATGACAACACATTGTGGTGGGGGGCTCGCAATGGCAAAACATTTGGTCGCTTCGATGAAAATAATCCACAACTGCGAGGGCCGCGCTTGTCGACAGGAACATTTTATCTTGTCGCAGGGCGCATGGCGTCGGGAGTGGGTTTGGTGAATTTGGAATTGTTCGTGGATGAGGAAGAGCCGCGAACGACGATCCCATTTCCTGTGAACCCAGCGGCCAATCCATCGCGAATGGCCATTGGTCAGGAGCGTGATGCCGTTGAGCATCCGGGGCATGAGTCCTTCGATGGGGAGATCGCGCGTTTTTTGATTTGGAACCGCCCACTCCGTGACGCCGAGTGGAAGATGGTGCGCAAGGAACTCAGGGAGCTCTATTTTGCGGAGGCAAAGGATTAGAGAGAATCCATGCATGCGGAAAATCGGCTTGATTGTGAAAGCACGAGGAGGCAGAAGAAGGCATGGCAATTGGAGAATCTTGGCACATCAAATCGCGTGCGCATCAATGTGCCGTGACGGGAAAGTCATTTGCGGATGGTGAGACCATCATTGCCGCCATTTTTCCTGATCCCGAATCATCGGGGTGGTTGAGGCGTGACTACTCGCTTGAGGGTTGGTCCCAGCGAGTCACCGAAAATGAGGAAAAATTTTCGCACTGGAAAACTCTTTACCAAGCACCCGTGGCTCAAGAAAAAGTGGAAGTGAGCAAAGAAAGTCCACTCGATTTATTGCGTCGATTGGTGGATGAGGATGAGGAGCATACCGACAAAGTGCGATTCATCCTCGCAGTGATGTTGGAGAGACAAAAAATTCTCGTCGAAAAAGATGCGCAGACCGTCCCATCGGGCATATTGCGGGTGTATGAGCATCGCAAAGAAGGCGACGTTTTTCTGATTCGTGATCCGAATGTTGCTCTGGATCAGGTCGAGGAAGTGCAGCAAGAGGTCATTGCCCTTCTGGAAAATCAAGCGAGAGCCGCCGAAGAGTCGTTGGTTGAGCCGATCGAAGAGTCGACGCCTCGTGGCGAGCTCGAGGAGCCCCAAGTGTCGTCCGAGGAAGCGCTCGAAGAGTCGACTCAGGCCGATGGTCCTTTGGGTTGAGAAGTTTTCGAGAAGTCAGGAACTTT
>JBDLWB010000015.1:0-11850 GCA_039804425.1 Verrucomicrobiota bacterium
AGAATACCTCATTTGGGGTGCACCAGCCATCGCCGGGTGTGAGCTGGACCCCAAAAATCAGGCCACCGGCTAAGTTATGATTGTGGTGTTTTGGAGTGGCATATAAACCATACCAAATGCAAAACGACATGAAAGGAAAACGCAGAAGACACGTCTCAGGGGTCAGTCCTCGCATGGTAACATTTTGATTTTTTGTTAGGCTAGAAACGTCGCATTATCAATAGAAAATGAATTTACCGGAGGTGTCACTTTTCTGTGTTGATTCTTGGTAGTATTGTTTAATTTCGTTAGAAGATAGGATATTTGAGCGCCGTAAGGTTATGGAGTCTCTTGGTGATGGAGTCATTCTCGATCGCGCTGGGCATGATGCTCATTTCCTCGCAGATACGAAGTTGAGCCCTTCATTTGACGCAAAATCTCCTTTTCCTCCATGGGGAATTTTGATAGGTGTTTTTCATGCACAGAAGCACTACGCCGATCACGCTCTTCACTCGTGGAGTTGGTGCTCGCGTGGTCGGAATGCCACTTTCGGCAGCAAAAAGCACGGAAAATCAACGTTTTTCCGGGGTAGCAAAGTATTACGGCTACCGTTACTACCACCCCCAAACAGGCCGCTGGATCAATCGAGATCCGATTGAGGAGAAGGGAGGATTGAATCTGTATGGGTTTTTGGGGAATGACTGTCCTAACTACGTTGATTATCTAGGTTGGGAGACGGTAAAAGGTACTGCAACAGGGTGGAAAACCCGAGTAGGCACTCAATATGAGCTGCGGGAATGGAGCTGGAGCATACCTCCAGGCATAGGTGCAGTTTGGGTACCAGACGGAGACAATTGGGGGAGATGGAGAGGCGGTAGTGATCAGATAAGTCTTCCTCAAGGATGCAGTTGGGCTTCAAAAGAGCGCGAAACTGGAGCTGAAAGGAAGGGCTTTGGAGACTGGGAATTTGTCCCGCAGCACGTCAACAGAAGACAGCGAACTCAAGTCGAGCAAATTGAATGGGAGCGAGACTATTGTTGTGAGTCATGAATACGTATCTCATGGTTTTTTTAGGTGCCCTTTTTTCGGTGTGCTGTGGTCGCCAAGGTGGCCAAGAGAGCATGAAAAATTCACTGGTTACTAATAAAATAGCCGATCTCGTAATAAAGTGGGATATGGTTAAAGGGACTCCCGCTGAAGTGTATTTTTATGCAGCACAGTCTAAGGATCAAGTAATATCCGAAACGCCTGTTGCAAGTGCGTTAGATCAGGTAGCTCCAGTATCTCCGAAATGCCACCGAGAATTAATATATTGCATGGCATCTAAACATTTATTCAGGGGCAAAGAGGTCATGTTGATTCACTACGGAATCAAAGGATTTAGTAGTTCAGATCAAATGTATGAAAACTTTGATAAGGTTCTAATTTCCCAAGATGACTCTGGTGAATGGCGTGTGCTACCTCCAAATGTTTGGGTAATCGCTATCCATGATAGCTACGAAATGAAATGAATCGGGTCAGATTCGGTGATGAAATCCATGGATCGGTGCGGAAAAGTTCATGATTTTTGAGTAAGCGGTCAACAGAACCCCTCGATCTATCGCGGGGGGAGTTTTGTTTATGATGCGCGATTATGTCTGAGATCGACCCGCTATGGCAAAAATGTGAGATGATCTGTTGATCACCTCCACAGTCTGGCATCCCTTCAGGATGCAAGATGCCGATGCGTGTTTTCCGGTGGTATCGCCCGATGCGCTCAACCACCGGCTACAAGATGCCATCCCTCCGGGATGAAGAAGTCTCCGGGGTCAGCAACTGTCTTTTTAGCATTGTATGATTCTCTGACTCTTACTCGGAGCATTTGTTCGATAGGATCTTGTTCACCATCGCGGCTAGATTTCGATCGCTAGCTCGATTTCTCTGCGCATCTCATCACCACACATTTGCTCGACGAGAGCTAGGCCAAATTCGAGCGCTGTGCCTGCGCCACGTGAGGTGATGAGCGTGCCATCCACGACCACCCGCTCCTCCTTGAGTGCTGCGGGCAGTTCTGCATGGCAACTGCCATGGCAAGCAAAACGTCGCCCAGCTAACAAACCTGCATCATGCAACAGCAGTGGTGCTGCACAAATCGCCGCCAGTGGTTTGCCCGTGGTTGCATAGTCGGCGAGCAAGGCCCATACATCAGGACGTTTCCGCGCCGCCATCACACCAGGCCCGCCCGGCAGCACCAACAGGTCAATCTGCGCCATATCCAGCTCCGCCAAACTCTGATGAGCGAACAAAGTAAACCCACCCCGCGTCACCAATTCCCGCGTTTCTTCCCACGTCACCCACAGCACCTCACACCCCGCACGACGCAGTACATCCGCCGGAGCAATCAACTCCAGCTCCTCCACCCCATGCCCAAAGACCATCGCCACGCGCTTGCTCATGCCAAAATCATAACGGCTTTCGCCAAAGAAAACAATCTTGCATCAAAGGGGAAATCAGAGGTGATGATCGGCTCTCTTTTGAAGGACAGGGAAATTCCAACTCCCCTCCCCACGCCAAATTCCTCATGGCGATCAAGTTAGGGAAAGCCGTGCACTGTATGGTAGACAAAGGAGATCCGTTGCTCTCGAGATAGGGAGACCAAGTTGACAGAATTTCAGAATTTTCTGAATTCACATAGAAGGAGATGAACCCATATTGGGGGAGTCTGAACAAAGCGGTATCGGAATGGTGCATCTCAGGATGATTTCCCTGGCGCAATTCTGAAAAATTCTGAAATTCTGTCAAAACCCGTCTCGATAGCCCACGAGCGTTCTGATTCGCGAAGATTCTCTCCCTAGTTTGATCCCCACTCCCCGCCAAAATCTTTGCAATCGCCATCTTGCATTTGTTGGCTTTTTCTGCTACGGTCCGCGCTTCCCTGATGAGCACCAACGCTGATTTTACTCAATTCGTGTTACCGACCTACGGTCGATTCCCGCTTGTACCGGTCAAAGGAGAAGGCTCTTACCTCTGGGATGATCAAGGCCGACGCTACTTGGATTTTTGCACGGGCATCGCGGTTTGCTCGATCGGACACTGCCATCCTGCGCTGACCGCAGCCATCGAGTCGCAAGCCCGCACGCTGATGCATTGCTCGAATCTCTATCAGATTCCGCAACAGGCCGCACTGGCGCGGACGATTGTCGAGGATCATGTCCAACTCCCCGGCAAGGTGTTTTTCTCGAACTCGGGCGCGGAAGCCAATGATGGCTTGATCAAAACCGCGCGTCGCTTTGGCCACGCCCGCCCGCAGGCCGATGGCTCACCGCGCTTTGAAGTCATTACGTTTACTCAGTCGTTCCACGGTCGCACGCTAGGCTCAATGGCGGCCACGGCGCAGAAAAAAATCCACGAAGGCTTTGACCCGCTGCTGCCCGGCTTTCGCTACGCGCCTTTCAATGATCTCGCTGCGCTAGAAGCCGCGATTTCTCCTAGCACTGCCGCGATTTTGTTAGAGCCGATTCAGGGCGAAGGAGGCGTGCATGCGGCCACGGCTGAATTTCTCCGGGGTGCTGCGGCGTTGGCGAAAAAACATGACCTCTTGTTGTTTTTCGATGAAGTGCAAGCGGGCTTCGGTCGCTGTGGCGATCTGATGGCTTGGCGGCGCATGGCTCCTGAGATTCAGCCCGATGGCATTTCGTGGGCCAAGGGCATGGGCGGTGGTTTTCCCATCGGCTCTTTTTGGATCTCCGATCGCTGGATCGATGACACGCGTGCCCTCAGTTCGCTAATGAATCCCGGCTCCCACGGCTCCACCTACGGCGGCAATCCCCTCGCCTGCGCGGCCTCTCTCGCCGTGCTGGAGGTGATTGTGAAAGATGATTTGTCGCAACATGCGCTCGCGATGGAAGAGCTGATCCGCCAGGAAATCGCTCATTGGCATTTTCCCATGCTCCAAGAATTGCGCGGCATGGGCTTGCTGTTAGGCTTTGTCCTGAACGCCGATCTTGTGCCAAAAATCGAAGGCAAAACACCCGCGCAAGTGATCGTCAGTGAACTGATGCAACGTGGCCTGCTCACCGTTCCCGCAGGTCCTGATGTCGTTCGCTTCTTGCCACCACTCAATGTATCGCGCGATGAAATCCGCAGTGCTTTGCAGATCCTTCACGACACCTTTCAATCTCTGACTCCTCACTAACGATGCAACATCTCCTCTCGATCGAAGAACTGGACGCCGCGACCATCGAACACTTGCTCGCCGAGGCGACCCGTCTGAAGGCACAACGCGGCCATCACGAGACGCCTCTCGCAGGTCAGACATGGGCGATGATTTTTACCAAGTCATCGACGCGCACTCGCGTGTCTTTTGAGGTCGGCATCCGTGAGCTCGGCGGTGCGCCGATGTTTCTCTCGAAAAACGACATTCAGCTCGGTCGAGGCGAACCCATTCAAGATACCGCTCGTGTGCTGGGTCGCATGGTTCACGGCATCATCATCCGCACCTTCGCGCAAGACGATGTCGTGCAGTTTTCGCGCCTCTCCGGAGTTCCTGTGATCAACGCTCTCACCGACGACGAACATCCTTGTCAGATCCTCGCCGATTTGTTGACCGTGCAAGAATTTCTCGGCACGTGGAAAGGGAAAAAAATCGCCTTCATCGGCGATGGATTTTCGAATATGACCATCTCGTGGATGTGGGCAGCGAAACATTTAGGCTTCGAGCTCGCCGTCGCCTGCCCTGCCGATTACCAACCCACGTCCGAATTTTTGAAAAAACTGCAAGCGCCGAATGTGACCATTACCCACGACCCGGTAATCGCAGCTCAGGGCGCTCACGTCATCAATACCGACGTCTGGCTTTCGATGGGACAAGAAGATCAAAAGGACAAGGAGCTGGCCTTTGGACCATTCCAAGTCAATGCCGCACTGCTCCAGCATGCCGCTGCCGATCACATCGTCTTGCACTGCCTACCCGCCTATCGCGGTAAGGAAATCACCGAGGAAGTGTTAGAGTCACAAGCTCACGTCATTTTCCAACAAGCCGAGAACCGACTCCACGCGCAAAAAGCCGTGCTCGTCGCCGTGGCAAGAGCATCGCGCTGATTTGTTAGCCCCGTGGCTTGAAACCCACGGCTAATCTCCTTCACGACTACGCCATCTTGATAGAACACAAAAAATCCATCGCAAAAAAATTCGGAAAATTCTGAAATTCTGTCAAAAAAAGCCCGAAGAACCTTCCCAGTCTGAATCCTGGTCGAGTCTCCCTTTTCTCAAAAAACCAAAGATTCCCCGCTTCCCATTTGCGGGCCCTCTTGTATGATGTCGCCGTGATCGCCATTCGCTTCATCGGTCAGCTGATGCTTTCCTTCGTCACTTATCTGGGTGAGCTCTCGCTGCTCTGCGCCAGCATCGGTGAATCGCTGCGCCACGGCCGCAAGCGCTTGCGGCTCATTCTGCAACAAATCGCCGAAATCGGCTATCGCTCGCAACCCGTGGTGATGGTCACCGGAGCTTTCACCGGTGCCGTGCTCACCGCGCAGTCGCTTTTTCAGTTTTCGAAATTTGGCATGGAAACCATGGGCGGCGCACTCGTCAGCGTGGCGATGCTGCGCGAGCTCGGCCCCGTCGTCACGGGTCTGATGCTGGCAGGTCGCGTCGGCGCTTCGATGGCGGCGGAAATTGGCACGATGAAAGTCACCGAGCAGATTGATGCGCTGCGGGTGATGAATGTCAGCCCCATCGACTACCTTGTGACCCCACGCTTGCTGGCGATGTTGATCGCCATTCCCTTGCTGATTGGAGAATCTGCCGCGCTCGGCATCATCGCGGCCAATGTCGTCGGCATCGAAGTTTTTGGCATTGGCGAGGCCTACTGGAAGTATCAGATGCAAAATTTCACCGACCTTACCGACGTCGCCTTTTCGCTGATCAAAGGCGGTGTGTTTGGCGTGATCATCATTGTCGTCTCGTGCCATCAAGGCCTGCAAGCGAGTCAAGGCGCTGCGGGCGTGGGACGTGGCACGACGCGCGCCATGGTCTATTCCTCGCTGCTCATTCTCGTCGCCAATTTTTTCCTGACCCTGCTGCTCAATCTGATTTTCCCCGCAGGCGCACGCTTGGGATGAGCAGGAAAAAACTCACTCGCCCACCCGCACGATCACCACACTGCCTTCCGCGCAGAGAGTTTGGTCTTTTTCGATCCGAAAGGTGTATTTTACCGAAGTTTTGCCCACTACTTGCACCACCAAGTGGACGCTGCAAACATCGCCAAAGGCCAGCGGCGCGCGGTAATCGCAGTCGACATGCACACGCGGCCAACCGAAATTTTCGCCCATCACCGCCTCGCCCCGCTGGGCAAAAAAGGCGTGCTCGGCTTCTTCGACGTAGCGCAAGATGGCTGTAAAATGCACGCGCTTGCTCGCATCAGTGTCAGCAAAAGCCACCACTCGGGTCGTGCGAAAGTCATCTCCTTGTTGGAACATGCGACGATCCTAGCACGTTCACCGCCCGCGCCCAACGGGAATTTCTGCAATTTCCTGTCGCGAAGTTTTGACAATCGCCACCAATCAAGCCAAGTTCTGCGCGGAACAATCCTTTTTTACTCTTATGGCATACGACCTCATCGTCATCGGCGGCGGCCCAGCGGGCTATGTAGCAGCAATTCGCGCAGCTCAACTCGGACAAAAAGTGGCAGTCGTGGAAGCCGACCGCGCCGGCGGCACTTGCCTGAACTGGGGCTGCATTCCCACCAAGGCTTTGCTGAAAAATGCCGAACTCTACCATACCCTCGCCCATCGCGCGGCGGAATTTGGCTTCAAAATCGAAGGACTTTCCTACGACTGGAGCTCTGTGGTCGGTCGCTCGCGCAAGGTCTCGGACAAGCTCGCTGGTGGCATTGAGTATCTGCTGAAGAAAAATAAGGTCGACTACGTCCGCGGCTTTGGCTCCATCGCCGCGCCAGGAAAAGTCGAAGTCACCGCAGCCGATGGCTCGAAGTCGGTCGCTGACACCAAGCACATTCTCATCGCCACGGGCTGCAAGTCGCGTCCTCTGCCTCCCCTTCCTTTCAATGGAACGACAGTCATTGGCTCGAAAGAAGCCATGGTGCTGCCACAACAACCGAAGTCGATGGTCATCGTCGGCGCTGGTGCCATTGGCGTGGAATTTGCCTACATCTACAATGCTTTCGGCACCAAAGTCACCATCGTCGAGATGCTGCCACGCATGCTCCCCGTCGAGGACGATGAAGTCGGCGATGCCTTGGAAAAATCTTTCACCAAGCAAGGCGTGCGCTGCCTGACCAATACCAAAATCACCGCCACCAAGGATTGCGGCACGCATGTGGAAATTTCGGTCGAAGGCCCGAAAGCCACCGAAACCATCACGGCTGATGTCTGCCTCGTCGCGATTGGCGTGCAGCCGGTGCTGCCGGGTGGATTGCAGCCTGAGTTGAGTGATCGCGGTTACATCAATGTCGATGCCCGCTATCAAACTTCCATCCCCGGCGTCTACGCCGCAGGCGACATCACCGGTCCACCATGGCTGGCACACACCGCTTCATTCGAGGCCGTGCAAGCGGTCGAGGGCCTCTACCTCGAAGGTCACACGCCTCGCAAGGTGAAGAATTTCCCCGGCTGCACCTACTGCCATCCCCAAGTGGCATCGGTCGGCAAGACCGAACGCGCCCTCAAGGAAGAAGGCATTGCCTACACCGTTGGCAAGATTCCTTTCGCCGCGATTGGCAAGGCGATTGCCGCCGGCGAGCCCGATGGCTTTGCCAAACTGCTCTACGGCAAAGAGCACGGCGAGTTGCTCGGCGCGCATATCATTGGCGAAAATGCCACCGAACTCATTGCGGAAATGGGCTTGGCGCTCGACCAAGAACTGACTGCTGAGGACATCCACGCGACGATCCACGCGCATCCGACGATGTCGGAGGTCATTCACGAAGCGACCCTCGCTGCGGAAGGTCACGCGATTCACTTCTAAAAAAATCGCGCTAGCACTCCTAGACTTCAACCCGTCCTCACCGACGGGTTGAATTTTGTACCGATCCTGCCAGTGCTCACTTGACCGCGCCCGCAGCTATCGTAGAATCTCGCTTGTCGCCATGCTCCGCCATCTTCTTCCAGCCACTCTCTGCCTGACACTGGTGTCCTGCTTTCAAAATCAGAATGCCAATCCGCGCGGCAATTACCTCTCCGGCCTTGGTCCGCTTCAGTATTCCTCTCACGGCAATGGACCAGCACCCGCGATTCCCGATGATGTTTCTTACTGGGATGGCGATGGCATTTCCGGCGCACCGCTGATCCGCATCAATCGCGCTCAGCAAAAAGCGTTTTTCTATAAAGGCAGCACCTTGGTCGGGGTTTCGCGCATTTCCACCGGAAAGGAAGGCACGCACACGCCCCCGGGGCGCTATAAGGTGACAGAAAAGGATAAGGACCACTTCTCCAGTGTCTATGGCGTTTTCAAGGACAAAGCCACGGGACAAATGGTCAATGATAACGTCGACATCCGCGTCGATAAAATCCCACCTGGCTGCGTGTATTATCCCGCTCCGATGAAAAATTTCCTGCGCTTCAATGGCGGCATTGGTATGCACACCGGCTACTTGCCCGGCTATGCGGCGTCGCACGGTTGCATTCGTATGCCCGATGCGATTGCGGAGAAGTTTTTTGAACACGCCCAGTTGGGCACACCCGTGATTGTGGAGTGATGCTTCCCGATCCGACCAGCACTGCCGAAATCTCGCCGCAACAGTGGCACGCCATGGAGCACAAAGAGGGCATTTGTCTCATCGATTGCCGCGAGCTCGAGGAGTGGGAATTCAATCGACTTGAGGGTGCCACTCACATGCCGCTTTCCGATTTCATCGAATGCTCGAAACCCCTGCTCGAACGCCCTGATCAGCCGGTCGTGATTTACTGCCACCACGGTGTCCGCTCGCTGCATGCGACGCACTGGCTGCGTCAACAAGGCATGCACTCGGTTTTTTCTCTAGAAGGTGGCATTCACCGCTGGGCTTTGGAGATTGATTCTTCGGTGCCGCTTTATTAAAGCGATCAAGTGGCGCACGAAAAATGATACAAACGAAACGACTCTACGCACTTTTTATCACCCATTTTCCAGATTGCCTTATGGCTCTGGAGTCCCTGTATCGTCATCACCATGCTCCAAACCATCACGCGCAGAGCTAGCAAGAGCGACGTATTTTTTACGAAATGCATCTAACACTTCTTCTTCAAGCTCTTCCAAATCCAATAATGCATTGTGAGCACCGGAGTGAGCGCGAATCAATTCATCGAGCTTGATTTGAATCGCTTCTGTGTCGCGGTTCTGCGTGCTTTGAATGAGAAATACCATCAAAAAAGTGATGATGGTCGTCCCGGTATTGATCACCAATTGCCAGGTATCGCTGAAAGAAAACAAAGGCCCCGTGATGACCCAAGTAAGAATGATCGCCACCGCCAAGACGAATGTCCGTGGCCGTCCACAAAAGCGCGATGCCGTTTTGGCAAATCCAGAATACCAGGAGTTTGTGCTCATAAGATGTGTTAGAATGATTAAAATTGATTCCTATTCATGGAATCGAGTGTTCTCATTCAAGCACTCTCATCGAATTGCGCAATGGCATTTTTTTCTGCAACTCATGCAGGGCGATCAACATTCCCTCACATTGACAGCGCTGCAGCTTCGGTTATGATCTCTTCATGAAACGATGGCTCGTCACGGCTCTCTTCTCGACTTTTTCCACGACTGCCATCAAGGCCACTGAAACTTGTGTCGCACCGCGCGTGGTCTTGGTGCACGGCATTTTTCAACAGGGTCACAGTTTCCAATGGTTGAAACGCAAGCTGGAAAAGCAAGGCTACGACTGCTTGGTGCCCGCACTTGTTCCGCGCGATGCGAGAACCGGCATCGAGCCTCTCGCAGAGCAGCTGCAACGTGAAATCGAACAACGATGGGGCAAGGATGCGTCTTTCCACATGGTCGCTCATAGCATGGGAGGACTGGTTTCTCGCTATTACTTGCAAGAGCTTGGCGGCCACACGCGTTGCAGGTCTCTTGTCACAATGGGCACTCCCCATCACGGCACGCACGCGGCGTTTCTCTATCCCGGCAAAGGCGCGTTGCAAATGCGTCCGCAGAGCGAGTTCTTGAGGAAGCTCGATGCCTCATCATACCGACTGAAGAACTTGCGTTTGCTATCGTATCGCACTCCGCTCGATCTCATCATTCTCCCTTCGAGCAGTTCGTTATGGCACATCGCAGAAAATCATCGCATCTGGGCTTTGGCCCATCCGCTGGTCATGCATTCGCCGCGGGTGCATCGAAAAATTTTTGAAGTCGTGCGCTCTTAACTTTCCGGCCACATCTGCAAGAAAGCCATTTGCGCCTCGCGATCGGGCACTTCGCCTGCTTGATACTGGAGGAGCGAATCGAGCGGAAAACCGGGCCGCAATCGCAGGATGCTAACGCGTTTTTCCTCAGCACGAAATCGTAAGCGCCACGCACCACAGCCCATTTCATACTCGCCTTCCCCCTTGCGCCGAATCCGACGCGTCCGATGCGGGCTCGGGTCGCGCGAAAGAATGCCCTCGGCCGTCTCGAGGAAATCAATCCCCCACTCGTCGCGCAACCAAGTCGCTTGCACTTGCGCAAGCGGTTCGTATTCGACCCGATACTCCGACTCACGCTGCTCCCAAGCATCGGCTTCGGCCAACCATCCGGAACTTTCTTCGGGAAAAGCATCGTACGCGGGAATGTAGGGTTTGATGTCGAACACTGGCGTGCCGTCAACCAAATCACAGGGCCCGAGATGCAAATCAAATCCATCGATCCCTAACAACTTCACGGGCGTCATGCCAATCGCATTAGGCCGATGCGGCGAACGCGTGGCAAAGACACCACGTCGATGCGCCGGACCGCGCGGCGGCAGCACCAAGGAGCGCCAGGTGTCGTTGCGATGAAACCACCAGATCAACCAAATCCGCGAGAATCCCGAGAGGTCCTGCAAGCCTCGCTTCAGCTCTTCCTGCGGCAAAAGCTCGAGCACACAACTTTCCTCAGCCGATTCATCGGGCTGGTGACGCGCGGCGAATTTCACCGACTTGCCAGTGCGCACGTAGCCAATCGGTCGAATCGTCAATGCATCATGGTCAAGTTCCTGCGCCACAACCCCATGATGCAAGTGGTGATCGACTTCGCAAGCTTTTCCCTTGCTCATGTCGCTCGTCTCGGAAAAAATCGCGATGTCACCATGGATCCATACGGTCATCTCCCCACACAAGCCCAGCGCTATGGCCCCGATGCCTGGTTGGTGACGTATGCCTCGCAGATCGATGATGTTTCTCTCGCCCGCGCGGCGATGATTCGGCAACAACTCGCCAACCATCCTCCCGCGCATTTGCAAGAAGTGACCTTTGCTTACACCACGGTGTTGTTGGAATATGCCGTAGGAAAAGCCCCGGCTCAGGCGCCGACTTTTTTCATGACCGATGACAATATCGCACTGGGACCAATCAAAAAGATCGCGGTGTGCTATGATGGCGAAGATTTGGATCGCGTCGCCGCACACGCGAAGATGTCGCGCAGCCAAGTCATCGAACTTCACAGCTCTGTGACCTACTGCGTCCACTGCCTCGGCTTTGCTCCGGGCTTTGCGTATCTCAGCGGCTTACCCGAAGCCTTGCACACCCCACGGCTCGCTACACCCCGACTCCGCATTCCTGCTGGCTCAGTGGCGATAGGCGGGGCGCAAACGGGCATCTATCCTTTAGCCACTTCCGGCGGATGGAATTTGATCGGTCGCACCGACCAAGTCCTCTTCCACCCCTCCGCCACGAAGGAGCAAGCCACCTACCTCCACCCCGGCGATCGCTTGCGCTTCGA
>JBDLWB010000016.1:0-23210 GCA_039804425.1 Verrucomicrobiota bacterium
CTGTCTGGGGCGATGAAGTGGATTTGGTGAAAAAGTTGATCCGCCATGGCGAATCAGACTCTGCATCACTCGACCACTGCCTTGAGCTATTGGTTCTCTCGGGCCGCTCGCTGGAACACGCGATGTGCATGCTGGTGCCTCCTGCCTATCGTCACGACGAAGAAATTTCTGACAACTTGCGCGCATTCTACCAATACAATCGCTCGTTCTCAGAGCCATGGGATGGCCCTGCGGGATTGGTCTACACCGATGGCACGAAGCTCTGCGCCTCGCTCGATCGCAACGGCCTCCGCCCATCACGATATAAGCTGACCGACGACGGCCTTCTCTACATTGGCTCGGAAGCGGGCGCGGTAGTGCTCGATGACGCCACGATCATCAGCAAAGGCCGACTCGGCCCAGGGCAAATGCTCTCAGCCAATACCTCCACGGGAGAACTGCTCTTTGATCGTGAAATCAAAGAAAAAATGGCAAAGCAAAAACCCTATCGTCAATGGATCGATGAGAGCCGCTTGGAGCTGAATCAGTTTGTTTCGCCTGAAGCGATCGCTCCAGAAGTCGACTTCGAACCACTCGATCTCTCACGTCAACAAGTCGCTCATGCGATTTCTCTGGAAGAATTGGACATGGTCTTCCCACCGATGATCAAAGGTGCTCAAGAAGCCGTTTTCTCGATGGGCGATGACATTCCGCTCGCGGTTCTCTCGCAGTATCCCCGTTTGCTTTTCACTTACTTCAAGCAATTGTTTGCACAGGTCACCAACCCGCCCATCGACCCCATCCGTGAATGGGCCGTGATGTCGCTGTCCTGCGGTCTTGGCCCCGAACGCAATTTGCTCGATGAATCACCAGACCACAGCCGCGTCATCAATCTCGACTCAGCAATTCTCTTTGAACATGAATTGGAGAAAATCAAATCGATTGGAGAGCATGGATTCCCCTCGGTCACAATCGATGCTACTTGGCCCGTCAGCGCTGGCGAGAGTGGCTTGAAAGCTCGACTCGAGGAAATTTGTCAAGAGGTCGAAAAGGCTGTCGACTCCCATATCAACATCGTCGTTCTCTCCGACCGTGCGACCTCAGCGACTCGTGTGCCGATTCCCTCGTTACTGACCATTGGCACGGTTCATCATCATTTGCACCGCGTTGGCAAACGCATGCGTGCCTCTTTGATTTTGGATTCGGGAGAAATCCGCGATACCCATCAAATTTCGTGCGCCTTCGGATTCGGAGCAACCGCCGTTTGCCCCTACCTCGGCTTTGCCACGGTGCGCCAGTTGGTGCGTGCCGATGCTGGAAAAAACAAGCTCGGCGAAGGCATCTCGGCCACCAAAGCGATGACGAATTACCGCAAGGCCTTGGAAAAAGGCGTGCTGAAAATCATGTCGAAAATGGGCATCTCGGTTCTCAATTCGTATCAAGGAGCCCAGACTTTCGAAGCCATTGGCATCGGTAAGGAGGTCGTCGATTATTCTTTCGCAGGAGTTTCCTCAAAAATCGGCGGCATTGGATTTGCGGAAATCGCCCAAGAAAGCCTCATCCGCCACCGCGCTGCCTTCGAAACAGAAGTCCCCGATGGCGAGTCTCTCGATCTCGGCGACCCTGGTTACAATCGCTATCGCCGCTCGGGAGAACGCCACGCTCTCAGCACGGAGGTCATCAAAAATTTCCACACGTATGTCAAATCGGGCAAAGCGGAAGATTACGAGGAATACGTCCGCGTCTCGCTCGAAACAGGACCGGTAGCCATCAAGGACTTGCTCGAATTTGTTCCATCGACCAAGGGCCCGATTCCATTGGAAGAAGTCGAATCCTACGAGTCGATCCGTCAACGCTTCACGACCGCAGCCATGTCGATGGGAGCGCTTTCTCCCGAAGCTCACGAGACATTGGCCATCGCCATGAACCGCATTGGCGGCAAATCGGACTCGGGTGAAGGTGGAGAAGATCCCGTGCGTTACAAGCCTTATCCCAACGGCGATTTCGCTCGCTCGTACATTAAGCAAGTGGCATCCGGTCGCTTTGGCGTTTCGGCATTTTACTTGGTCAATGCCGATGAGCTCGAAATCAAAATGGCCCAAGGTGCGAAGCCTGGCGAAGGTGGACAGCTCCCCGGTCACAAGGTCAATGCGTTGATTGCTCGTCTGCGCAATACCCAACCAGGCGTGCAATTGATTTCCCCGCCACCACACCACGACATTTATTCGATCGAAGACCTTGCTCAGTTGATTCACGACCTCAAGGAAGTTAACCCACGCTGTCGCGTGACCGTAAAACTCGTCGCCGAATCGGGCGTGGGCACGGTGGCTGCTGGCGTAGCTAAGGCATCGGCGGATAACATCTTGATTTCAGGTCATGATGGTGGCACGGGAGCCTCGCCGCTTTCCTCGACCAAGCATGCTGGTGCTCCTTGGGAGTTGGGTCTGGCCGAAGCACAACAAACGCTACTGCTCAACAACCTTCGCAATCGCATCACACTGCGCACGGATGGAGGCATTCGCAATGGTCGCGATGTGGTCATTGCCGCCATTCTCGGTGCAGAGCAATTCAATTTCGGCACTACCGCAATGATTGCCATGGGATGCGTGTATGTGCGCAAATGCCACTTGAACAACTGCCCCGTCGGCATTGCCACGACCGATCCGAAGTTCCGCGCAAAGTTCAAAGGCACCCCAGAAATGGTCATCAATTACTTCGATGGCGTCGCCAAAGAAGCTCGTCAAATCATGGCTCAGCTCGGAGTCCGCACGCTCGATGAATTGATTGGGCGCCCCGAGTTCCTTCGCCAGCGCCATGTGCCAGATCATCCGAAAGCCAATACGCTGGACCTCAAGCCGTTGCTGCGCGATGTCGTTCCGACCTTAGCCAAATCACAAGAACTGCCAGTGGAAAAAATTTCACGCATCCGCACGCAGAAGCGCAATGACGGAATCGCGAAGCCATCGCTCGATTTGCAAATCCTCACGGACATCAAAAAGGCTCTCGCTGTTGAGCCTGACGCCGTTGTCCCCACAGAAGCCTATGGTGCTCCAGCCGATCAGAAACTTGCGGAAGCACTTGCTCTGCTGCCAGACCGAGCCCCCATCGAACTCAGCTATCAAGTCGTCAATACCGATCGCAATATCGGAACTCGCTTGTCGGGGCGCATTGCTGAAATCTACGGCGACCATGGCTTGACCAAGCAAACGATCTCGATCACCTGCCATGGCACAGCCGGCCAGTCGCTTGGGACTTTCTTGGTGAAAGGCGTTACGCTGAAAGTCATTGGTGAAGCAAACGACTATGTCGGCAAAGGCATGGCGGGCGGCGAAATCATTGTCGTGCCACCAAGCAGCGCGAAGTTTGATCCAAGCAAAAACACGATTATTGGCAACACTTGCCTCTACGGAGCGACGGGCGGCCAGTTGTTCGCTTATGGCTGCGCTGGTGAGCGCTTTGCCGTTCGCAACTCAGGCTCTACCGCAGTGATTGAAGGTTGCGGTGATCACGGCTGCGAATACATGACCAATGGCACAGTCGCGATTCTTGGTCTCACGGGTAAAAACTTCGGTGCAGGCATGTCGGGTGGAACGGCTTACATCTATGACATCGATGATCGCTTCTACTCGCGCCTCAACGATGAAATGGTCGTAGCCCTCGCCGTCACTCGCGATTGTGATAAAGCGGAACTGCACAAGCTGCTCGAAGCACACGTTGCCAAAACCGGCAGCGCACGCGCCAAGAGCTTGCTGGCCGATTGGGAGAACTCGGTGAAGAAATTCGTCCGCGTCATCGCCAAAGAGCGCGCCGCTTTGGAAGCCGCTGAAAAAGAACACGAAGCTGCTAGCTCACGCTAAGCATCTGTTGTAACAGCAAAAGGGGCAGCAACGCTGCCCCTTTTTTGTCATAGCACTGATGATCCAATCAGCGGGAATCTTCGTCACTCACTGCATCGCTCACGAATCAAGTCCGCAATCCAAACGAATGGAAACCGATTTTCCGTGAGCATCCAAACCTTCGATGCGAGCAAATTCATCAGTATGTGGCACGGACTTTCTGACGGCCTTGAGATCCATTTTAACGATGCTCGTGCGCCGCTGGAATTGATCAGCTCTCAATCCGGAAAAGGATCTTCCTGCTCCTCCTGTCGGAAGTGTATGACTAGGCCCAGCAAGAAAATCCCCCACTGCCACGGGCGATGCATTGCCTACATAAATCGCCCCCGCAGTTCGCGTTTTTGCGAGCCAGAAATCCTCTTCTTCCGCAATCAAAGACAAGTGCTCTGGCGCAAAATCATTTACCAAATCCATGCCATGCGCCATCGATGGCACATGCAACAAAAATGTCCCTTTTTGCAAAACTTCATCGATGATTTTCGAACGTGAGAGCTGTGCACTTTGCGTTCTTACCGCCTTGACCACTCGATTCAGTAATGCTTTGGAATCAGTCAGGAAGCCCACCACGCTGTCACCACCATGCTCCGCTTGAGCCAAAATGTCAGCAGCGATGCAGTCGGGATTGCCGCTGCGGTCGGACAAAATCAAAATCTCACTCGGCCCAGGCAGAAGATCGATCGATACCGCTCCTACGAGTTGTCGTTTGGCTTCTACCACAAATCGATTGCCAGGACCAAAGATCCGATCCACCGGTCGCACGGAAGCTGTTCCGAGCGCCATGGCAGCAATCGCCTGAGCACCACCAACTTTCAAAATTTGCGTCGCACCAGCTTGTTGCAACGCGTAGAGCAATGAAGGATTGACTTTACCGTCAGCACCGACGGGCGTCGCAGCAAGAATTTCGGGCACTCCAATCGCCTGAGCAAAACCAGCCGTCATCAAAGCGGTCGATACCAAAGGAGCCTTGCCACCAGGTACGTAAACGCCAACGCGATCGAAAGGCGTGAATCTCTCGCCGACCATCGCACCTTGCGCGTTTTTACGACTCCAATCTTGTCGTTTGCTGCGTTGCGCGAATTCATGAATGTTGCGCAACGATGCAGCGATCGCAACTCGCGTGGATTCAGGAATTTGGGCCGCAGCTTCGACGAGTTCTTGCTCTGTCACAAATAACTGTTTCAGCTTCAACGCAGCACCATCAAACTTCTGCGTGAACTCGATCAATGCCTTATCACCACGCTGTGCCACTTCGCGAATGATACCCGCGACCGTATCTCGCAAGGCATCAGTGGGCACAGCACGACGTTTCATCGATTGTGCCATCGCAGCAAATCCAGCGTCTTTGTAACTCAAAATTTTCATCGCAAAAAAATCAATAGTAAGGGCGCAACATCATGTAGCAAATCGGACCTGTCACAGCGACATACAGCCACAGTGGATAAGTCCATTTCGCAAGACGTCGATGTGCCTCACGTCGATTCGCCCAGCCCGCCAGATAAGTAAAAAGAATCAAAGGAAAACTGATCGCCGCAGCAGTAATGTGAGTGATCAGCAGGAAAAAATACACACTCCGCATGCCCTCCTGACCACCGTAGAGCGTAGGATTCGTGGTAAAGTGATAAGCCACGTAACACAACAGAAAGACGATGGATGCAAGCATTGCTAAGCTCATCATGCGACGATGAACTGCGATTTTCCCTTGTTTGACTGCCACCAATGCCGCGATCAGCAATGCGGCAACGACACTGTTGAGAACGGCATGAACCAATGGCAAAAACGCGAGAGACACGCCCTTTGGCAAGGGAATGTGGAGTTCAGGACGACGCATCAAGCCCACAAGGATCAGCACCAAAATGGTCACAATCCAAACCCAACCACGCAATTTTTTCTCGGTACTTTCAGCAAGATAGTGTTGTTGTTCCATAATCATTTGTTGAGTTCTGAGCGGATTTTTTCATACATCTCGCGCTTCAATGTTTCATAGAGTGCAGGGTCTGTTTTCCGAGCATCAGCTAAAGGCCACTTGCCGACGACTTCAAAATTTTTGTTCACCAATGCCAATCCCAAGTCATGAGCATAGCGACCATTGCTCTCAATGTCGGCGGGATCGATGCGCTGTTTGATCTTAAAAAATTTCATTGTGCCTTCCATGTATTCGTGCGCCGCAGCGTTGTTGCCGTTGGTCAGAAACCACCACTGTTTTGAGTCAGCGTTGAGCGCCGCAGCGTAGTCCTTAAGGCGCTCGACATTGTCGGTTTCAGGATCGATGGAAATGCAAGCGAGATGAAAATTGGCATTCGAGCCGAACTCCTCTAGCAACCCGCGTAGCTCTTGCCCGTTTCTGACCGCGCAATGCGGACATACGGCAAAAAACTCGGCGACAACAAACACCTTCCCTTTAAGATCACTCAACTTGACCTTGTCCCCCGACTGATTGGTCGCCTCAAAGTCGCGATCAATAGGAAATAGGGTCGCAACAGGTTCAGCACCCGCATTCACAACAAAAGGCTTTTCTCTTTCGATTAATCCATCTCTGACCCAAAAGGCTGTCCAAAGAATGGCGACGCAAGCCACAGCTGTAAGGGCGTAAATCGCCACGATTTTAGCGGTTCGGTTCATGATGAAGTTTCTCTTTTGCTCTCTTGTAAAAGAATTTCCATGGTCGCTTCCAGCAGTGCCTGCATTTCCTCGACATTGGTTTTTTCGGTCCCCGTTTTCAAACGTTTGTCATCCCAACTCGCCGCTTGTGCAAAGTCGAATCCTGTTACAAATGGCGGACCTCCTCGTTTTTGCGGAACTACGGCTTTGCGGAGTTTCATGTTGCGATCGACCAATACCAAGGATGTATCATACACCCATCGCCCATCTTTCTGGTGCGGCAACATCCCCAACTTGCACTTGTCTTTGAGGTATTTGTGTAAAATCACGGGCTCAGTCGTCACGAACCACCACTGAGGAAGCCGCGCACCTTGTCGATCTGCCTCGGTGCGCAACATCGCCGCAGCTTGCTCTGCTTGACCGGGATCAATGACCATCGAAATCAACACCACGTCGTCGCGCGATGCGTATTTCTGCGCCATTTTTTGCATCACTTTCACGGTGAGTTCGCAACTCTCTGGCTGTGACACACTGATGGAGTTGATCACCCACACTTTGCCTTGCAATTCTTCAAAGCCCACACGCTTGCCGTCTTGGCGCAGGACTGGCAAATTGTATCGCAACTCGCCGACATATGACGGACGATCCGCACGATTGGCATTGGCGGCGTAGCGCTCATAGGCTGAGAAAATCATCACACCTCCGATGATCGCGATGGCGACCAAGACCCACGCTGTGCGACGCAGCTTTTTCTCATCGCGCGGCGCTGGCTGCAATTTCCCCGATTCATTTCCCATTGGCGGCGAAAAAATAGCCTCTTCTCTTCACAACGCAAGCCTACGCTGAAAAAAGTTACCATCATCAGATTAAGTTCGCATCATCAAATCGCGATGCGTTGATATCTTCTTGCCAAACACCCATGATCGAAGTAGTATGGCGCATGCCTCCGAGTGACCTGACCGCCGAACTGACTGCCGCAATGAAAGAACGAATTCTTGTTCTGGACGGAGCCATGGGCACGACGATCCGCACCTACGGTTTATCAGAAGAGCAGGCTCGGGGTAAGCGCTTTGCCGATAGCAAAAAGGACATTCTCAACAATGGCGATATCCTGACACTGACGAACCCACAGGTGATTGGCGACATTCACAAGCGCTTTTACGAAGCCGGTTCGGACATTGTGGAAACCAACAATTTTTCCGCGACCTCGATTTCGCAGTCGGAATTCTTCGTCGATGACCCACGCGAACACGGCGGCCGCAAGGATCCTGAGTTTTTCCAAGGCATCATCGAAAACCCTTTTTTGCGCGATTTGGCTTGGGAGATCAATGTCGAGTCCGCCCGACTCGCCCGTCACTGGGCGGATCAAATCGGCAGCGATACGGGTGTCAAACGCTACGTCGCGGGAGCGATCGGCCCTTTGACGGTTTCGCTCACCAACTCCCCCGATGCCAGCGATCCCGGTTTTCGCGTGATCACGTTTGATCAAGTGCTCGTTGCCTACAAAGAACAAGTGCGCGCCTTGATCGAGGGTGGCTCGGATTTGCTGATGGTCGAGACCATTTTCGATTCTCTCAATGCCAAGGCCGCTCTCGTGGCGATTCAGGAGGTGTTCGATGAGGATCAAGTCAAGCTGCCCATCATTGTCTCCGCAGCGGTGGGGCGCGGGGGCGAAACAATGATTTCCGCCCAAACTGCCGAGGCGCTGTGGAATGCTGTTGCTCATGCACAGCCGCTAGCCATTGGCCTCAATTGCTCGCTCGGACCCGACCTGATGAAGCCGTTTTTGGAAGAACTCTCGCGCTCGGCGACAACCCACATTTCCTGCTACCCGAATGCCGGCTTGCCCAATCCCCTGTCGCCCACGGGCTTCGACATGACTCCCGATGACATGAATCGCTGGCTCAATGAGTTCGCCCAAGCGGGTCTACTCAACCTCGCCGGTGGCTGCTGTGGCAACACCCCCGAACACGTCGCCGCCATCGCTCAAGCCGTCCGCCACGCCGCCCCTCGCGAAGTACCCCAATACGCCTGATTTTTTCTCTCATGAAGACCATTCCTCGCATTCTTCGACTCTCCGGTTCTCAACCTTACAATCATACTCCGGACAAAAATTTCCTGATGATCGGCGAACGCACGAACGTTGCCGGTTCGCCGCAATTTGCCAAACTCATCCGCGCCGGAAAATTGGAAGAGGCTTTGGAAGTCGCACGACAACAAGTGGAAAATGGCGCGAATGTCATCGATATCTGCTTCGACGATGGACTCATCGACGGCAAGGCGATGATGGCGCGCTACTTGCAGTTGCTGCAAAGCGAACCCGATATCGCCAAGGTGCCCATCATGGTCGATTCCTCGAAATGGGAAATTCTCGAGGAAGGCATCAAGTACCTGCAAGGCAAGGGCATCGTCAACTCAATCTCACTGAAGGAAGGCGAAGACAATTTCCGCAAGCAAGCTCGACACATCAAAAAATACGGTGCTGCCGTCGTGGTAATGGCTTTTGATGAAAAAGGCCAAGCTGCGACTTACGAAGACAAAACACGCATTTGCGAACGCGCCTATCGCATTCTGGTCGATGAAGTCCAGTTCCCGCCCGAGGACATCATCTTCGATCCCAACATTCTCACCGTCGCCACAGGCATCGAGGAGCACAACAATTACGCCCTCGATTTCATTAATGCCACTTGCTGGATTAAGGAAAATCTCCCTTTCGCCAAGGTCAGCGGTGGCGTCTCGAACATTTCGTTTTCTTTCCGTGGCAATAATGTCGTGCGCGAGGCCATGCACTCGGTCTTCCTCTATCACGCCTGCAAGGCGGGGATGGACATGGGCATTGTCAATGCGGGCATGCTTGAGGTTTATGACCAAATCGCACCGGAATTGTTAGAAAAAGTCGAGGACGTGATTCTCAATCGCCGACCCGATGCCACGGAGCGCTTGCTCGATTTGGCCGAGTCATACAAAAACGTCACAGGCAAAAAAATCGAAGAAGATCTCTCGTGGCGAAATGATGTTGTCGAAAAGCGCTTGGAGTATGCTTTGCTCAAGGGCATCGACCGTTTCATCGAAGAAGATACGGAAGCAGCTCGCGTCAAATACGGCATTCCCTTGAAAGTGATCGAAGGCCCACTGATGGACGGCATGGGTGTCGTCGGCGATCTTTTCGGCGCAGGCAAAATGTTCCTACCTCAGGTCGTGAAATCGGCACGGGTGATGAAAAAATCGGTCGCCTGGCTGGAGCCTTTCATGGAACTGGAAAAGGTCGCGAAGGCCGAAACGCTTCGCTATCTTGCGGAACTGGAGTCCGGAATCGAACCAGCTCCCGTCACGTTGCGCGATGGTTTTTCCTACACGCCCTACCCCGATCTCAGTGATGAAGAGCGACGTGTCGAATACGAATTCGCCGCGATGCTGGCCGGCAATCTCGCGACCACTGCCGCGCAATATGAAGCGAAATTTGGCATCATTCTCGATCGCAATAACGCGCAAGAACTTTCACCGCTCTACAGCGAATCTCGCGAATCGCGGCAAAAGTGGAGTGTCGCCACCCTGGAACCCGCTGGCGCCTTCATCGAATGGCTCTACTTCCACAAAATCGAACAGCTCCCCGCAGAGAGCCTCATCGTCTTCAACGCCGGTGGCCAGGGCAGCGGCAAGACGACGGCGACAAAAATCATCCCACAGCAAGACATTAGCTTGATCATGGATGGTACACTGCAAAATCAAATGCGCAGTATGCGGCACATCCGCGCAGCACTGAACGCGGGCTTGGCAGTAGAAATCCGCCACGTTTACCACCCGTGGGAAAAAGCCATTGCCAATATGATCCGACGCTCGGCGGAAGAGGGAGGACGAGTTGTACCGATGAAGCGAGCTGCTGGTGGTCATTATCAAGCGCCACGCACAGCGATTGCATGCTTCGAAGAATACTCGGATCATCCGAACTTCATGCTCCACATCATTGACAATTCCTCATTCGATGAGCCCACTTTATTAGCACAACAAACGGGAATCTCGTGGCTGCGTTCCAAAATTCCTAATTCCGTTGACACCTTATTATCTGATGGTATCATTCAAGCCGAAAGGATTTTTCATGATCGAATCTCTGACAACCGATACAGCCAGCAACTCCTCGAAGCCTTCACGCAGCAGCGTCGTGGAAGCACGCTTTCAAGCGAGCCAAGCGGCAGCGCTGGAGTCCTTGAAACTCGCTTGGAAGGAGCGCGTGGAGACGCGGGGACTGAAGCAAGCGCTTCTGGACAACGGACGGAAGGAAGAGGCCAGCAAGTTGCCCTAGCCCCCTCCTCCGCCGGAAAGTTTCTCATCGCCACGGTCAAGGGCGATGTGCACGACATCGGCAAAAATATCGTCGGCGTCGTTCTCTCTTGCAATGGCTTTGAAGTGACCGACATGGGAGTCATGGTCTCTTGCGATAAAATCCTCGCGAAGGCCAAGGAAATCGGTGCCGACATCATCGGACTTTCGGGATTGATCACGCCCTCGCTCGATGAAATGGTTCACGTCGCGAAGGAGATGGAAAAGGCCGGCATGACCACGCCCCTGCTCATTGGCGGAGCCACCACTTCCGCCGCTCATACAGCCATCAAAATCGCCCCTCACTACTCGGGACCTGTTGTGCATGTGCTCGATGCCTCACGCTCGGTCCCTGTCACAACGTCGCTACTTTCCGCCGATCAACGCGATGCCTTTGCTCAGACGAACCGCGCGAAGCAAGAGAGCATTCGCATCGACTTTGAAAAAGGCACGAACAAGAAAGCGACCATTTCGTTAGAAAAAGCACGCCAAAATAAATATACGTGTGATTGGGAAAACTATCAGCCCGCTGTGCCCGAGTTCTTGGGAACACGAGTGATCGAAAACCAATCGCTCCGAGAATTGGCAAACTACATCGACTGGACGCCGTTTTTTCATGCTTGGGAAATTCGTGGTGTCTGGCAACCCGACACGCAAACGCTCAAAACGCAAAACGCCGCAGGTGCCGAAGAAGCGCAGAAGCTGCATGCCGAAGCGCTGGCATTGATCGAACGCATCATTGCCGAGAAACGTTTCACCGCCCGCGGCATCTACGGATTTTTCCCTGCGAATGCCGAGGGCGATGACATCATCGTCTGGGCCGATGAATCACAAAGTGCGGAGCGTTGCCGACTCCACACCTTGCGCCAACAGCTGGAAAAAACCAGCGGCAAACCCCACGTAGCCCTCGCCGATTACGTCAAGCCCGTGGCGGAGGCGTCTCGCCTCCCTGCCTCTTCATCATTTAAGCCAACTTATCTCAAAGACAACAAAGCCATCACCAAAGATCACAGCAAACACCTGCCACACTGGTATCAAGAGGGACGAACCTACGCCATCACCTTCCGCCTTCACAACTCTCTCCCTCAATCGGTACAACAAATTTACCTGCAAGAAAAATCTCGTTTGGAGAAAGTTTTAGATAACGCTGTCAAAAATCAACAAGGCCCTCTGATTCAGAAAACTCGACGCGAAATTGCGGACCTCTACAGCCAACACATAGAGAAGATTCTCGATCAGGGCAACGGTGATTCTTACATGAAAGATGATGCGATTGCCCAAATCGTCAGTGATAGCATTACGCACTTTGATGGCATTCGATATGATCTCGCTGCATGGTGTGTCATGCCGAATCATGTTCATCTCTTAATCAAGCCGAAGCACGAATACGAGCTGCCTGAAATTTTGCAATCGATCAAAAGCTTTTCTGCCAAGAAAGCCAATCAGATGTTGAAGAAATCAGGTGCATTTTGGCAACAGGATTCATACGATCACGTTATCAGAGACGAAGACGATTTCTGGAATCAATACTCTTATATCAAACATAATCCCTCCAAAGCTGGTTTGAAGAATTGGAAATGGCAGGGAGCAAAAGAAATTGTCTCAGATTTGGCAGGGAGGCGAGACGCCTCCGCCACCGACTACATCGGCGGTTTTGTTCTCGGCATTCATGGAGCCGACGAATTTGCACGCGAACTGGAAGAACAAAATGACCCCTACACTGCCATCATGGTCAAGGCTGTGGCCGACCGCTTTGCGGAAGCTTTTGCCGAACTGCTTCACCACCGTGCACGCGTCGCTTGGGGCTATGAACGCCCGAATGAGTTCAATCACAATGAACTCATCAAGGAACTCTACCGCGGCATCCGTCCTGCCCCAGGCTACCCCGCTCAGCCCGATCACACGGAGAAGCCGATTCTCTTTGATTTGCTCGATGCCACGAAGCACACGGGCGTCAGTCTCACGGAATCGAATGCCATGCATCCCGCGTCCGCCGTCAGTGGCATTTATTTCTCGCATCCTGACAGCCATTATTTCGCACTCAGCGATCTGCAGCGCGATCAGATCGAGGACTATGCCCGACGCAAAAACATGAGCATCGAGGAAGTCGAACGCTGGCTTGGTCCGTGGCTCGGCTATTGAGGAAAAAAATTCTCCCTTTTTTCTGATCTTTCGCTAGTCTCCCCACCCGCCGCCATGGATTACACGACTCTGATCGAACAAAGAAAACAACGTTTCGCCGAACTGGAGCATGCCATCGGCGATCCCGATCTTTTTGCCGATCCAAAACGCGCCACGGAGACCTTACGAGAGCATCGTCGACTCAAGGAAACGCTGCAAATCGCCCATCGTCTGGAGGAAGCCAAACGCCAACTCGAAGAAAACATCGAGCTGGCCAAAATGGATGATCCCGATCTGGCCGAAATGGCCGCTGCCGAAATTCCTTTGCTGGAAGAGGAAATTCCCCGCTTGAGCAGCGATCTCCAATACGCCCTGCTACCCGCCGATCCGAATGAAGATCGCGATGCCCTTGTCGAAATCCGGGCCGGTGCCGGCGGTGATGAAGCTTCTTTGTTTGCCGCCGAATTGCTCCGACTCTACCAACGCTATGCTGAACGTCGTGGTTGGAAAACCGAGCATCTCGAGTCCTCCCCCTCGGAAGTCGGCGGCTTTAAGGAAGTCATTCTCCGCGTCTCAGGCGATGAAGTTTTCCGCTTCATGAAATACGAATCCGGCGTCCATCGGGTTCAGCGCGTTCCGGAAACGGAAGCACAAGGCCGCGTTCATACCTCCACCGTCACGGTCGCAGTCTTACCAGAAGCCGAAGAAGTCGATGTGCAACTCAATCCCAACGACCTCCGCATCGAAGTCTGCCGCTCGGGCGGCGCGGGCGGACAGCACGTGAACCGAACCGAATCCGCCGTGCAGGTATTTCACCTTCCCACCGGTCTTTACGTGCGTTGCGAAGACGGTCGTTCGCAGGGCAAGAACAAAGAAAAAGCGCTGCAAATCATGCGCACGAAGCTTTATGAAATGAAGCAGCGTGAAGTATCGGAACAATACTCCGAACACCGCCGTTCGCTCATCGGCTCGGGCGATCGCTCGGAGAAAATCCGCACCTACAATTTCCCGCAATCACGCATCACCGATCATCGCATCGGCTACACCGCGCACAATCTTTCTGCCGTCATGGATGGAGATTTGTTTGATCTTACCGCGGCGTTGCAGAAGGAAGAAATCGCCGAGCGACTTGCCGAAGCGACCGCTCATTGAGGCATTAGCGGGAAACTTCTGTGCCGATGCCCGACTCCGTGAAAATTTCTAACAACAGAGCGTGTGGCAGTCGGCCGTCGATGAAGTGAACTTTTCTGACACCAGCATTCAGCGCATCCATCGCACTTTTGATCTTCGGGATCATCCCGCCGGAGATCGTGCCATCGGCAATCATTTCATCGGCTTGCGCACGATTCACCGATTTGATCAAGGTCGAGGGATCTTTCGGATCGCGCATCAATCCTGGCACATCGGAAAGATAAACCAATTTTGCGACGCGCAGCTCTTTCGCCAGCGCCGCAGCAGCGAGGTCGGCATTGATGTTCAGCGGCTTGCCCGTCGCTAATTCAGCCGCCAAGGGAGAAATCACAGGAACGATGCCTGCATTGTGCGCCGACTCCATGCGTCCCAATTGACAACCGACCACCTCCCCTACTCGACCGATATCAACCCGACTTCCATCGGCGGCAGTCACTTTCATTTTTTCGCCAAAAAACACGTCGGTTCCGGGAATGCCAACGGCTTTACCACCAAAGTCACGAATCATCCGCACCAAGCCAGGGTTGATCTCCTCAGAGAGAACTTTTTCCACAATCGAAATCGCTTCATCCGTCGTCACGCGAAAGCCGCCAACAAACTTTGCCTCCAATCCCGCCGACTCCATCGCTGCAGAAATCGCTTTTCCCCCGCCGTGAACGACGATGGGGTTGATGCCCGCCACTTCCAAAAAGACAATATCGCGCATCACTTTGGCAACAAGCTCCGGATCTTCCATCGCCGAGCCGCCCATTTTCACCAGCACGGTCTTGCCGCGAAATGCTTGCAGGTAGGGCAATGCTTCGATCAGGGCTTCTGCTTTTGCGGTCGATTGAGTCAAACTCATGCGCGAACTCTGCCACACTCTCCCTAGACCTGACAATGCTTTCTTTGTCGACGCACACTCGTCCGAATCAGCCGTATGCAAGATTTCTCGCTTGATCATTTGAGTTTTGTTGACTATTAAGATGTCGCGAAAGCATGAAGCGACAACGTCATTCGTTAGAAATCCCACGCAAAAAGGCGCGCAATATCGCACGTCCTGGATCGACGTTTATCGAGCAAATTCGTGCAGCTGGCCGCAATGCGCAAAGTGCCGCAAATCAACCATCGAACTTGCGCTCGATGAGACACATCAGAGCGACTCTCGCAAATGAACCTGTGTTTGAAGAAGTCACTCTCGGCCTTGGAGTTCGTTTTTTTCGTTGGCTGATTGCGCTACTTCTACTGCCATTATGCATCGTCACAACATGGACTCTGTTTTCTGAGTTCTCTCTCGAAGCCCAACAACAACAGTTTTGGCTAAGCCGCGAAACCTGGTTTTTTACGCTCGGTTCGATCATCATGGCAATTGCGTTTTACAGCGGATTGCTACGTCGATTCTTCCTTTATCTGTATGTGCTTGGTCATGAATTGACGCATGCTTTTTTCGTGATTTTCCACTTGGGACAAGTCACCGAAATGAAAGTTTCGACCGATGGCGGCTACATCGCGACAAATAAAAGCAACATCCTCATTTCTCTGTCGCCGTATTTCTTCCCCTTTTGGTCGGTATCGCTGATTTCGCTCTACGGCATACTTGCTTGGTGCATCGAATTACCCCGTGACACCGATATGCTTTTTTATGGTGCACTGGGTATGAGCTGGACCTTTCATCTCTGTTGGACACTATGGATGATCCCTCGCGATCAACCCGATCTGCGGGAAAACGATACGTTTTTCTCACTCGTCTTCATCTATTTTATTAATATCCTCATCCTTTCGCTCATGCTTTGTGCAGCTTCACAAGAACTCAATTTCCTGTCTTTTTTCGCCTCATGGTGGGTTCACGCAGAGGAGATGGCTCGCTGGTGCTGGGACGCTTGCGCGCATTACCGATTGAAAATGCAAGGTTAAGAAAAAAAATGATTTTTTTTAGCTTTTTTTACTTGTCACCGAATCGAATTTCGTTATTCTTGGCGCGCCGCAACCTACACAACGACCCGTTCGTCTATCGGTTAGGACTCCAGATTTTCATTCTGGCAAGATGGGTTCGACTCCCATACGGGTCGCCAATTTCATGGTGACATGTTGTGTAACTTTTTTCTAGATGCCATCCGTAGTGATGGCATTTTTTGTTTTGCGGTAGAATCACTCGCGCTGTGAATTGTCATGCTTTGCCGCTTGCCCATCACGCCAAAAATCGGCCCCTACGGAAATGATGAAGATTTTCTGAAAAATCAGCGCTTTTTGCTTGCCAATCTCTTGTTCTTCCCTATCTTCGCCGCCCCTTCTCGCACCGCGAATCAACCAAGAAAGATCGAAGGGACTCGAGCGGAGCATCTTTCGAAGCGCCCATTCTGCTTTAAGATGGGACAACCAATAACCAATATGATTAACGAACTCATTACTGAAATGGTGGACGCTGGCGTTCACTACGGTCACCAAACGAAAAAATGGAACCCCAAGATGAAGCCTTATCTTCTCAAGGATAAGAGCGGGATTTACATCATCAACTTGGAAAAAACCGTCAAGTGCCTCGACAAAGCCGCTGATTTCTTGGCAGGCATCGCAGGGAAAAACAAAAAGATCTTATTCGTCGGTTGCAAACGCCAAGCACAAGAAGCTGTGCGCGAAGCCGCTGAAGCAACGAACCAAAACTACGTCAATCACCGCTGGCTCGGTGGCATGCTCACCAACATGGCCACGGTTCGCAAGAGCGTGGAGCGCCTGAAGTATCTCGAAAACATCGAGAAACAACCAGAGTTCAAAGCGATGTCCAAGAAAGAGCTCGCCGCACTCGGTCGTGAGCGCGAAAAATTGCTGCGCAACCTTCGCGGTATCCGCAATCTAGAAAAAGCTCCCGATGCCATCGTCATCGTTGACTCCGCCCGTGAGTCCATCGCCGTGGCCGAAGCTCGCCGCTTGAAGATCCCCATCGTGGCAATCGTCGATACCAATGCAGATCCTTCGAAAGTCGAGTATCCGATTCCAGGCAACGACGACGCCATTCGCTCGATTCGCATCATCTTGCAAAACTTGGTCGATGCGATTGTTGTCGCTTCCAAGGCCTAAACATTCACCCAATGGGGCGGCCTGACACGATCAGCGCCGCCCTTTTTTTTCCGAACCAAATCCTGACTGACACACATTATGATTACTGCTGCTACCGTAAAAGAACTCCGCGATAAAACCAACGCGGGCATGATGGACTGCAAACGCGCTCTTGAAGAAACCAATGGCGACCTCGATGCGGCCATCACGCTGCTCCGCGAAAAAGGCATCGCCAAAGCTGCCAAGAAGGCAGACCGCGAAGCCAATGAAGGCACCATTACCGCTCGCATCTCAGCCGATGGCAAGTCCGGCATCTTGCTCGAAGTGAATTGCGAGACCGACTTCGTTTCAAAAAATGAAAACTTCCAAGGCTTCGTCGCCAGCATCGCCGATGCCCTTATCGGTTCGAATGCGGCCGACCTCGCCGCCGCCAATGCGGTGAACAGCAATGGACTAAGCATCGAAGACACGATCAAAGCCAAAATCACCGAAATCGGCGAAAACATGCTATTCCGCAAGTATGTGCGTTTTGAAGCTCAAGGCGAAGGCGCCATCGCATCCTACATCCACATGGGTGGAAAAGTCGGCGTCTTGGTCGAAGTCGGTACCACCAATGCCGCTACCGCTGCCACCGAAGGTTTCCGCGATTTGATCAAGGACATCACACTGCACATTGCTGCCTTGAATCCTCGCGGTCTGGCTCGCGAAGACATCTCCGCCGAAGTCGTTGCAGCCGAGGAAGCCATCTTCCGCGCTCAAATGATCGAGCAAGGCAAGCCTGAGGCGATGCTCGACAAAATTCTTCCCGGCATGATGAAAAAATTCTTTGCTGAAAACTGCCTTCTGGAGCAGGGCTTTGTCAAAGATCCAAGCATCACCGTGAAAGGACTACTCGAAGCAAAAGGCAAAGAATTGAGCGACACGCTTACTCTTCGTCGCTATGTCCGCTTTGGCCTCGGCGAGTAATACACAGCATAGCTTTTGACAAAAAACGCTCATCGTTCCAACGGTGAGCGTTTTTTTATGAATCGAATTCTTCGTGAGAAATCAAACCGTTTGCCAAAAAAAATGTCCCCCGCCTTGGCTCCCGAGAGTCTCCCCCCAGACACTCTCGAAACAATCCAAAACGGGGAACGCACAAAACCTAATCAGATTGACAAGATGATCAATGAAAATCTTTTGTAAAATGAATGATCTCCCTTAGCCATCAGGCTACAAGGCCAACAAATTGTGTCAGTATCGAACGAATTGACTGGTTCTCTCGATCATCATGGAAGCATCGAATCATCACGATGCTCGGATCGCTCCTCTGACACATCAACAATTTGCATTTTGTGACGATGAACCCAAACACTCTGAGCAAGCCCCAGCATGAACATGCAGATCACGACAAAGGTACCAGAATAGCTGATCAAAGGGAGTGGAATTCCGGTAATCGGCATGATCAAAACGCACATGCCAATGTTTTCGAAAATATGTGCGAAGAAAAACGCAACAATGCAACAAACGACAACCCTGCCCATGATGTCTCTGCTGTAGAACGCCACATACAACGCGGCGATCAGGAGACCGGAAAACAATGTGATGAGTAGCATGCTTCCACGAAAACCGAACTCTTCGGCTAAAACCGCAAAGATAAAGTCGTTATGCGCCGTTTTCCAAGGAATGTAGCGCTTGTCGTGCAACGAACCATCCTCCGATTTTGCATTCCAACCAATCCCCGACATCCCCGCTTTGCCCACAGCCATGGAAACATAATACGATGCATAGGCCGGTCCAGAGATGTCGACTGGTCTGTCATTGAGCATATCCAAATACAATTGAATCCTTTCTGGTCCACGCGTCGATACACTCGGCAAAACAATCAGGTAAACCATGGGGACCATCGCAAAACCCAAAATTCCCATCAAGCTCAGGTAACGATAGGGTACGCCTCCGATCAACAACGCTACGACCGCGACGGGCAACCAAACTAACGCTGAACCCATGTCCCCCATTTTCATCACCATCAAAAATGGCACACCAGAGAGAATCCCAATCAGCCCAATCCGCACAACCGGCCAACCGAGCCAGCGATGCAACTTTGGCAAGTCTTGCAACAACCAAGCAATCATCAAAACCCCCGACAAAACCCCAAGCTGCGCAGGCTGAAATTGCACGGGACCGAAACGCAATTGATGCACTTCCTGATCGCTTCCCATCACCAAAGCCATACAACCAAGACTAATGGCATATACTGGTATGGCCAGCCAGCGAATCCAACGATAATCAATCAAGGCCGTGGCAAAATAGATCACTGTTCCATAGAGAATCCATTTCTTCTGCAAATCAGCATAATACGCACCAGCAGAACCAAATTCTTCCAGCAAAGCCGCACTCACAGGGAGATGTCGTGCAGCACTTTCGATGGCATAGATCCCAAAAATCAACAAGGCATACATCAATAGGACCATCACCCAGTTCATTCCTAAAATTTTCCGTAAAATGGGCGTCATAATTCAATGCAAACTGCACCGCTTACATGCAGGATTGCTTGCGCCCTGACAAGACACTGTTGCAAGCTTATGAAAAAAAATCACTCTGGCTCCCAAGTTTGACAAAAATCCCGAGAAATTCTGCAAAAAATGCCATTTGCTTGCGCTTTCTTTCTTGACAATCGCCTGTTTCCCCCCAAGGATTCGCCCCCCAATCCAAATTTAATCAAACTAACAACCAATTCAGCAGCATGCGCGGAGTGACTATGAAAAAGGGAGAGCCTGTCGACAGAGCTCTCAAGCGTCTCAAAACGAAACTCGATGCCGAAGGCATTCTTGAGGAAATTCGTCGTCGTCGCGCTTTTGAAACCCCTACCGATCGCTTCAAGCGCAAGCTTCGTACAGCCTCGAAGCGCAACAAACTTCGCTGGCGCTTCTCGACAGACAAGCCTACTCTGATTCTTGACGAGGCGATTGATTGATTGCAATCAGCCAAAGGAAGGGCACCCTACACGGTGCCCTTTTTTGTGCCCCACCTCCCCAACAAACGGTTTGCTTCTCTCGGTGGTCACGCAATAACCCTAACCTTCCTTGCTCGATTTTCCCATGTCTCAGCCCAGCGACTCTCCCAGCAAAACCCAAACTTTTTTCCAGCGTACGTTTAGCACGGTTCTGCTCTGGGGCATCGTCGGCTTGGCTTTTGGCTCGATGAAACCATGGGCTCACCTCGCGCTCATATCTTTTCTCGCACTCTGGGCACTCGTAGAATTTTGCTCCCTGTCACTGAAAAATGGCGTGACCATTCATCGACCTTGGGCGCTCTTTCTCGGCATCAGCTATGGTTCCGCCATTTCGTATTTTTTGCTACAAGGCCAACCGATTCCCGCATCTCTTGACCTGTTGCTGGTGTTTTTATTGGTGATCGGCTCACTGATCATCGAACTCCGGCACCCAGTTCGCGGCATTCAAACTGTCTTGAATGTTACGTCCACAATCTTTGGCGTGCTTTGGCTCACCTGGCTGTTTTATTTTACCGCTCGCATCGATTTCGCTCCCGATTTTAACGGCAACCTGCCGGGCTCTTTTGTGTTACTCTGGTGCATCGCCGTAACGAAGTTTACGGACATGGGCGCTTATCTCACGGGGTCATTGTTGGGCAAACACAAAATGATTCCCCACATCAGCCCCGGCAAAACCTGGGAGGGCTTTGTCGGAGCCTTGTTTTTTGCGTTGCTCGCCGCTTGTTCTTTGTATGCCTTGTTCCCACAACAATTGTCCATTTTTCCCTCATGGCCTCACGTCATTGGACTAAGCCTCGTTGTCGCACTTCTGGCCGTCGTCGGTGATCTCGCAGAAAGTCTTTGGAAGCGCTCGCTCACGGTCAAAGACTCAGGCCACACGCTTCCCGGTATTGGCGGCGCGATGGATCTCATTGATAGCCTCTGTTTCACCGCCCCGGCTGTGTATCTCTACGTCGTCCTTTTTCTCACTCCATGACTAAAAAAATTGTCTTGCTAGGCTCTACTGGTTCGATTGGTTGCTCCACTTTGAAGGTGGCGAAGGAACTCCCAGATGAGTTTGACATCATCGCGCTCGGCGCACACAGCAACGTGGAAAAACTTGCCTCTCAAGTACACGAGACAGGCGTCAAACACGTCGCACTTTATCGCGCCGAATTGTGTGATCAATTGCGTTCGCTGATTCCATCGGATGTCACGATTCATCTCGGTGCGAAAGGTTTGGAGGAAATCGCTTCGCTTGGCGAAGCTCACACGGTTCTTGTCGCGATTGTCGGCACAGCCGGCCTCTATCCAGCCTTAGCAGCCATTCGCGCAGGAAAGGATCTTGCTGTTGCGAGTAAGGAAATTTTGGTCATGGCAGGCGAAATCGTCACTCGCGAAGCACAACGGGCCGGCGTGCCGCTGTTGCCTGTCGATAGCGAGCACAATGCGATTTTCCAATGCCTCGATGGCCATCGCGGTGGTGCCTCGGAGGTATCACGATTGATCCTTACCGCTTCGGGCGGCCCTTTCCGCAATACTCCTGCGTCGGACTTAGAGCACGTCACGCTCGCCCAAGCATTGAAGCATCCGACTTGGGAAATGGGTCGCAAGATCACGATTGACTCCGCGTCGCTGTTCAACAAGGGCCTAGAGATGATCGAAGCGCGCTGGCTTTTTGGCATCGGCATGGATCGCATTGATGTCATTGTTCACCCACAAAGCATCATTCACTCGATGGTGGAGTTCATTGATGGCTCGGTCTTGGCGCAGATGAGCCACACGGACATGTGTTTCCCGATCCAATACGCTCTCACTTGGCCGCGCCGCGTCCGCGGCGGATTGCGTCCACTGCGATTTGAAGAATTGGCGAAACTGGAGTTCATCGCCCCACGCGAAGACGATTTTCCCGCCCTGCGCCTTGCTCGCACGGCAGGTTTGACGGGAGGAACCTTGCCTGCCGTCTACAATGCGGCGAATGAAATTGCGGTCGATGCCTTCATCGCCGGTCGCATCCCCTTCCCCGGCATCTGGCGCACGGTCGAAAAAACCATGCTCGCCCACGATACCCAATCGGCCCATGAACTGGAACCCATCATCGAGGCCGATGCCTGGGCTCGTTCTTTCGCTCAATCCCTACTGCCCAGTTGATTCGACTTTTCGGCATTCCCGACAAAAAGAATTGCTCCCTGCCACGTTTCTCTCTACAACCCCGCCAGACGTTTTAGCCATTTGACCAACATGCCTCACGCGACCCTTCTCAAATATCCCGGCACCAATTGCGATGCAGAAACCGCCCGAGCCCTGCAACTCGTGGGTTTCACCACTTCCATCGTGCCCATCGCAAATGCCACGGTCTCAGATATCGAAAAGTCGCAGTTGGTCATGTTCTCTGGCGGCTTTAGCTACGGCGACTACGTGATGTCGGGCCGTCTGGCCCAGTTGGTCACGGAATCGAAATTGGGCGACGCCATCCAAAATCACCACGCCCGCGGCGGTTTCACGTTTGGCATTTGCAATGGTTTTCAAATCCTTACCAAACTCGGCATTCTTCCCACAGGAAGCCTGATCGACAACACCACGGAGCGCTTTGTTTGCCGCTGGGCTAAGCTGCAAGTCAAAAATAGCTCCAGCCCTTATCTGCAAGGTCTTCCAGAAGAGTTCGAACTCCCCGTCGCTCACGCCGAAGGACGCTTTGTGACTTTCGCCGGCGATGCCGAAAAGTATCTCGCCGAGGGCCAAGTGGCACTCACCTATGCCGAAAATTTCAACGGCTCCACGCTCGCCATCGCTGGTCTGCAAGACTCGACAGGTCGCGCCTTTGGCCTGATGCCACACCCCGAGCGCTTCATTCAGAAAAACCACCACTACGATCCCGATTGGAATCTGACGCCCGACTACGGCTGGGGGTATTACATGTTCAAGAGCCTCGCCTCGGCTCTGCGCTGAGGACTCTTACGCGGCATCAACCCTGATACCGCGTAAGCCAATGCGCGTAGGGCGCGGGCAGCACCCAAGCAGCATTTTCTTCGCCCAAAGCCTGAGCTGCGAAATACGACCAGTGCGGATTGGCCAAGTGGGCCCGACCGATCAATGCCACATCG
>JBDLWB010000017.1:0-2794 GCA_039804425.1 Verrucomicrobiota bacterium
GAAAAGAAGATTTCTCCAGCAGATTGCTCGCGGAGAGAAATGGCACAGAATCAGGCATGCGGTGAGCAGAAACTGCCATAAAAAAGAGCACCTTGCCAACAACAAATGCTCATGCGAACAGTCTTTTTTTGGAGCGAAGGCCCTCGATTGATCCATAGGCAGACGGCCAAATGCGAATGGGCTGTCAATTTCGCAAAAATCTGCGATTTTTTTATCATTGTGAAATGAATGCCTTTGGATAGTAGTAAGAGATCGTGATGGAAGGTGACATCAATCAAATTTTACTGACGGCTGGTGCTGGCGCGGGCTTGCCCAAGGAAGATTTGTTGCCGCTTGTTTATGAGGAACTCAGAGGGTTAGCTGCAGCGCGGATGGCGGGAGCAGCAGGACAAACCCTACAGCCGACGGCATTGGTTCACGAGGCGTGGTTGCGCATGGTCGGGACTTGTGACAGCAAATGGAATGACCGGGCACATTTTTTTCGCGCGGCAGCCCAAGCGATGCGTTGCATCTTGGTAGATCGGGCGAGGGCCAAAAGCACTTTAAAACGCCGTAGAGGGTCGCATCGAGTTGCTCTTGAAGAGATTGATCTCGCTGTCAGCTCGCCAGATTGTCGGATCTTGCTCGTCAATGAAGCGCTGGATCTTCTCGAGCAAAAAGATCCTGAGAGTGCTCGCATCGTCACTATGAAATTTTTCGGAGGCCTGACCAATAAGGAAATTGCCAAAACGGACGGAGTGACGGAACGCACGATCGAAAGCAAGTGGGCGTATGCGAAGGCTTGTTTGTTTGACTTGATCGAGGGAATCGCTGATTAACTAGGAAAGTCATATCATTCCGTGAATTCTTCCCCGTCCATCGAAAGAGCTTTGTTTGAAGGCGCGTCCAGCATTGAAGATGCGGATGCGAGAGCGGACTTTTTGGATCTCACTTGCCATGGTCAGCCAGAGTTGCGAAGAAGGATCGAAAGATTATTGAGCCTGCGGCTGTCTGCAGAACGTTTTTTCGAGGTTCCTTCCGCCGAAACCGAAGATGAGGCCGACGACCTCAAGGGGCACGTCGCATCCAGTGCACTCGCTGTGCGTAGTGATGAGGAAGAAATGGACACACGCATTGGTCGCTATCGCCTACTGGATCGGCTCGGCGAGGGCGGCTGCGGCATTGTCTATCTGGCAGAGCAAATGGAGCCAGTACGACGTCGGGTTGCTCTGAAAATCATCCGCCTCGGCATGGATACGGAAAATGTCATCGCCCGCTTCGAACTGGAGCGGCAAGCCTTGGCGATGATGGATCACCCCAACATCGCCCGCGTTTATGATGCAGGCACGACGTCATCAGGTCGCCCCTTTTTTGTGATGCAGTGGGTCGAGGGGGATAAAATCACGGATTACTGTGACAAAAAGCGCTTGAAGATCCGCGAGCGGGTCGAATTGTTCACGCGCGTTTGCCACGCGATCCAACATGCTCACCAGAAAGGTGTCATCCACCGAGATATTAAGCCATCCAATATCATCGTCACGGAAATCGATGGCATCGCGGTGCCGAAGGTCATCGATTTTGGAGTCGCTAAGGCCACCAGCGAAAATCCAGCGAAGGGAGAAACTTTTACTCATGCAGGTCAATTCATTGGCACTCCCGCTTACATGAGCCCCGAACAATCCATGGGAGGGGGAATGGATGTCGATACTCGCTGCGATGTCTATGCGCTGGGAGCTTTGTTGTATGAGCTTTTGGCAGGTCAGCCTGCCTTCGATCCTACAATGTTTCAAAGCAATGATGTCATCAACACGCGACGCATTCTTTGTGAAGAAGAACCTCGTTTGCCCTCGGCTTTGGTGGCATTATGCAGCTTGGATCGATTGCTTCAAGTGGCCGATGCCCGCGCATGTGACGCGCAGAAATTAGTGCCAACGCTTCGAGGCGATCTCGATCGGATTGTGATGATGGCGATGGAAAAAGACCGCCAGCGTCGCTATGGCTCTGCCGATGCCATGGCAGCTGATTTAATGCGCTACTTGCACGATGAGCCAGTGATGGCCCGACCATCGAATCGCATGTATCGGCTGAGGCGATTGGTTCGGAGAAATAAAGTGGTGTTTGCCGCTGGTGCGATGGTGCTTGCTACGTTGATCGTGGGTTTTGCCATCTCCACACGAATGTTCTTGCGTGAAAAACAGGCACGTGAGGAACAGGAACGCCTACGAGATCAAGCCGAGGCGGCGCGTTCTGTAGAAATGCAATTGCGAGGACAAGCAGAAGCACGAGAAATCTGTGCCCAAGCTGCCGTGCAATTGTCTTATGATAAAATCGAGCAAGCCGACCAATTGCTGGTATCGATCCCTCTGGATCGAGTGCCGTCCTCACTGGAGGCTGCCGCCGCCTATCGTACGGTCGGTGAATGGCACCGCAAGGCGGGTCGCATGCAACAAGCAGCAGAGCGGTACACTGCATTGGCCGCTTCGATTGCCGCAGTGGACCGATCGGATCTATACAAAGTATCGACGCATTTCCTGCCGGCCGCAGTATCTACCTGTGAGGTTGATGATATGTCCCACTATGAACGAGTGCGTCGGCTTGCCCTGATCCGCTTCGGGACGACCAAAGATCCTTCCGTGGCAGAACAGATCCTGAAAGCTTGCACTTTGTGTCCAGCGGATCGCGCTACCATGGAAGAAATCTCGCGTATCGCAGATTTTCTGCACGAGTTGCTTGGCCTCGAAGGTGACAAAATCGCCGATCAAGAAATGTGTGCTTGGGGCTGCTATTCACTCGCTTTGTGGTATTACCGACTCGG
>JBDLWB010000018.1:0-3075 GCA_039804425.1 Verrucomicrobiota bacterium
AGGCCGCCGACGATGCAAATGGCGACGGGGCTGAGGATTTCCTTGCCGGGTTCACCCATGGCGATCACGAAGGGAAGGAGAGCGATGCCTGCCGAGAGTGCGGTCATGGTGACAGGAACAAAGCGTTCCAGCGTGCCGCGTTCGATCATGCGGTAGGAAAACGATTCGCCTTCATGTTTCATGAGGTGAAGGTAGTGAGAAATCATCATAATCCCATTGCGCGCGGCGACGCCGCCCACGGCAATCAATCCCACCAAAGTCGCAATGCTGATGTTGCCCACAAGATACCAAGTGAGCGCCAGGCTTCCCATCAGGGCCAGAGGCAAGTTGAGCAGTACTTGAAAAGCCAGAATCAGACTGCGGAAATACGACCATAGCAGTAAGACGATCACGATGAGAATTGCTGCGAACAAAAAAGCAATGCGCTTTGCCGCAGCTTGTTCTGCTCGGAAGTCGCCTTCGTAATGGATGAAATAGCCTTCGGGGAGTTTGACTTGATCGCGGACTTTTTGTTCGAGTTGTGCTACGAGAGCGCCGGCATCGCGTTCACTGGGTTTGATCGAAACCACATAGCGTCGCTGCGTATTTTCGCGATAGACCGCGCTGGGTCCTGATGCTTCACGCACATCGGCCACGAGATGTAGCGGAATGTGATCCCCTGTCACAGTGTGAATGGGCAAATGGCGTATCGTTTCGGCATCGCCGCGCCAGTGCTCAGGGAGACGGATGGCGAGGTCGATGACCCGTTGGTTTTCGCGCAACTGTGCGACCTGTGAGCCACCGAGAAGCGTGGAAAGTTCGGCGTTCAATTCACCGGGCGAAACACCATGAGCGAGAGCACGTTCCCGATCGAGCTCAATGCGCAGTTGCGGGATTTGCGCTTGCATATCCAATTTGGCATCTGTGAGGCCGGGGATGGTTTTCGCGATGGCTTGCACCTGTTCACCAAGGTGGGTGATGGTAGCGAGATCGGGTCCGAAAATTTTCACTGCTACGGGTGAGCTGACGCCGCTGAGCAAGTGACTGATGCGGTGAGACAGCGGGCCCGAGATGATGCTAAACGTTCCCGGCACTGTTTTGATGCGTTCGCGCATGTCATCGAGCACCTCCTTGAGTGGGCGGCCTTGATCGTACTTTTTGAAATCGATATCGAACTCGACATTGTTCACAGGAACGACGTGGTCACTGCGTTCCGCGCGTCCGATGCGGCGTCCGATGTGGAGGATTTCTGGAATCGGTCGGAGCTGGTCTTCCACGGCGCGCGAGATGATTTCCATTTCGGCGAGAGAAGTTCCCGGCGCGGCACCGGTGGTCACCACAGCGGTTTCTTCGTGAAAGGCGGGCAAGAAATCACGGCTCATTTGTGGATAGAGAGTGAGGGAGAGTGCGAGCAAGAGTGCGACAGTCGCGATGATGAGGGTCGGTTGCTTCAGGCTGACGCGGAGTATGGTGTGACGGAGAAGTCCTTTGAGCAAGCGGACCAGTTTTCCATCGCTGTGAGTGGAGTTGTCTGTCGTTTTGACTTTGAGAATCAGCGAGCAAAGAACAGGAATGGCGGTGAGTGAGACCACGAAAGAAGCCAGCATGCTGATGATGGTGGCAATGGCAATGGGGGCAAAAAGTTTCCCCTCCACACCTGTTAGACCGAGGAGTGGGATGAAGACCAAGACGATGAGAATGGTGGCGTAGAGAATCGAATTTCTGACCTCTCCTGAGGCCGATGCGATGACTTCGAGCTTAGGTTTCGGTGCCTTGAGTTGGGCGTTTTCACGGAGTCGGCGAAAGACATTTTCGACATCGACGATGGCGTCATCGACGACCATGCCAATGGCGACGGCGAGTCCACCGAGTGTCATGCTATTCACGCTAAGGCCCATCCACGTGAAGGTGAGCAGCGTGATGCAAAAACTCAGCGGCATGGCCATGAGCGTGATGAAAGTGCTGCGGAAACTCAGCAGGAAAAGGAGCAAGACGAGAGTCACCATCACGGCACCTTCGACGATGGCTTTTTTCAAATTGCCGATCGCGCTGTCGATGAAATCGCGTTGACGAAAAAGCACCGTAGCTTCCACGCCTGGTGGAAGTCCGGGTTGCAACGATTGGATCGCGGCTTCGATTTTTTCCGTGAGAGCGATGGTGTCAAATCCTGGAGCCTTAATGACGCTCATGATCACGCCGGGACTGCCATTGACGGCGGCTTCGCCGCGTTTCGGTTCCGTGCCCCAAGCGACAGTGGCGACATCGGCAATTGCAATGGGACGTCCGGCAGGTTTTTTGATGATGGTGCGAGCAATGTCATCCAGTTCGACTGTCATGGCGAGATTGCGCACCATGATTTCTTGTGGCCCATTGTCGATGAATCCCCCTGTGGTATTCGATGCTGCTTTTTTGACGGCCTCTTGGAGTTCCTCGATGGTGACGCCATTTGCCTGCATGCGCCAGGGATCGGGCTGGACTTGTGCTTGTTTGACGCCGCCGCCCATGTTGAGGACTTCGGCGACGCCAGGGATGGCTTGCAGTCGCATACGAATCGTCCAGTCCGCGATCGTGCGCACATCCATAGGCGCTGTTTTGCCGTCGGTGCTCTTGACGCCGATGAGGAGAATTTCTCCCATCAGCGAGGCGACGGGTGTGAGATACGGTTGCGTGCCATCGGGCAATTGTTCCCGTGCGACTTGGAGACGTTCCTGCACCAATTGTCGAGCGCGGTAAATGTCGGTGCCCCACTCAAACTCGGCAAAAACCAGCGAGAGAGCGATGTCCGACGTCGAGCGCATGCGTGTGAGGCCGGCGACGCCCATCAGGGAATTTTCGATTGGCTGTGTGACGAGCGCTTCGACCTCCTCGGGAGAAAGGCCGGGGGATTCCGTGAGAATCGTGACCGTCGGTTTCGTGAGGTCCGGTAGCACCTCGACAGGGAGATCTTGCGCGGTTTTGATGCCAGCGGCGAGGATCAGAACCGAGAGGCAGAGAATGATGGCGCGATGGCGTAACGACCATCGGATGAGAAAATGGAGCATGATTAGGAAAGTTCGGAAGTGGAAGATTCTGCCGAGCGGCGGCGGAGGGCGTTGA
>JBDLWB010000019.1:0-2501 GCA_039804425.1 Verrucomicrobiota bacterium
TTCGTCGATCGCGCCCCCGCGGAGGTGGTGGAGCAGGAAAAAGCGCGCCTTGCCGAGTGGCGTGGCAAGCTGGTTCAGCTCACGGAAATGCGCGATTCCTATCAGTAAAATTGCAGCGAAAGAACTCCCGAAAAACCCTGGAACTCCAGGGTTTTTTAGGATATGGATTCGATTGAATCATGATGTTCCCAAGCCAGTGCCTGAGTCGCATGATGTGCTGGGATGAGTTCGTAGCGTCGCAAAAAGCTCTCCATTTCCCGCAGGCAGAGATCATAGTGGACGAGGTCGGCATTGAAATTGAAGAAGCGATGATCGGCGCCTTTGTAGCTAATCAGCATGGCCTTATTGCCCTTCAAACGCAGCCAGCGGCAGATCGACTTCACCGCGCCGATGGGAGTGATGCGGTCATTTTGACCGTGCAAAAACAACATCGGCGGCAGCTTGCGGCGGGTCATGCGCAGTGGGCTGAGTAGCTTCGCCTGTTGCGGGCTCTCAAAGCGTCGCGCTTGGTCCGTCTTCGGGCCGGTATCGACGAGGGCGCTGAGCAGAATCAGGGCTGCGGGGCGGGGATCGATGTCACCCAGCGTGCGCGGCTTCTTCTCCATGGCGGCATGCAGTGCCAAAAACGCGCCGCCAGCGGCACCGATGAGGACGATTTGATTGGGGTCAAACTGCCATTCCTCCGCGCGCTGCTTGAGGGCGATGATCAAGTCCTGGGCGTCCTCGATGGCATCGAGTGGCGTGCAAGTATGACGTGAGCTGACGCGCGTTTCGGCAGCGACGCAGAGGCAACCGCGTTCGGCAAAATGCACACACTGCGTGGCAAAGTGGGTCACAGCCGACAGGTCCCAAAAGCCGCCGTGGAAAAAGACCAACAGAGGCGGGCGTTTTTCCGAGCGAGGCTCAGGAGGAAAGAACAAGTGAGCTTGCAGTGGGCCGCTGGGAGTTTCTTTGTAGACAAATGCGGTCGTTTCTTTGAGCAATTCGCGGTCGCGATGGATGCCGAAATTCGGAAGTGGGCTTTGCATGTGGGAAAAGTAAGAATTACCAAGCGCCACCAAGGGCCTTGATCAGTTGCGTCGTCAGCGCTAACCGCTGCGCGCGCAGGGAAGTGACGAGACGCTCACTTTGTAGCAGAGTTCTCTCGGCTTCGACTACTTCTAAATAATTCGTTAGGCCAGCCTCGTAGCGTTGGCGGGAAAGTTTCAGTGTTTGCTTCGCGGCATCGGCGGCTTGCTGCTGGGATTGCTCTTGTTTTTCCAAGAACGACAAACCCGTGAGGCTATCCTCTGTCTCGCGCATGGCAATGAGACCCGCTTGTTTGTAGTCGAGACTCGCCGTTTCATGTCGGGCGATGGCGGCCTTGTAGTCGGCGCGAATCCGTGCTTGGCCGATGATGGGGTAGGTGAGTGAGGTGCCCAGCGACCAAGCCACGGCATCGCCATCAAACAAATCGCCGAGTTGGGTGGCGTTGGTGCCGGTGCCCGCGCGGAGTCGCAGGCTGGGGAAAAAGGCGGCTTTGGCGACACCGATTTGGGCATTAGCGGCTGCGACATTTCTCTCAGCGGCGTACAAATCGGGTCGGCGCAGCAAAAGGTCCGATGGCACACCGGCGGGGATTTTCGGCGGCGTGGGGAGTTCTGGCTGCTCTTCGATGTGCAACGTTCCTGCTGGCCGGCCGGTCAAGACGGCGAGAGCATTCAGCAGCTCGGCGCGTTTTTTATCGAGTCCAATCAGTTCCGATTCCACGGTGGCCAATTCGGTTTTTGCGCGTGAAGCATCGAGTTCATTGGCCGTGCCTGCGCGGAAACGAGCTTCGTTGAGGACCAGTGATTCCTTGCGCAGAGCGATGCTTTTTTTCACCTGTGCCTTTTCGGCATCGAGCGCGCGCAAGGACCAATAGGTCAGTGCCGTATCAGCCGTGAGCGAGAGTTTGGTGGCGACTACTGTTGCCTCGGCACTGGCCGCTTGCGCTTCGGCGCTTTCGACATTGCGACGCACGCGGCCCCAGAGATCGACTTCATACGCGAGGTCGATGGGCAGCTGGAAAATGTCCAATCGATTTTGCGCAAGGCCGCCGAAAAAGTTCACCGTCGTGCGCTGCAAGTCGCCATTGAAATCGAGCGACGGCAGCAAGGTCGTGCGGGTGGCTCGACTCAGCGAGCGGGCTTCCTTGAGTCGGGATGCGGCGGCTTGGATCGATACATTTTGCTCTGCGGTGGCCTGAGCGAGTTGATCGAGAGTGCGATCGCCATAGACCTTCCACCAGGTGCTATGGGTGTAGACTTGTGGTGGGCTCGTGCGCTTCCATGACACGCCCTTTTGCGAATACTGCGTTGGCAGGTCGAGAGTGGGAGCTTGATGATCGGGGCCGAGCTTCACGCAGCCAAGGCAAAAGAGGCTGCTGCAAGCGACAATCGGGAAAAAAGAGTGCACACCGTTAGTATGCTGCCAATCGCGGATCGCGCAAGCGCAAGAATCAGCGAAATCCGATCCTGAAA
>JBDLWB010000020.1:0-5605 GCA_039804425.1 Verrucomicrobiota bacterium
GTTTTCAGGCGACACGCTGTTTCAGCAATCGATCGGTCGCACGGACATCCCCAACCACGGCAATCATGCTCAGCTTTTGCATGGGATCAAAAAACACCTCCTTACTCTTCCCGGCGACACCGAGGTATTTCCTGGTCATGGACCCTCGACGACGATTGCTCATGAAGCTCGCTCGAATCCTTACTTGCGCTAAGTCATGAAATGCTTGCTCATCGCACTATTCTCGATCACGTCCATGCTTCACTCTTCTCCTCTTCCCAGCATTCCACTGTATGAGGGCAAGGCTCCCGCAGCACGAGGTGACGCGCCGCATGACATCCCCACGCTGACGGCCTATCTGCCGACGAAGAGCGACAAGCCGACCTGTGCGATTCTGGTTTGCCCCGGCGGTGGCTATGGTGGTCTCGCACCCCATGAAGGCGAAGGCTATGCCCAGTGGCTTGCTTCTCAGGGCATCGCCGGCGTTGTGTTGCAATACCGACTCGGCACGCACGGCTACCGCCATCCGGTGATGCGCAATGACGCGGCTCGCGGCATGCGACTCCTCCGCAGTAAGGCGAGCGAGTGGAACATTGATCCGCAACGCTGCGGCATCATGGGCTCGAGCGCAGGCGGCCATTTGGCGTCGACCCTGCTCACACAGTTTTCCCAAATCCCCGCTACTGATGCAAGCGCCGTCGAGCAACTCAGCTGTCGACCAGATTTTGGCATTCTCTGCTACCCTGTCATCACCATGGGCGACTTCACTCACGCGGGCTCGAAACAAAATCTTCTAGGAAACGCGCCCTCTGCGGCATTGATCGATGCCACTTCGAACGAAAAACAAGTCACCGCGCAAACACCCCCATGCTTCGTCTGGCACACGGAAGAGGACAAGGGAGTCCCCGTGGAAAATGCGCTACTGTTCGCCTCCGCACTGCGACGTGCCAAGGTGCCGTTTGACCTCCACGTCTATCAAAAGGGCCCACACGGCATCGGGCTCAGCCAAGGAAAACACGGCGTCGCCGCAAACGAGGTCCACCCCTGGGCCAAGGATCTGCTTTTCTGGCTTTCGCAAAATCGCTGGATTCCTTGATCACTTCGGCTGCTGCTGGGAAATGCAGTGCAAGGTCCCGCCCTCTTCGACGAGATCAAGACAGTCGATGCCGACGATTTCTCGCGCAGGAAAAATTTCGCGTAAAATGTCTTTCGCTCGCTCGTCGTTTTTCTTTTGCCGGAATTGCGGCACAATCACCCCGCCGTTGACTAACAGATAGTTGACGTACGACGCCGGCAAAATCGGCAATCGCCAACCAGGCACTTCACAGGCTTCGGGCATGGGCATTTCGATGATATCAAAAGGCCCGCCGGTCACTTTGCGAAATTCTTTCAGGGTCGATACGTTTTCCGCAAGCACGGCGTGGTTCGGGGAAGTTCGATCTTTTTCCACACAAGCCAATACAGCCTCGTTGGAAACAAAACGCACGAGGTCGTCGATGTGCCCATCGGTGTCATCCCCTTCGATCCCCCGCTTGAGCCAAAGGATTTCTTTGACTCCCAATCCTTGCCGCAAGAATTCTTCCATCGCCGCACGATCGAGATGCGGATTGCGATTGGGATTTAATAGCACGGCTTCGGTCGTGAGCAATTGCCCGACATCGTTGATCTCGATCGCGCCCCCTTCGAGAATCATTCCGCCTTCGAACCGACGCATCCCTAAGGCGTCTGCGATGCGGCGCGGGATGGCATCGTCGGCATCCCATGGCGGAAATTTCCCGCCCCATGCATTGAAGCCCCAGTCGACGACTGCGACTTCTCCGGTCTCGTGATGTTTGACGAAAATCGGTCCATGATCCCGACACCACACGTCGTTGTTGGGATGGTCAAATAACTCCAAATGATTCGCGTCCACTTGGGCGAGCTCACAAGCACGGCGAATGCGCGCGTGATTTTCTCCCGGAGCATTGATGCGCACGGTTTCAAAGCGCGAGATCGCCGCAGCGATTTCGGCGAACTTTTCCGTCATCAGATCTTGCTTTTGCCCCGCCCAATGACGTTCATCCGCCACAGGCCACGAGAGCCAAATCGCCTCTTGCTCGTTCCACTCGGCGGGCATCCGAAATCCGCATTGCGCTGCATTCATCGGCTTTCGTGTATCTCATGCACCCCTCACGCGCAAAGCGAAATCATTTGCGAAACATGAAAAACACCGCGCCCGCCAAGCACACAGCCGCTGCCGCATAATTCCACGTCAGCTTTTCTTTCATGAAAAACACAGCAAAGGGCACGAAAACCGAGAGTGATATCACTTCTTGTAAGATCTTAAGCTGCGATACGCTCATCACTTGATGCCCCATCCGATTGGCGGGAACTTGGATCATGTATTCGAAAAACGCGATCAACCACGAGAAAAAGGCCGCCCACATCCACGGCTTGTCTTTCATGTCACGCAAGTGCGCATACCACGCAAAGGTCATGAAGACGTTGGAGAGAGTCAGAAGAAGGATGGTCTTGAAGGTGATCACCGCGATAGCTTATCTCACCAAAGAGAACTGCGCACGGGATCATTTGCGCTTTTTTCGCACCAACGTCCATAGGGACCACTTCACGTAGAGCAGACCAAAGAGCGCGCCACCGGCATGACAGGCGTGTCCGATGCGATAGACGCCCTGTCCTAGCATCGACTGAAGGGACTGCCCCGCCTCGGCGAGCGCAGGGATCTTGCGCTCAGGATGCAGCACCATCAGCATAGCCGATGCGATGATCACACCGTAGCCGACATTCCGTGCTCTGAGTCGAATCGGAAAAAACCGCGCGTCTGGATCTGAGGTCGTCACAGCAAGCAGTAAGGACATCGCCCCCGCTGAGCTGCCAACGAGCAAACCCTGTTGATCGACACTCAGGAGCAAATGCATGATCCCTCCCGCCAACAAACCGCCGAAGTAGATCACGAGCATCTTCCTTGCCCCCCACCACGACTCGATCCGTGCACCAAGAAATACGATCATCAGCGCATTGCTCAGCATGTGCCACCACCCCCCGTGCAGAAAGCCGTAGCTGAACAAGGTGAGTGATTTTGTGGCGACGAAGGTTTCGCGGTTCAAACCGCCCATGCGATACCATATCTCGTGGGACTGAAACTCCACAAGGCATTGGATGCCGACCAAGCACAGCACCAACGCATACGTCGCAGGTGCTTGTCTGCGCTCAAGCCATCGACGCATGACCATCACAAGGAGGGCAGTGCCTCACTTTTGATCGCGCGCACGAGGCTCACGACGCACGACATCGTCGGTGCCACACGATGTCACGAATGGACCGCCTTCGAGCGGAGCCACCCCCGTAAAGGCTACATCGGGCATGTCGGATGGACGTCCTGCCAGGGGGAAATCTTTGCGCAGTGGATAAAAGGGATACCCTTCCCACATCAAGATACGCTTGAGATTCGGATGATTCGTGAAAGGAATGCCCATCATGTCATAGACTTCCCGCTCATGCCAATCCGCAGCGAGCCACAAATCACAGGCCGATGGCACACTTTCCTCTTCGCCCACAGGCGCTTTGACGCGCAGATGCTTCTTGTCATCAACGGTCGCCAATTCGTAGACCATCATAAAACGAGGATCTTCCCCGAAGAAATCCAAACTGGAAATATCAATCAAGAAGTCATACCCCAACTGTTCTTTGCAAAAGCGCAAGACTTCATGCAATTGATCGAGCTTCACCGTAACGGTCGTCTCGCCACGAAATTCTTTTTGCGAAAGCACAGCAGACGCGAATTTTTCCTGAATGGTGGTGATGTCAGCAGCAGACATAAAATTTTTTGTTGTGAATTACGCCAAGTCTTCGAGCAATTCTTTTTTCTGATCCATCATGGCGGAGCTGCCTTCGATCTTCTCTTGCAACTTCATCAAGCCTTCGATCAATGCCTCCGGGCGTGGAGGACAACCAGAAATGTAAACGTCCACAGGAATCAATCGATCAATTCCCTGTAACACCGCGTAGCTGCGATACATGCCACCGCTCGATGCACAAGCACCCATCGCAATGCACCACTTCGGCTCAGGCATTTGGTCCCAAATGCGCTTGACCGCCAAGGCCATTTTGTAAGTCACCGTGCCCGCTACGATCATCACGTCACTCTGACGTGGAGAAAAACGCATCACTTCCATGCCGAAACGAGAAATATCGAATCGACTGGAGGCGGTCGCCATCAGCTCAATCGCGCAGCAAGCCAACCCCATGGGCATAGGCCAGAGAGAATTTTTGCGCATCCAATTCATCGCCGCATCGACGCGGGTAAAGATGACATTACCCTCGATTTTCGAGTCATAGGCCGCATACGTTGGGGAAAGTTGATTCGTCTCCATAGTGTGAGCGCTTGGCGCGCAGGGAACATGCACCCATTTTGCCCAATCCTCAAGCAGATTGTGAAAATTTTCACAAGCACAGCATACCGCCAAAGAGATCACCTCACCGCACCCAGCCCGTGGCGGAGGTGTCTCGCCTCCCAGCCCCACAAAAAACCATCCATCCCCCCCATCTTCCATCATCATGGCGTAGCCATGTCGGATCATAGCCGTGGGTTTCAACCCACGGAAAAGTTTCCATCACGCCATTAGTGTCGCGTGAGCAACTGTCGCGCAATCGGGGACGTCGACACCACCACTCCGTGCAAAATCTACAATGATGCGCGTATTTCCCAAACATTGTTCCTGCTTGATGACATGCTTTTCTTCTGCTTGGATTGCGCCGATGCATCGTTCGCTTCGTCTGATTTCCTTATCTGCTCTCGCCGCTGTGCTTTGCCAGTGCGGCACGGGCAGCTCCGCACCCGCTCCTCGTCGTGGCATCACGGAAATTGTGAATGTGTCCGCGTATGATCCCAAGGAAAAGCAACGTGCTGGCCGCTCATACTCGGAGCACGATGTCTCCGCACTCCGCGACAATGGGGCTGCTGGGCTGATCGCTCGGATCGGCAAGGGCGGTGTGCTCGATGAAAAATGTGCGACATTTCTCCAGTCGGCCGATCGCTGCCAAATGCTGGTGGGGGTCTACTATCGCACCTTACCGAATCTCAGCATGATTTCACAAGCCGATCAAATGGTCGCACGGGCCCAACAAATCGCCCGCAGTCGAGCTTGGCAGCAATCTCACTTGCTGCTCTGTGCTGACTTCGATGCCACTTCCTCGACGACGCAGATGATTCAGTTTCTGGATCGGGTCAAACAACGCACCGGGGTGGACTGTGTGGTCTATCTGGAGAATAGCGAGCACCTGCGAGTCACGCTGCATCATGCCAGTGAACCCGTCAAACAGCGCTTGCGTCGCAGTCCCTATTGGGCAGCGCTGTATTCTCACGATGGTGGGGCTTGTCGGCATTTCCCCGTACCAGGGACGCCAACAGGACTCACCCGACAATACCACACGTGGCGCGATTGGACCTTCTGGCAATACGGCGGTGTGCTGTGGGAAAATCGTCGATCACGCCCCAAGGTCTATCGAGGATTTCCTACCTACCTTGGCAATCTCGATCGCCCTGTAGAGCGCAACATTTTTCGCGGTAGCCCCGAACAACTGCGCGCCCTCTGGATGCGTCATGGCATGCCTCTTCACCGATGAGAAA
>JBDLWB010000021.1:0-8702 GCA_039804425.1 Verrucomicrobiota bacterium
CCCCCTGAGAGGTGTTTTGACCATTGACGAATGTGTAGTATTCCTCACTGGTTTCTTCGCTGTGAGTGAAGGCAATTTCAATGTCCTTGCCGACCAAGTGAATGGGTGGATAGAGAGGGGCCTTTTCCATTTCCTCGCGCAAGAGATCGAGCAAACCATCCTTCGAGCGGACTTTCTTGCCGTTGAAAACAATCGTCAAATTCGGATTCAGATACGAATAGTAGCGACACATCTTCTCGACAATCGCCTCGCGAAACTTGGTTTTTGCGGGGAAAATCGTGCGATCGATATCAAAGCACAGACGCGTGCCATTCGGTGCCTCCTCGGCACGCGGATTTTTCATGTCCTGGGTGACCTTGCCCTGAGAAAACTCAATCGCTTTCGTTTGGCCCTCGCGCCAGGCTTGGATTTCGAAAAACGTCGAAAGAGCATTCACCGCCTTAATGCCGACACCATTGAGGCCGACGGATTTTTTGAAAGCCTCGCTATCATATTTGGCACCGGTATTGATTTGCGCGGCGCAGTCATAGAGCTTGCCGAGAGGAATGCCGCGGCCGAAGTCGCGCACTTCCACACGACCCTGTTCATCGATGTCCACGCGAATCTCCTTACCGAAGCCCATGATGTGTTCATCGATCGAGTTATCGATGGCTTCCTTGAGCAGGATGTAAATGCCGTCATCCGGCGAGGAGCCATCGGCAAGCTTGCCAATGTACATGCCGGGGCGCATGCGGATGTGTTCACGCCAGTCGAGGCTTTTGATATCGTCTTCGGTATAAGAGGCCATAAAGTATTGAGAAAATCAGTTGTTCGGAATCGCTTTCATCCACGACTCCCATTGTTTTTTGAAAGTGGGAGAGCTGTCGCTGAGCTTTGAGGCAGCGCTAAGAGCGGCGTCTTTTTCGCCACTCAGCCATTGGAAGCAAATGGCTTGTGCATGGCGTAATTGGAGTTTCGAGGCATCGCTATTTCGTTTTACCGCTTCGCGATAGATTTCGATGACATCTGTGGGTTGCAATTGAGTCCAAGGCAGCGAAGCTTCGGATTCACCCGATGTGAGAGTGACCATGTTTTCTCCAGCGCCAATGACACGCTGGAATTTGCGACCATCTTTGGTCTCAATCTTGATGTCGATGGGTGCTTTATTCGTGTCACTCTCGAGGTCGACGAGGAAAATCCCGGCGGATTCGCAGAGCCCCAGATAGGCTAAGCGCTGAGCTTCTTCTTTTGCTTCTTTCGACTGAGTTTTTTTGATCAACTCCGCGCTTTCGAGGAAACGGTAATTTTGGCACAGAGCGAGGATGTCGCGGAGGGTTTCTTCAAAAGTGAGAACTTTCTCTTGATTCGTCTCGGGGGCTTTCGTCTCCAGTCGACGGGCATGTCGCTCGAGTTGAACTTGCCAGACGCGGATGTTAAACTTTGCGCGACCACGAGATTGAAGAGAGGCGATTGCTGCATCCAATTCCTTGATTTTCGTGCGACAAATTTCGGCTGAGTCTGGCAGCGGGTTGGGCATGAGAGAGTCGAGCAAAGCCGCTTCTTTGAGGTAAATTTGCGCTTTGGTGCGATAAATGCCGAGGATTGCCATGTCGTCGGAAATTTTTGCGTCGACCACTTGCTGGAAGAGTGGAATGGCTTGTTTGAGGCATCCTTGTTGCCAATTTTTCAGCGCACTCGCCATCGTTGCCATCAGATAAATCACATCGCGATCAGGTTTATTGGATTTCGTAGCGACGTGGATGGGCGGTAGATCCTGCATTTTTTCCAACCATGGATGAAGTCGTGTGCGCATCTGTGGAGGAGCCGAATCCTTCGTGAGATGCTCTGCGAGTCGTTTCGCGTCATCCAGAGCAAGGGCACTATTGCCCGAAAGCTGTGAGGCTAGCATGGCTTCAAAGGCACACCACGTGCGGGTGGGTTCTTGAATTTTTTCATTTTGAAAGAGCAGGACGAAATGCTGCTGTGCGGCCTCGTATTGTTGTGCCGTGAGTTCTTCGCGTGCTTTTCGATAAAGGTTGAGAATTTCCAAGCCAGCGCGTTCATCGATGACAGGTGGTTCGTTTGTGGGAGAGCTGTCGACAACAGGTGCGGCGTTTTCCACGGCATCTTGTTTGCGCATGAAAAACCATGTTGCTGATAGAGTAATCATAAGTAGCGCAGCGCTAGCGATGATCTTCAGTAGGAGATTTTTCTGATTGCGGCGACGTCTCTCGGCGGGGGTAATGGGGGTTGCTACGGGTGGACGTGGTGCAGGAGCAATGCCATTCCGTAAATCCTTGTCGCGTTGATTCGTCACCACCAAAGCGGTTTGCAGGGCGCTAATCAGTTGATCGTAAGAGGCAAAGCGGGCGCTCGGCTCATACGCCATCGCACATTCGATGACGGCGCAGGTTTCTAAGGTCAAGTCGGCGCAGGCGGCGCTCAGCGGTACCACGTGTTTTTTCGCCTCGCGAAGCTGGGTAGTGACCATGCTTTCCTCGGTGCAAGGAGGTTGGCCTGCGAGAGCGTGGTAAAACGTCGCACCGAAGGCATAGACATCGGCGCGGTAATCTTCCTCCAAGCCATCGATGGTTTCGGGCGGCACGTAATAGGGAGTAGCCCAGAGTTCATCGGGGGTGGCAACGCCGCCCTTGGTCATCAGTGCGAGTCCGAAGTCGACAATTTTGGCACTGCCCGCCGAATCGAGCAGGATGTTTCCGGGCTTGATGTCGCGGTGAATGAGGCCCGCGAGGTGAGCGGCTCGTAGGCCTTCGGCGACCTCAATGGCGAGCTTCAGAGCCTCCGCTTCAGGAATCGCCCCGCGTTCGCGAATTTGATGTTCGAGGTGACCACCAGTGACCATTTCCATGGCGATGTAAAATCGGCCAAAGGCTTTACCGGTTTTAAAAACGCGGACCACATGAGGGTGAGAAATGGCTGCTGTGATGCGGGCTTCTTCTTCAAACGCCGAGATGCGTTTTTCATCGGCGCTGTAATCTTCACTAAGAATTTTCAGAGCAACTTCGCGATCGAGAGTGTTATCGTGCCCGACAAACACCATGCTCATGCCGCCGATGGCATGACGACGAAGGAGCGTGTAGGGGCCGAACTCACGCTTCACGCGGGTGTGCTTTTGGCATGAGGGGCACTCGACATTGCTGAAGGGAGCAACTTTGCTGACATCCATCGCAGCACCACAAGCGTGGCAGTAGGCAATGGTGTCGTCGGGGATGCTCATGCGTTTCACTTTAGCGAACAATTACGCTTTGTGAATTGATTTTTTATCAAGCGAGCGAAAAGCCTGAGTGACCGACTTCGATCACGGTTGGGTCATGCCGAATGCCCAATCCAGATAGAGATGCACCCAGCGCCACCCACCGAGAATCCAGGTCAACGCGGCAAGCAACAAAAAGGGTCCAAAAGGGAGAGCTTTGCCAAAACCGATGCGTCCAAGAATGGCAGCAGCGATGGCGTAAAATGAAGAAATGGCAATGGTGAATAGTACAGCGGGTGCCCCGAGAAAAGCACCGATCATCCCGAGCAAATGCGGATCGCCCATGCCCATCGCCTCCCGCGGAATGATGGCGTGGGTCGTTTTGCCATGGAGCGAACGAATTTTTTCCAGCGCGATCACTTGGCCATCGGGCAGGGTGATTTCCTCCGCGCGAATGAGCAATCGCCCGTCTGCAATCTTTTGGTCATCGAGAACGAGTGCCGTGCAAGTTAAGATCAACTGGTCGCTTGGCCGATAAAATAGATCGTGCCAAGGGATGTCATCGCCATCGCAGTGAAAGATCAACGAATCTCCCTCATCGACAGGCTCGCGCAGTTCCCAATCGACCGCCTGGTCAAAATGCACCGACTTCTTGCCAAAAGCCCATTTACCGAGCAGGACGACAGCCCAAAGGCTAAAAAAACCGAAAATCCAGCCGAGAGTGGCATCAATCGGTCCCTGCCACCAGGCGACTGGGGCAAGGCGTGGAGAGAATGCATCTAACAAATCCGTCTGCCACGTCGAATAAACAATCGCAATGATGCTGCCTGCGGTGGTGAGATCGATCGGGATGATTTGGTGTTCGGCATCGATGAAAGCTATGGCGACGGCGAGGCTGATCCAGAGAAACAGCAAAGGAGCGATGGTGATGGGGTGAAAATGCCAACATACCGCAAAAAGCGCTGCTGTGAGAAGTTCCACCAACCAGTAACGGCAGGAGATCTTCGCGGAGCATTGGGCGCAAGAACCGCGAAGCATAATCCACGAAATGACGGGGATGTTGTGATACCACGCGATAGGCTTTTGGCAGTGCGGGCAAAACGAGCGCTTCGGCTCATTGACCGAAAGCCCGAGTGGCAGTCGGTAAATGACCACATTCAGAAACGAGCCTACACAAGCACCGAGGATGGTGACCGCAACGAACCACCAGGGCGAAGAAAAATCGGCAATCCAGATCTCGGGCATGGTCGTGATTCCACAAAAAAAGCGATCTTCGCCGGCAGGGAAGATCGCTGAAGAAAATGAAAGACAGGGAAATTACTCAGCGCTCTCCGCAGCAGGGGCATCGGCCACGGGCGTTTCTTCCACGGCTTTGGCAACTTTCGCTGCTTTTTTGGCTGGAGCTTTTTTGGCAGCTTTCTTCGCTGGAGCCTTCTTCTCGGCTTTGTCGGCAGCGACTGGAGCTTTCTTCACGACACTGGCTTTTTTCACCGATCCGCCGAGTTTCACTTGCTCATTTTTGCGACGCAGATACTCCTTGCGGCGACGACGTTTGATTACTTTTTTAATTTGTTGGCCCATAGCTGGGCACTTTGCTACAGTTCTCGCCCCCCCGCATCAAGAACAAACTTTCGCTTTTTTCCAAAACAATCATCATGGCAGGACTCATCATCGCCCCAAGGGCTCGCATTTTTCACGGACACGACTGGGTTTACGCCACAGAAGTCAAAAAAACTTTCGGCGATCCTAAGCCGGGCGATGTCATTACTCTCAAGGATTTTCGCGATCGTCCGCTGGGCACCGCGATCTTTAACCCCCAGTCGCAAATCATCGCGCGACGCTTCTCACGCCGTCGTCAGGACCTCGATGCCGAATTTTTCACCCGTCGCATTCGCCAGGCTCTCGAGTATCGTCAGAGATTGCCGCTCGATGCGCAATTGTGTCGAGTGGTGTGGTCGGAGTCCGATGGCATTCCTGGCCTCATCGTCGATCGCTATGGCGATCACTTAGTGGTGCAAACTCTGACGCTGGCCATGGATCAGCGCAAAGATCTGATCGTTGCAGCTCTCGTCGAGGTGCTAGCACCCAAATCCATCATTTTGCGCAACGAATCCCCCATTCGCCGTGCGGAGGGGCTGGAGCTGGAAGTCACACTGGCTTACGGGGAAAACCCTGGTATTTTTGTCGTTTCCGCGAATGGCATCGATTATGAAGTCGATTTGCTCGATGGTCAAAAAACAGGCCTTTATCTCGATCAGTTGCAGGCCCACCAAGAGCTCGCGCGTTTTGCGGCAGGGAAGCGTGTGCTCGACTGTTTCACCAACCAAGGCGGCTTTGCTCTTGCTTGTGCGAAGGCGGGTGCTGCGGCTGTGACAGCGGTTGATATCTCCGGTAGCGCTTGTGAATCGACGCGTGCGAATGCTTTGCGCAATCAACTGTCGATGGAAGTTATCGAGGCCAATGTGTTCGATTTTCTCAAAGAAGCAGAACCAAACTACGACCTCATCGTGCTCGATCCACCGTCGTTCACGCGCAACAAAAAGACTCTGCACGATGCCATGCGCGGCTATAAAGAGATTCATCTGCGCGCGCTGAAGTTGCTGGAAAAAGGTGGGATTCTCTCGACCTATTGTTGCTCGCACCATGCGTCGCGTGGCTTGTTTTTGGAAAACATTGCGGAAGCGGCGAACGATGCCAAAAAATCGTTGCGTTTGATCGCGACCCATACCCAGCGTGCGGACCATCCGGTGATGCTGCATTTGCCGGAGACGGAGTATCTGAAAGGGTTTACTTTCGAAGTGGTCGGAACTCGATGATTTCTCCAGAAAAAATCCTCGCGCTCGCTCATCGCATGCAGGCACTTGGCTTGCGCGAGGAAGATTTGATCGAGAAATTCATCCAAGGCTCCGGCTCAGGTGGTCAGAAAATCAACAAAACGTCCTCCTGTGTTTATCTGAAACACGAGCCCACGGGGCAGGAAGTGAAATGCCAACGCGAACGCTCGCGCGAGCTGAATCGCTATCTTGCGCGCAAAGAGCTTTGCGATCGCATGGATGAAATCAAAAACGGCATCCTTTCCAAACGACAGCAGGAAATCGAGAAAATCCGCCGACAAAAGCGCCAGAAATCGCGCCGACAAAAGCAGCGCATGGTGGCGGATAAACGCAAGCAGTCCGAGAAAAAATCCAATCGTCGAGCCGGGGAAGAGTGAATGGTGAAGATCTTCTTTAGGGATTGGGCTCGGTGGCGGGGGAGGGGGTGCTTTCTTCTGGGAGGATTGCGTTTAAGAGGCGCTGGACACCTAATTCCGCGAATTCGCTTTGTGGGAAGATTTTTTGTGCTTTCAGATACCAGGCCATGGCGGAGCCAGTTTGTTGTGGTGTGCGCTTTTCCAGTTGCTGGGCGCGACCGAGCGCTTTGGTGAAGTCGGCGACCTTTGGTGCCAGCAATTCGAGCTCACGACCGAGCTTCGGATCGTCGGGGAATTTTTCGCGCACTTGGGCGAGTTGTTCCCAGGCGGCGTAGTCTTGGCCCATTTTGGAAAACTCATTGGCCTTACCAATCGATGCTTCGATGCTCGTGAGATTGCCGATGATTTGTTTGAAGGCTTCGAGGCGTTGTGGGTCATTTTGAATCGCTGGTGCAATGCGATATTGCTCGTTAAAAATCTGTCGGTAGTTGTTTTCCGAGAGTAGTCGATCAAAGTCATTTTTCGCCGTGACAAGAGTGCTTCCTGCTTCGATGAGTTGGTCAAACTCCGCGATGCGTGGGTTTTGTGGCCAGACTTCCATGGCCTTTTTGATCTCCTCGCGGGCTTTGTCGATCTCGTTGGCGGCGATGTGAGTTTTTGCCGTCATGATGTGCATGTTCGAGACACGAGTGTAGGTGGCAATCGCGGCATCGGCTTTGTTGCCATTGTAATCGGTGGCCATTTTTTTCATGTTCGCCGAAACTTCCTCGGCAGTGGCGTAGTCACGTGCATCGATCGCAGCCAGCAGTTTGTAGGATTCGCGGACAAATTCTAACACCTTGCGCTTGCGCTCGCGCGGCAGGGTGCGAATGCCGGGCATGAACTCTCCCACGGCGTAAGCTTCCGATAGTCGCTTGGCTGCCGATTCCAGTTCGCCTTTATCAGCAAGGAAATTGAAGGCTTCCACGCCTTTGTCACAGTCGCGGATGAATTCAGAGGAAAAGGTATCGAGGCTGGCCACAGTGGGGCTAAAGCCGACCGATTCGTTGAAGAGTTTGCTGGTTTCCGAGTTCTTGTCGATGTGGAGCTTGCTATCGCCATCCTTCCAAATCTGATTGTAGAATCGCGATGCCATGAGCACGTGCTGAAAACGTCGCTGCATGAAAAACTGCATCATGAGTGCTTGGTATTGAATCTTGGCTTGCACGATTTGCACTTCGCCCTTGAGTTCATTTTTTTTCTTCATCGCTTCGATTTCGACGATGCGACGCTGCATATCGGCGTAACGCAAGGATTGCACGCCGCGTCCGGGATCCGTCGCTGCAGTAGCCCGTTGACCAGGGCCGCCTCCTTGTTGTCCTCCACCTTGTCTTGCCTGAGCACCTTGACCACCTTGTCGGGTGGCGCCTGTGGTGGAACCAGTTTGATTGAGTGTGGGATCGCGTTCCGTGGAAGCTTTCCAGTCTGCCTCGCGGATGACGCGTTGCTTTTCTTCCTCCAGGGCTTCCATCAATTTTTTCGATCCATCCACATTCTTGCGTGAGACCATGGCCACGTAGATCGCTTGTGAGAGCGAGTCGCAAAGTTTCGCATCGCCGGGAAAATTCGAAGCTTTCGGCAGCAGCTTAAAGGCTGCGTAGAGATTCGGACCAGAGGGGTTGTGAGGAGAAATGAGCGAGAGAATTTCATCGATCGTTTCGCGATACTCCACTGCTGCCTCGGTGTTGTCCTCGGGTTCGTTCAAGTAGCGTTCAAAGCGTGCGGCAAAAAGGCGGTTGTCAGCAATGGCGAAATTTCTGCCATTGAAGGTGACCGTCTCTGCGGAAGGATCGACAAATGGCACTTCATTGCCAATCACCGGAGCGGCATTTTGTTGTTGAGGGCGAACAATGGTCGTATCGCCACCACCCTGCGCAGGCGGCGGCGTGGGGCTGTTCGGCGGTGGGGTGTAAACTTGGGCCAGAGACGTGAAAGAACTGGCCGCCAGCAAAACGATGGATTTCATGAAAGTAGGGTTTGGGTTTAGAGTCTTTCGATTTGTGTTGCCACGGGGATGCCGCCTTCGCGGAACTTCACCTTAATGGCGTATTTTTGGGCTCGTTCGATGTTGAGGTCATTGAATGAAGAGGGGACTTCGATGCCGATCAGTTCCTCTGAGTTTTCAACTTGCAGCGATACCACTTGGCCATTGTCGCGCGGCCAACGTTGATCGACGGTGCCTTGCACCAGATATTCATTGCCGCGCAGCGAATTGCCATTTTCTAGGAATTCTTGCATCGATAAGGGAGTGGTCCCTTGGATTTTTGCAGAGCGTTTTCC
>JBDLWB010000022.1:0-4313 GCA_039804425.1 Verrucomicrobiota bacterium
CATGTATGCGCCCGAGTTCCGCAGTCACTCCGCCAGTCAGATGATGGAGGTCAAGTGATCGAAAGAATCAGCAGCAAGAAGATGCCGTTTCTTGTTCGCTAGCGCAGCAGGGCGATGCGGGTTTTTCGGCATCGCAGCAGGGTGCGTCCATGCTAGGGTTGGGTGCTTGCGCGCCCAGTCCGAGCTTGGCCAAGAGCGCGCGGTCTTTTTCCACGGCAGGATTTTTTGCTGTGAGCAATTTGTCGCCGTAGAAGATCGAGTTAGCACCAGCAAAGAAACACAAAGTCTGTGCTTCTTCCGTCAGCATCGTGCGGCCTGCGGAGAGTCGCACTTTGGCCTTGGGCACGGCAATCCGTGTGACCGCAATCATGCGCACCAAATCGAGCGGATCGACCTGGGGATTTTCCGCAAGCGGCGTGCCAGGCATGGGCATGAGTGCGTTGATGGGGATCGACTCTGGTTGGGGATTGAAGTTCGATATCACCTCGAGCATCTTCAATCGGTCTTCGATGGTTTCTCCTAGTCCCAAAATGCCGCCGCAGCAGACGGACATTCCGGCGTCTTGGGCGTGGCGAATCGTGCGCAGACGGTCTTCGAAAGTATGCGTCGTGACGATGTTCGGATAATGCTCCGGGGAGGTATCGACATTGTGATTGTAGGCAGTGACGCCAGCTTTTTTCAGTGCGACAGCTTCTTCGGGGCCGAGCTCGCCGAGCGTCACACAGACTTCCATGCCGAGTTGCGCGACGTCTTGCACGATGTCGAGTACCTGCTCAAATCGCTGTGTGCCTTGACGTACGCCACGCCAGGCTGCGCCCATGCAAAAACGCGTCGATCCCGTCGCAAGCGCCTGGCGCGCGCGTTCCATGACGGCATCTTTCGACATCAAACGTTCGGCATCGACCCCCGACTTGTAGCGAGCCGACTGCGCGCAATACGAGCAGTCCTCCGAGCAACCACCGGTCTTGATCGAGAGAAGCGTGCAGAGTTGCACCTCTTGCGCGGGCCAGTTCGCTTTATGGACAGCGCGCGAGCGTTCGATGAGTTCAAAGAGGGGGAGACGATAGAGATCGATGAGTTGGTCGTAGGTCATGAGAAAAAAATGTTAGCGTACCCAGCCACCGGAGACGGCAGGGAATTTTCCTTGGGAGAGAGAACGGTAGTCGGTTTTACCCCGAGCACCTTCGAGCGTGATGCCCAGCTTGGATTTCCATACGGCCGACATGCTTTCGCCGGTGTGGCAGCCCCAAGATTTGCAATAGGCGTGACGATGAAAAATCGATGACTTGATGCGCCCGAGATCGCGCTCGTGGAGCCATTGCGTGCTGGTTGCGATGATTTCCGAGCCGTAGTCGAGACAGAAGCAGTGTTTGTTCGAATGGCCGAAATAATCAAAAGTCATCACCGACCCGCGCTTCAAGCGATTCATTTCACGGATCAGGTCATGGCCGGAATTGATCCAAACCAACGACGCGCCGCGTTTGCTTGCTTGCTGTTGAATCATACCAAGGTAATTTTGCTTGTCCTCACGACCACGGAGGTCGTACGAGGGACGGTAGACAAACCAAACAATCGGCGCTTGGGGACCGTAGACGCGTTGAATCTCATCCATGCGCATGGTTCCTGAGCGAATGAAATTCGCCCACCAGCGATCGTGTTGATCTTCCGGCACGCGATATTGCTCCCAGCGGTTCAGAGAAGGGCCTCCTGACACAATCACATGCTCTGCCCTTGCGCCAATGGTCAGCAGGAGCAGGGTCAAAAAAAGACAGAAACGAATTCCGAACACGCGCGCAGGCTAGGGGAATTTTTTTTCTTTGCCAATGAAAAAGGCTGATCTTCGTCTCACTGCGTTCAAGCTAAGGAAAGTCCTGCTCTGTATAAGGTAGACAAAGAGCAACAGTTGATCTCGATCTAGGGAGGCCGACTTGACAGAATTTCAGAATTTTCAGAATTAACTAAATAGATACAATCTGATTTTGGGAGCCTGAACGAAGCGGTATCGGAGTGGTCGATCTAGGGATGATGGCTATGGCGAAATTCTGAAAAATTCTGAAATTCTGTCAAAATTATGCTCGATGGCCAACTGGCGTTCCGATCCGGGAAAATTCTCTCCCTTGCTTGATCGCACTGATTTCCTGATCACGCAGGCGATGTTACATGCTTTTTCTCAGTTTCCTCTCGAGGGGAAACATCTCCCAATTGTCATGAATCGTCCTCATCTCGTCGTTTGCATCGTGTTCATCACAAAAATCATCGAGTTCCCTTGACCGTTGCAGATGTCTCGCCTAGTTTCGGCGCGGAAAAATGTTTCCTCAGGTTTTATGAACATCCACGAATACCAAGCGAAAGAGCTGTTTGACCGTTTTCAAGTCCCTAGCCCTAAGGGCAAAGTGGCATCGACCCCCGCCGAGGCTGAAGCCGCTGCCCGCGAGTTTGCGGGTTCGCCTTTGGTCATTAAGGCACAAGTTCATGCCGGTGGCCGTGGCAAAGGTCATTTCAAAAATGGCTTTAAGGGCGGCGTGCATTTGATCGAATCCCCCGAACAAGCCGCCGAGTTCGCCTCGAAGATGCTCAATGAAACGCTCGTCACCGTGCAAACGGGCGAAGCGGGTCGCGTGGTGCGCAAGGTGATGGTCGCCGAAGCGGTGGACATTACCCATGAGTATTACCTCGCCATCTTGATGGACCGCGCGACTTGCCGACCAGTGATCGTTGCCTCGACCGAAGGCGGCATGAACATCGAAGACGTCGCTCACAATACTCCGGAGAAAATCATCCGTCAGTTCGTTCACCCCTTGCTTGGTCTGCAAGCCTACGAAGTTCGGAAAATCACTGCGGCTCTCGGCCTGACTGGCGATTTCGCCAAGCAGTTTGCCAAATTGCTCGGCAATCTTTACCGCTTGTTCATTTCCTGCGATTGTTCGATGCTGGAAATCAATCCACTCGTCACCACGCCCGATGGCCGCGTTTTGGCGCTCGATGCCAAGTTTGGTTTCGACGACAATGCGCTCTATCGTCATCCCGACATCGTGGCGATGCGCGATAAGGAAGAAGAGGATCCACGCGAAGTGGCCGCTTCGGAATACGAGCTCAATTACATCGGTCTCGATGGCAACATTGCCTGTCTGGTGAATGGCGCTGGTCTTGCCATGGCAACGATGGACATCATCAAACACTACGGTGGCGAACCTGCGAACTTCCTTGATGTGGGCGGTGGCGCTTCGAAAGAACAAGTCACGGCTGCTTTCAAAATCATTCTCGGCGACCCGAACGTCAAAGGCATCATGATCAACATCTTCGGTGGCATCATGGATTGCAATGTCATTGCGGAAGGCGTCGTGGCAGCCGCCAAAGAAACAGGGTTGCCGATTCCACTCGTCGTCCGCTTGGAAGGCAACAACGTCGATGCCGGCAAAGCGACTCTCGCAGCCAGCGGCATCAACATCACCGCAGCATCGACCATGGCTGATGCGGCAGAGAAAATCGTGGCGCTGGTCGGCTAAGTCTTCCACTCGAACGAATCTAACATTCATTTCTTATGTCCATCCTCATCAACGAAAATACAAAAGTTCTCATCCAAGGCATTACTGGCAGCTTTGGTGCTCGTCATGCCTCTCTCTCTCTCGCTTACGGCACGCAGGTGGTTGCGGGCGTGACTCCAGGCAAAGGTGGTCAGTTGTTTGAAGAAAAAGTGCCAATTTTCAATGGCGTCGCCGATGCCGTGCGCGAAACGGGTGCGACAGCTTCTGCGATTTTCGTGCCACCTCCTTTTGCGGCCGATGCCATTCTCGAAGCTGCTGATGCAGGCGTGGAACTCATCGTTTGCATCACGGAAGGCATTCCTGTGATGGACATGATGCGTGTCAAAGAAGCTCTCAAAGGTTTACCCGTGCGCTTGGTCGGTCCGAACTGCCCCGGCTTGGTGACTCCCGGCTATGGCGAAAAATCGCACGGTGGCTGCCGCATCGGCATTGCGCCAGGCTACATTCACAAGCGTGGCAATGTCGGCGTGGTTTCGCGCTCGGGCACTCTTACTTACGAAGCCGTGTTTCAGTTGACTCAACTCGGCTACGGTCAGAGCACCTGCGTGGGCATCGGCGGTGACCCGATCAATGGCACGAATCACCAAGAGGTGTTAGAAATGTTCAATAACGACCCAGAGACGGAAGCGATCATCATGATTGGTGAAATTGGTGGCACGGCGGAGGTCGAAGCCGCACGCTGGGCGAAGGAGCATTGCAAGAAGCCGATTGCGGGTTTCATCGCTGGTGCCACGGCTCCTCCAGGACGTCGCATGGGTCACGCCGGTG
>JBDLWB010000023.1:0-8745 GCA_039804425.1 Verrucomicrobiota bacterium
GTGATGACCAGCGAGCCATTTTCGATTTCATCGCGCACCACCACAGGCGGCACCAGTGCGAGCCCGTGACCTTCGCGTGCGAGCAAACGAAGCATCGCCATGTCATCGACTTCTGCCAAAATGTGAGGTCGCACATTGGCGGAAGAGATGAGTCGATCAAACGCCGACCGCGTATTATTCGTGTGGCCTGGAAGAATGATGGGCACTTCATGGAAGTCGTGCGGGAAACGCAATTTCTTCTCCTTCCATTCCGGCTTTCCCACCAGTGCGACCGATTGATCGGAAAGTCGATGGCTATGCCAAGGACGCTGGGCATCGCGATGCACGGCGACGTTGCTCAAAGCCAGATCCACCTCGTGCGTTTGCAAGGCGATGAGCAATTCACTGAGTGAGCCCGACTGCATGACTAGTTCGACTTCCTGGCGATGGAGAATCGGCGCGACAAACTCGAACAGGAAATTTCGTGAAATCGTAGCGACCGCACCAATGCGAAGAATTTGTCGGCGTGCGCCCACCCGATGCTGCATGACATCGATCAACTCTTCGCCCGCCCGGCCAATCGCATTCGCGTAATCGAGCGCTACCTTTCCCGCTTCCGTTAGAATCATGCCTGCGCTCGTGCGGTCAAACAACGCATGGCCGAGGCTTTCTTCCAGTTGCTTCAGTTGCACGCTCAGAGCGGGAGTGGAGAGATTCAGTTTCTTCGCGGCGCGAGTGAGATTGAGCTCGCCGGCAATCACGCGGAAGTAGCGCAAGTGATGGTAATTGAGAAAATCCATGGTTTTGGTGTCTTAGATTAAAGTTAACGCGAAGATAGAAAACATGTTATTCCCTAAAATGCAAAAGGCGAGTAATTTTTTGTCGATGCAACGCTACGAACTCCTCATGACCTTGTTGATTCCGCTGCCAGTGATCCTCTCTGGTGTTCTTTGCCGCTTCTTGCCTCATCGTGCTGCTCGACTTTCCACCTTCCTCGCGTGGTTGAGTTGCTTGATTGCTTGGGCGGTGGCGCTCTCGGGAACCATGCCCTCATCCGTGCTATTTCGCATCGATCACCTGACATCAGTGATGATTTGTTTGGTGTCCTTTTTAGGAGCGGTGGTGATTCGTTTTGCTTCGCGCTACCTTGAAGGCGATGCCAAGCAGGCGACATTTCTCTCGTGGATGAGCTTTACCTTGTCCTCAGTGCTGACGATGGTGATGGTCAATCATTTGTTATTGCTCACGGCGACCTGGTGGACGACCAACTGGTGCTTGAATCGACTCCTGCTGCATCATCCCGAGCGACCAGCGGCGGTATTTGCGGCGCGGAAAAAATTTGTGTTCAGTCGTGTCGCCGAGTCCTTGCTCTTGCTTGCGGCGATTTGGCTGTATCAAGGCCACGGCACCTGGCGCATCGATGAACTCGCGATGTCGATCCAGCAGGGGAATTTCGCATCCTTGCCCGAAGCGGCGATTCTGCTCGCGATCTGTGCGATGTTGCGCTCGGCGCAGTTTCCTTTCCATAGTTGGTTGCCCGATACCATGGACACGCCGACGCCGGTATCGGCCTTCATGCATGCCGGCATCATCAATGGTGGGGGCTTTCTGGTCTTGCGGATGTCCACCGTCTTTGCGGCAGCGCCTGCGTCGCTGCACTTGCTCACGATCGTGGGCGCCTTCACAGCGGCCTTTGGGGCACTGGTGATGTTAGTGCAGCCGGGAGTCAAGCGGGCCTTGGCCTACTCGACGATTGCGCAAATGGGTTTCATGATGGTGCAATGTGGGCTTGGGGCATGGGGTTTAGCGGTGCTGCATCTTGTGGCGCACTCGCTCTACAAAGCGAACGCCTTTCTTCATGCTGGGTCGACCATTGGTGCCGTATCGCGTGAGTCAGTGCGCTTGAGCTTGCCTTCCTTACTCATCGGTCTCGTGCTCGGTGGTGGGATTGCGGTGGCGGGTGTGAGTGGGCTCGATCATTTTGCCCCGCATCATCCGCCGGTGCCAGTGGTGTTTCATCTCATTCTCGCGCTGGCACTAGCCTACGGCATGGCGCGGGCCTGGTCGGCGCATCGTGCGACTTTTTTCAAAGCAGTCTTCGTTTCCTGTGGCGTGACAGCCATGGTGATGGTTCTGCATGTGGTATCCGAATGGTTTGTTGCCGACTTTGCCCAGCATGTGGTGCCGACCTGGCTGATGGCCATGGTTTCCGTGGTCTTCATCGGTCTTTTTCTGATGCAGGCAATGCTGTGGCGCACGAGTCGCTATGGCTGGGGCCAACGACTCTACATTCATGCATTAAACGGATTTTATCTCGGGGTATTGGCCAATCGTTGGCTGAACCATTTGTGGCCGAACAAAAAATCCAAAAATCTCTAACCATTGTTCCAACGGAAACATGAAACTTCAAGAATCCTCTACTCTCACGATGAAAACACAAGCGAATCAACAAGCCGTCGATCAAGCGCTCGAGCGCATTCCCCCACTGTGGCCGCTGGAGCATTTTGTGGCAGTGAATCCCTTCATGGGGCTGACATCCCTGCCCTTTGCCGAGGCTTGTTCTTTGCTGCGTCGGAACATGGGTCAAGCACCCTTGCAGTCGCTCGCCGACTATCGGCGCGCATGGGACCAGCAACTCATCACCTCGCAAGATCTGGGAACGGTGACCAACGAGACGTGGAGCAAAGAAAAATTGCTCGATTTCTTGCGTCGTCCGAATCCTGCGACCAACGCGCCGAGCGTGTTGAGTTTTGCGGACTTGCTCGACGAAAGTTTGCCCAACGCGCATTGGACCGATTTCATTGCGGAAGAGATGTCCAAGTGGTGCGCGGTGCATTTTGATCGCAATCAAACCATTTGGAACTCGCCATGGCGGAAAGAGGGGTTATTTGCCGCATGGCTGAGTGCGGCGCGGCATGATCGTAAGCCTGAGGTTTTTGGCATGCCAGGATTCCGCGACTACGTCAAAGCGCTGCCGCAAGACCCGCAACGGGTGATTGATTTTTGCCTCGAAGTCCTCGCGCCGCAGGGAGTGGAGATCGCGGACTTTTTGCATCGGCAATTGGTGATTGTGCTAGGTTGGGCGGGGCATGTGCGCTATCTGGATCGCGAGGATGAAATGCGTGGCCAAAAAGCTCAGCGACTGCGGGAACTGCTGGCCATTCGCTTGGTGTATGACGCGGTGCTGCATCGGGCTTTTGCGCAAAAAATTGCAGCCGAGCCCAGTTGGGCCTGTGCGGCGACTTCGGTGGTCGATGCTTCGTGGGACGATGGTTTGGCGCGCTGGCAATTGGCCTATGAGCGCGGTTATCAGCGTCAGCTCGCGCAGCAGATGATCGCTCAGCCTGCGCGCGCAGGGGGCCATAGACCGGCGGTGCAAGCAGTCTTTTGCATCGATGTGCGCTCGGAAATTTACCGTCGTCATCTGGAAGCGGCTTCGGCAAAAATCTCGACCTTGGGCTTTGCCGGATTTTTTGGCTTCCCCATCGCTCACCAAACCGCAGATGCCTGTCACGCGGCCTCGCGTTGCCCAGCCTTGTTGGTGCCACCTCTGCAAAGCCATGAGCCGCAGGATGAACAGGCACCACGAAGTCGGGCGGAGAAGGCGAGCTGGAAGGCGTTCCAGAATTCGGCGGTGTCGTGCTTTACTTTCGTCGAATCGCTCGGAATGTCTTTTGCGACGTCGCTGTTCTCCTCACGCGATCGCTCGCTGGTGCCTCAAGCCGCGGCGGCGCCGAGCTTGCCGGGGATGACCGACGAGCAATTGGCGGGAGTCGCAGAAGGCGCGTTGCGCGGCATGAGTCTCACGGAAAATTTCGCGCGCTTGGTGTTGATCTGCGGTCACGGCAGTCACAGCGCCAACAATCCTTTCGCGTCATCGCTCGACTGCGGTGCATGCGGTGGTCATGCCGGCGATGTGAATGCGCGGCTTGCGGCGCAAACCTTGAACCGTCGGGCTGTGCGTGACATTCTCGCGACCAAGGGCATTCTGATTCCCGATGACGTGCATTTCCTGGCGGCACAGCACGATACCTTGAGCGACGACGTCATGCTGTTCGATCGTGATACCATTCCCGTCTCTCATCAGGAAGAACTCGCTGAGCTCGAGCATGCCTTGCATAAAGCCAGCGAATCGACGCGTCGCGAGAGAGCGAAGCGCTTGGGACTTGTGGAAAAAGACGAGCCATCTTTTGCCGAGGAAATTCGTCAGCGTGGGCAAGACATTGCCCAGATTCGTCCCGAGTGGGCCTTGGCGAACAACGCGGCGCTGATCGTTGCTCCACGTTCGCGCACGGCATCGCTGCGTCTCGATGGCAGAACTTTTCTTCACGAATACGACCCCATGCTCGATCCAGAATCGCAAGTGCTGACCGTGATTCTCACCGCGCCGGTAGTGGTGGCGAGTTGGATCAACCTGCAATACTTCGGCTCGCGGACCATGCCTGAAACCTTTGCCGCGGGAGATAAGACCATCCATCAAGTGGTGGCAGGTGTGGGCGTGATCGAAGGCAATGCAGGCGACTTGCGCAGTGGCTTGCCATGGCAATCGATCCACAACGGCGAAACATTCATGCACGAGCCGCGTCGATTGACGGTATTTCTCGAAAGCGAAACCGAGAAAGTCGATGCCGTGCTCGCAGCCCATCCCGCAGTCCGTCAGTTGTTCGACAACGAGTGGATTCACTTGATCGTGATGACCGGCAAGCAAGCGCATCTGCGTCGTCAGGGTCAATGGCAGCAGATGCTGCTCTGGGCTTGATGTAGCGAAGAAAATGCGAGCTCGCCCTTCTGCGCGAAAGCGTCGGGGGGCGAGTTTTTTCTCATTTCGCTAGAAGCGAAGGTCGCGTTCGAACCCATGGCCCGGTGGGCAGGGTTCTCGCCCCCCTTAACGCCATCACCCCAACCCAGGTGAAGGAATCATGATTCATTGGCATTGAGTAAACGCTTTTTGGCAAATGCTTTGCCGGATGTCGTTTTGAGATACTTCTCAAAATCACGAGCTGTTTGTTGATGGGAAAATCCTGCATACCAAGCAATCTCCCAAGGTCGAAAAGGCTCGGTGGAAATATTTCCTCCCGCGTTGTGTGTAGCCAATCGTTTTTTAAATCAGCAGTGCTGCCGTAGTAGAGCTTGTCAGCATCGGACAAGGAACGAAGAATGTATGCATAGTGCATATTGCGGATGATGGTTCTAGATCGGAGCTTGGAGAGTGATACTAGCGGCCCTACTTCGCTCTTCGAGCTACGAAGGGCATTCTTCGCATCCTACTACAGCTACCAATGGCTTGCCATTCGTAGCTTCCGTAGGAAGCGAAGAATGGCGGACAGAGAGGGATTCGAACCCTCGTTACCTTTAACAGTAAACACGCTTTCCAAGCGTGCGCGATCGACCACTCTGCCATCTGTCCTGATTGCCCGGTCGGGGGCGCGCAGTAAGGAGGATTTTTGGCGTTTTGGCAATTCTTTTTGTCGATTATTTGCCTTTTTTCTGACGGCGCGCTCCATCGACGCTGCCCGTGCCAGGGCTATGGTGGGTTTGTGGCAGTTTGTCCATTACTGTGACAAAGTGGCGCGTCATTTTGTCGCGATGCGGCGGCTTGCATCGCGGAAGGCTTGGGGAATCCATTGATCTTTCAAGGTTTTTTCTAGGAAGTAGGTTGTGGCATGAAGTTTGCCATAGGGAATGTGTTCAAGTGACTCTTGCGAGTCTCTCATTCACACCAACTACTTACGCATATGTCTAAAATCCTTGGAATCGACCTCGGCACAACCAACTCCTGCATGTCCGTCATGGAAGGCGGAGAACCCGTCGTGCTGGAAAACTCAGAAGGTGCACGCACCACTCCCTCGGTGGTCGCCTTTACCAAAAGCGGTGAGCGCTTGGTCGGCCAAGCAGCCAAGCGTCAAGCGGTCACCAATCCGAAAAATACCATTTACTCCGCCAAGCGTTTGATTGGTCGGAAGTTCAGCGAGCTGACGGAGGCTGACAAGCGCATGCCTTATACGATTGTCGCCGCTGCCAATGGCGATGCCCACATTCAAGTCGAAGCGGGGGGCGAAACCAAAACGTACTCGCCACAAGAAATCGCGGCGATGGTCTTGGGCAAGCTCAAAGCTGATGCCGAAGCGAAGCTCGGTGAAACCATTTCCGAAGCGGTCATCACGGTGCCTGCTTATTTCAATGACTCCCAGCGCAATGCGACCAAAGCCGCCGGTGAAATCGCGGGCTTGAAAGTACTGCGCATCATCAACGAGCCCACCGCCGCTTCTTTGGCCTATGGTCTCGATAAGAAATCCGACGAAAAAATCGCCGTGTATGACCTCGGTGGTGGCACGTTCGACATTTCCGTATTGGAAATTGGCGACGGCGTCTTCGAAGTTCTTGCTACCAACGGTGACACCCAGTTGGGTGGTGACGACTGGGACAATGCGATCATCCAGTTCATCGTCGATGAATTCAAGAAAGACCAAGGCATCGACCTCTCCGGTCAGCCCGATGCATTGCAGCGGATCAAGGAAGAAGCCGAGAAAGCGAAAATCGCTTTGTCCTCGAGCCAGTCCTACGACATCAACTTGCCTTTCATCACTGCCGACGCGACTGGTCCGAAGCACATTCAATTGACGCTGACTCGTTCGAAGTTGGAGCAATTGACCGATAGCTTGTTCGAACGCACGAAAAAGCCGACCCGCGATTGCATCAAAGAGGCTGGTGTTGATCTTTCGAAAATCGACGAGCTGGTGCTCGTCGGTGGCATGACTCGTATGCCCAAAGTGGTCGAAACCGCCCGTGAATTGGCAGGGAAAGAGCCGCACAAAGGCGTGAACCCCGACGAAGTGGTCGCCATTGGCGCGGCGATTCAAGGTGGCGTGCTGCGCGGCGATGTGAAAGACGTGCTGTTGCTCGACGTGACACCGCTCAGCCTTTCCATCGAAACCGAAGGTTCGCGTGCGACACCAATGATCGAGCGCAACACCACGATTCCTGCGAAGAAATCGCAAGTGTTCTCGACAGCCTCCGATAACCAACCTGCGGTTGACATTCGCATTTGCCAAGGAGAGCGTCCGATGTTCTCCGACAACAAACTGCTCGGCAACTTCCGTCTCGATGGCATTGCGCCAGCGCGACGCGGTGAACCGCAGATCGAGGTGACCTTCGACATCGACGCCAACGGCATCTTGCACGTTTCGGCCAAAGACAAGCAATCGGGCAAAGAGCAGAAAATCTCCATCCAAGGTTCGTCTGGTCTCAGCAAAGAAGAGATCGAGCGCGCCAAGCAAGAAGCCGAAGCTCATGCGGAGGAAGACCGCAAGCGCGTCGAAGCTGTCGACACCAAGAACAAGGCGGAAAACCTTGCCTTCCAGGTCGAGAAGCAACTCGAAGAACTGGGCGACAAAGCACCTGCCGAATTGAAGACCGAGCTGCAAGGCAAAGTGCAAGCCGTGCGCGATGCTCTGAAGTCCGACGACCTCGAAGCCGTGAAAGTCGCGACCGCCGAGCTCGAGACAACCATGACCGCACTCTACAACGCTGCCCAGCAAATGGGTGGTGCCGGAGCCGCACCAGACGTGCAACCTGCCGCAGACGAACCCAGCGAGCCGAAAAAGGCCAAAGGCAAAGTCGTCGATGCTGAGGTAGTCGATTGATTCCATCGCTGATCACTTCCCAATCATCGCTGATAATCATGACTCTCACCCAAAAGCTCGAAACACTCAAAGCCCTGCGTCCGCTCTCTGCGGAGGCAGTGGCCAGTGTTTCGGCAGCTTGGGATACGAACATGATTTATGAGTCGAACAGCATCGAGGGAAATTCTCTGACTTTGCGTGAGACCGATCTCGTGCTTGCCAAAGGCCTAACGGTTTCTGGCAAGCCGCTCAAGGATCACATCGAGGCAGTCAACCTCGCTCAGGCATGGGAACACGTGAAAGAGCTTGCCGCAAAGGCAGTACTGCTCACCGAAGCCGATTTGCTGACGATTCACCGCATCGTGCTTACACGAGTGGAAGATCACCATGCAGGCAGCTATCGCACCGGAGCCGTGCGCATTTCTGGATCCTCTCTGATCCCGCCGAATGCCGTGAAAGTGCCCGATCAAATGGCGCAGCTCTTCGCGGAAATCGCCACCATCAAAGATCCGCTTCAGCAATCCGCCGCTTTGCATCACGGCATTACTCGCATCCATCCCTTTGCCGATGGCAATGGTCGCAGTGCCCGCCTCGCCATGAACTTTGTCCTGCTCGCCGCCGGATATCCTCCGATTTCCATTTCCCCCACGGAACGTAGCGCTTACTACCAAGCTCTCGAAGCCGCCGATCAAGACAATCTCCCCGCTTTCCAATCTTTCCTCGAACAACAACTCCACCGCGAGCTCGACACATGGCTCGCCGCCCTCCAACAACCCTGACAAAAATTCTGCAATTCTGAAAATTCTGAAATTCTGTTCCCAAAAAGTAACCATCACTCATAGACACACCATCCCATCTGCCGCTCCCCAAATTCTTCCCCCACTGATCACTGATCACTGCTCACTCCCCACTCAACACTTTCTCCCCTTTCAAGCTAAACTGGCTTGTCTAACCAACAAACAATAAACGAACACAAAACACAATATGGCTAACATTAAACCACTCGGTCAGCGCGTTCTCGTGAAACGCATCGAAGCAGAAGCTGTCTCCGCAGGAGGCATCGTCCTTCCCGACAGCGCTAAGGAAAAACCACAAGAAGCTCTTGTGATTTCCGTCGGCACTGGCGGTCGTGACGACAACGGCA
>JBDLWB010000024.1:0-15129 GCA_039804425.1 Verrucomicrobiota bacterium
CGTTCCACCCAAGTGTTGCGCCGAGATGATGTCCCCACTTTTGGTGACTCACTCGATGGCATCAGCTACCTGCCGCGCATCATCGCCAAAGCCCAAGCAAAATTGCGTGGTGAACTCGATCCCGACCTGATGTATGGTTGCGGCGGCGACCGCCATTTCCTCCGCAATCATGGAGAAAAGCATCTCGCCGACTTCCTGCGGCACGTTTGGGCAGCAGGCGAGAATCATCAGAAGATTGTCGATTTCATTCGTAGCTAACGAAACGAGTCCTCACGGTTGACATACCTTTCTTGCACGTGAATCAAATCGACCTCGATTTCGATTGGGATATCCCACTTTGTTTGCTAGAGTTTCTCATATGACCGCTCCAGAATGCCCTGACTGCCCACAAGTAACACCTGCTCATGGTGTCGATCAGAAAGCGATCGATGATCAGCTGCGCTATGAACTAGAACTGCCCGATCGATCTTTCCTCTCGGGTCCTCGTTCTCGCTTTGCTGATTTGAAAACACTGTTTCACGTGTCGATCGATTTCATTCGCGCGTTTCGTGTTCTTCATTTCGTCGGCCCTTGCGTCACCATTTTCGGTTCAGCACGCACGCCCGACGGCACAACCTATTATGAAATGGCCCGCCAAATGGGCGAGCGCATGGCACAAATGGGCTTTACTGTCATGACAGGTGGTGGACCTGGCATCATGGAAGCAGGCAATCGCGGCGCTTTTGAAGCAGGTGGTCGCAGTGTTGGCGTGAACATCCAACTACCCTTCGAACAACAAGGCAACCCCTACGTCGATCGCGAAGTCACGATGCGCTATTTTTTCACCCGCAAAACCGTGTTGGTGAAGTATTCTTACGCCTTCATCGTCATGCCCGGAGGAGCGGGAACTCTCGATGAAATGTTTGAAACCATGACCTTGATTCAAACAGGCAAACTGCGCAATTTCCCGATTGTCCTGATGGGCAAAGACTATTGGGCACCGTTGATGCAAATGATCGATCGAATGCTCGAAGAAGGCATGATCAGCCCCGAAGACCCTGATTTGATTTTTTTCACTGACGACATCGATGAAGCCAGTGCTCACATCGAACGACACGCGGTTCGTCAGTTTGCTCTACGCCGGAAAAAACTTCCCAAGGGCATTCGCGTGTTGGGCGAAAAAAATCTGGTGCGGCAACCGAGCTAATCATGCCAATGACCTGCCACACTCAATGCAACCCGTCTGCATGGTGCGGCAAGTCATTGACGCGGAGGGGAATGGCTTTGACTGCCTCCTGCCGTAAAGCAATCGGCCAACGTGGATACAGACCACCCATCACCAAAAGCACCACCAATACCGTCAAAGGCCAACGCTCGCGTGGCAAGGCGTCGGGCACTTCGATGACGTTTTTGGGCAAAACACCCAAAAACAACACGCTATACAACCTCATCAAATTGATCGCATTGATCGCTGTAGCCAACAACAGAGCCACGCCCATCACCGAATGATGATCCTGCACGCCATGAAATAACAAGTCTTCCGCGCAATATCCCATGGTACCTGGCAACCCAACTAATGCCAAACCAGATAGTAAGAAAAATACCGCTAATCGAGGTGCTCGCACCGCAAGACCAAGCGACGCAGTAGGATCGGCGACATCAATCACACGCACTTCGAGAATTCGCACAATGGCAATCAAAGAGGTCGACGCTAAGGCCACCACTGCCCAATGCAACATTCCCCCCATCACTCCCTCGGCATTGGTCGCGAGCAGACCAGAAAGAATGAAGCTCGCTTGACTGATGCAAACAAAGGCCATCAAGCGACGTGGTTTTTTTTCAATCAATCCACGCAGACTGGTGATCAAGGCTGTCACCAAGGCGAGCAAACTCAACCATTCTAAGGAAGGATGCTCAAGAACTGACATCCCCGATGACTGAGCTCTCAGCACCAACAAAGCCCCTAAATGCGAATTAAAAAGCACCGCCTTGGGCAACAAGGGACCTTTCTCGAAAGATTGTAACGTCCATCCGTGAAACGGAAATAAGCCTTTCCGCACAATCAAAGTGGCGACAAAAAAGAACATGCTCCACTGGGTGATTGTTTCCACACTCGCCCATTGCGAAGCATGCAGAAATGCTGTCGACAGCGTCAATAAAATCGCACTCGCCATCAACATCACGCTGGTTTGCTTCCGATCGGGTGTTTTCCCAAAAAATGCTCCCACAAATGGCACACAGTTGAGCCACCATCCCACGTTCACGATCCACAAGTGATCTGAAGCGTAAATCATTGTCGTCCCCATCACCAAGAGAAAGATCCCAGACAGACAACGCTCTCGAATATCACGCCTCGGAGCCAAACAGACCGCAATGATCACCACGAACAAAAAAACCACCAAGGGCAATCCGTCCACCGCATCAACCTTGAATTGCGGCAACAATGGGTCGGGATAGCTCGCAATCTTTTGCCACTGCAGTTTCACCAATGCAAAGAGAAGCATCAACAGCGTAAACGATAACAGGGACAATCCGACACGGCGATTGTTGATGCGAGGAAAACGAGGTGAACAAAATATCGCACCAAGCAGCATAGCTAGCAAACCCATGGTCACATAAGGAAAAGGTAAAACAAAAATCATCATAAATTCAAAAATGAAATGAGAAATCCCACTAGTCGATCACAGGCAAGGAGCTTGACGACGCTTGTTCAGGCACATCTTTTTGACGCGTCGGCCATTGCTCGATTTTTGCCAGCAGACGAATGAAGGCATACAACGGATTGCCAATAATGCGCTCCCAGAAAGATTCATGAAATCCACGAAACAGTGCAAAACAATACCATTTCCGCTGCCAATGAAGGGGCAAAAGCGCATCGTAGTGCTTGCCCGTTGCTTGCATCACACCTCCCGATCCCGCGTGCTGACGATGGTAGTCACTCAACATCGATGGCGATCGCAGGAATTGCATCGCACGCACCGTGGCATGACCGATCACATGCATCATCGCCACGGTGTGCCAACCCATAGCAATCTCGCAAAAAATCATTCCCAACTGCGTTTGTGATGCATAGGCAAGTGATGTCTTCGCATCACTACAACTTCTTTGGATCATTGTCGCAAAGATCGCTGTCGTGCCACCGATGAAAAACAACAATACCGTCGCGAATGTCGACTCATGAATGATGGGTGCCGCACGCAATAATAAATAAGGGCCCGCATGCACGGAAATGGCACCATAAAAAATCGCGCTCGAAGGCGTGGGACCTTCCATCGCACGCGCCAACCAACCACAAAATGGCCCCTGCGCGGATTTTCCACTAGCAGCGAATACCAACAGCACTGCAATCAAGGAAAACATGCCCCCAGGAACGGCATGGCCATCTTGATGCGTCACGATTTCTCGAAACCGTGACCACTCTGCCGAACCATACCATTGGTGCGCCAGAAATACCGCGACCAAAATGCAAAGATCAGCAACTCGATATGTGGCAAAAACCCGCAAAGCATTTTTCACGGGCTCGGGCCGATACTGAAAAAAAGCAATCAATAAGACCGAGGTAATGCCCACCAACTCCCATCCTCCAATCAATAAATCTAACGAACTCGCCGTAAACACGAGCAGCGAACCAAAGGAAAATAACATCAACAAAAGAAAGAACCGAAGATAACCGGGATCTCGATGCAAGTATGTAACACTAAATGATGCGACAAGCCCACTAAGCACAATCGTTAACCCCACAAACGGCATGGTGATCCCATCCAACTGAAAGGCCATCGGATACTCGTAGTGATCGAGTTGAAACCAATCTCCCAAACGAATTTCAACAACATGCTGAGGCTGTTGATACACCTGCCAGCACAGCATCAAAAAGGCCAGCATCATGAATGCGTATACCAGCTTCACCGTTCGACCGATGACTCTCTCTGACCAACTCACGCCAAGCAACCAAAGGACACCCCATAAGACAAATGTGCTCAATGGCAGACCTAACAGAACCAATAAAAAGTAGGGAAAATTCATAGCGGCAAAGTGTTACGCAGACATCAAATGATGGGCTTTGATTCGAGCAACGGGAAGATGTTCACGTTTGCCCATATAATAGTCTCTTGAGCTCGCAGCAATCGGTAATGGCTCTTCATCTCCCTCAAGATCTTCCCATTCTCCATGACCACGATACACCTGAATTTGACCATCATCGGGATTTACCACTGATAGTCGGATCCAAGAATTTTCCACAAACTCTTTGAGCAAAGGATTGGCATGAATGACGCGAATCAAGCGCTCAGCTGCAGCTTCGACAACAAACAAGATTCTCACCGGCTCATGAATTTCCACCGTTTGCCATGGCAATCCCGTTCTTAAGTCACCTTGGTAACCATTCATCACACCTAATAAGCCACTGATGTTATGCGGCAATTTGGTGCCACATCCATAACGCTCGTTATCGACCGTGCTAAAGTAGTATTCCAAGTTGATCCCACCACAGACGGGTATGACCGCACCAAGAACAGCGGCCAGATATCGATCTTCCGGATCGTTGCTGCTATCGTAACTGATCAAAAAGGCTCTACGGTCCAAGAACAACCCCTGTGTGGTGGAACGCCGCCCCACAATCGCAACGGCATTGGTGCAATGCCCATACTCTGGTCGTGGTTCGCCCAGATGCACCGAGCGCTCTTTGACATGGCGCAGTGCTGCATGAATGGATTTTTTTTGATCAAAATTTGCGAAACGACGCGTCCTCTCATGCGCCGCACGTGCCCGCGCTTCGTCGACTTTCGAACGCAGTTTGATCAAATCGGAAAGATGCGTGCTAGGTATGAAGTCGACATCAAAATACTCGACATCATCGCTACATGTATCGTGATAAGCCCCAAGAAACCAAGTATCTTCGGGCAAAAAGATTCCGCGATCGCGCAATACCATCCGCACCTCTGGATTGTTGGCCATCAGCGCAAAAAGTCGTGCATTCGGTCCACCCGATCGCCCACCGCAAGCACCACAACAATACGCGGAAACAAACGGATTATTGAGGCTCGTACTACCATGTCCCATGACGACGATGAATCGCGCATGCCCCATGGTCATGCCCATCGGATGAAGCATGTTCGCCACACGGTCCGCCATCTCAGCGATGCTAAAACCTGCCAGCAATCCCGATGCCGCATTCCGCGATTCGTCATCGTTCCTCATGAATTGCAATTCCGTCCGAGGCTGAGGCAGAAAAAGCGCCTGCAACCTCGCCATCCACTTTTCATAGCGCAATGGAGCCAGTATGCGCAGTCCAGTCGGAAATAGACTAAAAAATCCGAGGCAAGCGGTGCTGACAGTGCCACGTACCAAAGTCCGACTCCCAATTCCCGCAGCTCGAGAAATCGATGAGGTCAATCGACGGATTTTTTTGCGAATACTCCATCGACTGTGATGCTCATTCACGGGAACCTCCGCCACCTGATGCGCAGGCTTGACGACCACAGGGCAAAGAGAAACACCTCCCGCATCATCTAGTCCCTGATAATCGACAGCACAGCCGAAAAATCCCGCAGCGCCAAAGGTTTCAATCCGTGGTTCGATCTCTTCTAACGCACGCCGCATGGATTCTTCTCTCTCATCAATACAAAAAATCACCTGTGCATCCAATCGATCAGTCTTTTCTGCAACTGCAGGCATCGCCCGATGTCGCGCAAGAGGAATGAGAATTTGCCTTTCGTGGCGCAGTTCATAGGCCCGATGCCATAAGCGCCTACGCTCCCACTCGTGAAATTGCTCTAATTCTCGACACAATTCTTGAAAATCATCATCGCTCATGCTCGATAACAAGTCACTATGATAACCTAACAACTGACACGCATCAAACAGCCGAGCCTGATGAGTCAAGGGATCGATGTGGCGATTGAGGGGAATCGATTGCATTTTCCATGAGGTCGTTGATCCACTCACGTTACGCAATGCAACAACTGTCAAGGTCAAGCGCACAGCCAAATATTCCATCAAGGAAAAGGAGAGTCTCTCATGCGGTGCTAGCATGGGGTCGACTTCCAAACAATGCACCATGCCCGCCCATCCCGGCAAAGCCAGTAGTTCACTCGATAAAAATTCTTGGTAGTCTTCTGCTTGAACACCCAATTGCTTGAGTAAGGCCAGCACAGTTTCTTCGGCATCACACTCATTCTGCTGCTTGAACGCCGTGCGCAATCCCGATAGATTTTTGGACAAATCGATCAGCTTGCTCGAAGCAAATAAAGCACGTGTCGCCGCCAACAAGCCCATTTCACGAGAGGGCATCGGCCAGTAGGCTAGACCTTGATCGAGATAGGCACTCACCAATCGAACGAGAACTGCATGAACTTCTTCATCGAGATCAAACTGATACTTTGATAACACGAACTCCGCAGGACGAGTGGCATACCGTTCGTGTGTCGCCGCCATGGGCTGATAGCGATCAGTGCAAATTTGCCACAAACGCTGCGGATGATCGGACTCCAAAGCGCGCTTGGCCGTTGGCGATAGATCATCGCGAAATTGCTCAAGGATGCGTCCTTCTTCGATTTGCCACGCTAAGTTGCCATGATTGACACGTCGAACACCAGGGATCAACAGAGCGCGACGCAATTGTCGACGTGTCAATCGACCACTCAATAAAGTGGCATCCGGTTCACGAGCTAGCGCCGCATCAATATCGCGATCAAGAATCCGACCATTTTGCCGATGCTCTTGGTAAACCTGTTCAGAAAGATATGGCTCCGCCGCAAAGACTTGAGCCGCTTGGATCACGGCCTGTTCAAAGGGGAGATGTTGCAATGCATGTAAGGTATTGTGATGCACGAAGACTCCAATCGGACCCTGGGCTGGCAAATCATGAATGGCATGAGCCATCGCATGCCTCAATGCATGATGAAAAGAATTTCGCTCACAGGAAGGATGCTGGCATGAATCATGAGGCTCGATTTGATGAGGTCGGTCTTTCATCTAGATGTCCGAGCATATCCCATGCCCGAAAAATGTTCTATCCCCTCCGCAGGGGATATTACGCCCCTTTGCGGGGCTACCCCCTGACAGGCGGCAATTTTACCCTGAGAAGGGGATGGTAATCTTTTGCCATGTTCTGATACTTTTTATGGACTTCGAACAAAAAAACATCTGCATATGGCGACACAGCATCATCCATCGACGATTCCTCTCGGCTCAAAACCTATCGGTGATTTGCAAGGAATGGCGCGCGACTTTCGTCACGACATGCTATCAGGATTCCTCGTGTTCTTGATTGCCTTACCACTCTGTCTCGGCATCTCGATTGCCTCAGGCGTTCCTCCCATCGCAGGCATTTTCACCGCGATCATCGGCGGCATGTTGACACCTTGGCTGAGCAATTCAGAACTCACCATCAAAGGCCCTGCTGCGGGCATGATTGTGATTGTCTTAGGATGCGTTCAAGAGCTAGGTTATGAAAAAGCACTTGCAGTCGGCGTCGTCTCTGGCGTGATTCAAATTCTTTTTGGCAAACTCAAGTGGGGCACACTGGGAGAATTTTTTCCCGTCGCTGCTGTCCACGGCATGCTCGCCGCCATCGGTGTAATCATCATTTCGAAACAAATTCACGTCGCACTCGGTGTTAGTGCTCACGCCAAGGAACCTCTCGAACTCATTGCCGAAATTCCTCACAGCGTCGCCAACATGAATCCAGAAATTGCAGTGATCGGTTTGATCACAATCGTGCTTTTGTTCGGTCGGCTATTCGTAAAACATCGCCTTGTTCAAGCGATCCCTGGACCAATGCTAGTACTTCTTGTCGCCACTCCCTTGGCCTTGTATTTCGGCATCAAGAATGAACACGCTTATCAATTTCAAGGTCATGACTATACGGTCGGACCGAAGTATCTGGTTTCTCTACCAATGAACATGCTCAGTGGCATTACGTTTCCTGATTTCTCAGCTATCGCATCCGCTGCCAGCATGAAGTGGGTCGTCATGTTCGCTCTAGTAGGAACTCTCGAGTCTCTGCTCAGCGCAAAAGCTGTCGACCTGCTCGACCCATGGCAACGCCGCACGGATCTCAACCGCGACTTGTTTGCCGTGGGTCTTGCCAACACGCTGGTTTCTTTCATTGGCGGCATTCCCATGATCAGCGAGATTGTTCGTTCGAGCGCAAATCGCAATAATGGTGCTCGCACGCGTTGGGCGAATTTTTGGCACGGCACTTTTCTTCTCATTCTTGTAGCATCGGTCCCATTCCTTTTGAATAACATCCCTCTCGCCGCTCTCGCAGGCATGCTGGTGTTCACAGGCTACAACCTCGCTTCCCCTAAGGAGTTTGTTCACATGTGGCATGTCGGCAAAGGTCAACTCATCGTGTTCTTGGTGACGATGATTGCGACCCTTGCCACCGACCTTCTCATCGGTATCGCCGCTGGCATCGTGGTGAAAATCATCTTGCATCTTATGGCAGGAACTTCCACTCGCAATGTCTTCTCACCTCGCATCGAAATCCTACAAGAGGAACACCCCATCATGCGCATCACAGAATCAGTGATTTTCAGCAACTGGCTTCCCATACGCAAACGCATCATCGGCCTCAGCACTCACACAAAAGTCACCATCGACCTCTCAGAAAGTCAGTTTGTCGATCATACGGTCTACAAAAAACTTCAAGAAATGGCTCAAGACTGGAAATTGGAAAATCGAGAGTTGATCATTGAGGGTCTCTCGGACCATATACCTGTGTCCCATCACCCCGAAGCCGCTCGCTTCAAACGCGGCTGATCTTCTATCTCTGAATTATGAAAAAATATCCGCTACTCCTGCTTGCACTTGCGATCACTTCGCAAGCATCTCCTGCACCAGCATCAGGCGATGACTCTAACGGCAATGTCTGGCTCAACTATGTCGGCGACCACCCCATCCTCGGAACGAAGTGGGGCATCCACCTCGAAGCACAAGCACGTCGTGCCGAAATGGGCGATGACTGGCAGCAGTGGATCCTTCGACCAGGTGTCAATTACCAACTCACCCCGACCACTTCGTTGTCTCTCGGCTACGCCTATGTTGACACCCAACCTTACGGCGATTTCCCCGCTCTTCATGAGTTTCCTGAACATCGCTTCTGGCAACAAGTCGCTCACAACACCAAGTGGATGGGTTTTCAATGGACTCATCGCGTTCGACTCGAACAGCGCTGGATTGGCGAAATGGCGCAAAATTCTCAAGGCGATTGGAATGTCGACAACTGGCGCTACGAAAATCGCATCCGCTACATGCTGCGTGCGACCAAGCCATTGACGGCATCTCTCAAAACCTATCTAGCACTCTCGAATGAAGTGTTTGTCAATTTTGGCTCAAACGTCAAAGGCAATGACTTTGATCAAAATCGCGCATTTGTGGGCATTGGATATCAAATCAATCAATACACCAAAATCGAAGCAGGCTACATGGAGCAAACACTCCAAAAACGCGGTGGCAAAATTTGGGAACACAATCACACACCTGTGCTTTGGCTAATCTCAAGCCACCCCTTCTAACCATTTGACTGTGCCTCATCGTGCCGTCACCCGTACCCGAGGAATCAGAATCTTGACACGCAAACCATGCGGCTCTCGATTCTGTAAGTCCATGGTCCCCCCACACTCTCGGGCGCGGGCTCTCATGCCGATCAACCCCAAACTGGAAATCGTTTCAGCCGTTTTCTGCGGCAATCCCACACCATTGTCCTCAATCTCTAGCATCAGGTTTTCTGCTGTGGCAACAAGACGAAGCTCCACTTCTGTCGCTTGGGAGTGACGCGCAATGTTGGTTAAGGCCTCCTGCGCGATCCGAAATAAATGCGTCTCTAACTCAGCATCCAATGCCATCGGCAATTCGCAGTGAAAGGACACATTCACCCGACTCCGCTGACCGAACCGATCTAACAACCAACGCAATCCTGCTTCTAAACCAAAATCATCCAAGATCACCGGACGCAATAGTTGCGATAACTCTCGCACGTTCGCGATGGCCTCATCGACCAAAAACAAACAATCGTTCCGCTGCTCTTGTCCGAACATTTCCGGATGCCCCAAGTTGGCACGCAATGCCGCGAGCGATTGCCCTAATTCATCGTGCATTTCATGAGAAAATCGACGCGCCGTGTCTTCTTGCGTCTGCAACATGTGCCACGATACCCGATTCAACTCATCGCGCTGCCATGCAATGCGCTCGATGCTTTTTCGCGCGATCAAAAGAGTCGATGCCGCGAAGATCAATGCCAATAAAAAACATGATACCAACATGATCGTAGAACGATAGGTAAGATCATCCAATTCCAAACGCATCTCCTCGTCCATCGCAACCCAGTCGGCAATGTTGAGCTGAATCAAATCGTGAATCATCTTCACCACCGCATCGTGTTGCAAAAAAAGCGCGTCAAGTTTCGCGTCACGATTTTCTGTTTTCTGGTTCATCAACACCCTCGCACTCTCGGTAAATTGACGTGATGCTCGCGCGATGCTCTGCCAAGAATCTGATTGCGAATTGGCACTCATTTGTGCGGCCAACTCTTGCAACTTCTGGTCGGCACGCATCAAATCTTGCCATTTTTCTTGCGTCTCCACCGAACTCGGCTGGGTGGTCAATCGATGCAAGACCAGCGCTAACACATCTTCTTGCGCTTGCACTTCGTGTAGCAATTGCGCGTGGACTACGTGATTTTTCATCGCGACTAACGCATCGCGCCGTATGCCTTTTTCACGCAATGCCACCAAGGTCGCGATGCCGAGAATCATCAGCACGAGTCCGAATCCCACCAACAAGATTCTCATCACCACACGGCGATTGACATCATCACTGCCAAGGGAGAATGAGCCTAACATCAGAGTAAATTCAATCGATTAATCCATTGCGCATCGCAAAGCGCACCAACTCTCCAAGACTATGAAGATTCAATTTTTCCATGATGCGACCTCGATGCGCCTCCACGGTATAGACGCTCAAATTCAAACCCATCGCAATTTCTTTGTTGGTCTTACTCTCGGCAATCATCTGTAAGACTTCACGCTCACGACTTGTTAAAAGATCAATCGGATTGGTGACGTGCTTGCGGTAGTCATCGATCACCGCCCCACTTACTTCTGGACTCAAAAAACCTTTCCCCTGCGCCACCAAGCGCACGGCCTTAAGCAGATCTTTGGTGCTGCAATCTTTGAGCAAATAGCCCTTTGCCCCAGCTCGCAACATTTCTCTTACATACACCGCATCTTTGTGCATCGACAGCGCTAACACGCGAGTCTTCGGCGATGCCTGCATCAAACGACGCGCTGCTTCGATGCCATTCAACTCAGGCATGGTCACATCCATCACGCAGACATCCGGTTGCAACGCACTTCCCGTTTCTAAAGCCTCTCGACCATTGGAAACTTCCGCGATCACTTCCATGTCAGCTTCCGCCGCAAGGATCATACGAAATCCCTGCCGCACAATGGCATGATCATCGGCCAGCATGATCCGGATTTTTTTCTCAAGCACGCAAACACCTTGAATCCCACCAACGCAATGACAAGCCTCCCCTGCGACATACTCCCAACCTCCCAACCTCCCAACCTCCCAACCTCCCAACCTTCCAACCTTCCAACCTTCCGACCTTCCGACCTTCCAACCTTCACCCATCCGTTTTCACGAAAATCTAGTTGCCACATTCCCCCACTCACAGGATGATGTTCTTGTCACATGAAAATCCCTTTCACCGCTCGCCTGCTGATCTACTGCAGCGTTCTCGCCTATGTCGCCCTCGATCTCTACGGTTGCTCAGGGCCACTCCGTCGCGCGGTGAATCGACGCAAAATCGATAGCCCCGAGTCCATCGCCGCTGCCAAGGAAGCCGGTCTCGCCGCGCTCGTGCTGGGACGCCCGATCACTTTGACTCAGCTCGATCGCGCCGCGCGCGAACGACTCTGGCTGGAAGGAAAAGATTGGGAGAAAACTCCTGCCCCACAACAGAAACTCGCCCGTTGGGCCGCACTGAATGACCTCATCGATCACCAACTGATCCGCTGCAAAATCGCCGCGAATGAACAATCGGAACGCGCCAGCAAGGAGGAAATCGACGCCCGTTTTCAATCGCTTCGCTCACGCTTTGCCACCGCTGAGGAATGGCAGCAGTCGATGAAAAATCAAGGCATCGCCAGCGAAGAGGAATGCCGTTTGCGACTCGCCGGCACCATCGAAATGGAAAAGTATCTCGCCCGTCAACTCACCCCACTCATCGCCGTCAGTGACGAGGAAGTCGCAGCGTTTTATCAAACCCACCAAAACCAACTCGCCCAACCCGAAATGCTGCGAGCCCGACACGTTTTCTGGACCACCCTCGACAAGCAGATCGATGCCGTGAAAGGCCTCGCCGAATCCGCGCTCGCCTCGTTGCAGAAAAAAGAAAAAACTTTCGAGCAATTGGTGACGGAATGCAGCGAAGACCCACGCAGCAAGAATGCCGCAGGAGACTTGGGCTGGTTTTCTCGCAACCGTGTGCCCGCCGACTTCGCCGAGCCATGCTTCGCCATGAAGGTCGGCGAACCCCAATTATTCCTCTCCAAAATCGGCTGGCACCTGGTAGAAGTGACCGACAAACGTTCCGCAAAAGCCCGCTCTCTCGAGGAATGCCGTGAGGAAATCACCCAAGCCCTTGCCGACCAAAAACGCCCTGCGGCACTACAAAATCTCCGCAATGCGATTCGCAACACGCACCAACAACACATTCACATCTATCGCACCGTGATCGACCCTACGCTGCAGAAATGAACTCGCCACGCCTCCTCATTCAGGTTCCGCCAGCGGGCGATAGCTGTGACGGCGCTGGTTGTTCCAAAGAAAGGCATCGTTGCTCTCAATCACACTTTGCACCGATACCGCAGCGCCCTTTTGAAAGGCTGCATGGGGCAGCGGAATGGTGAAGGTTTTGACTTCCCCAGGAGCCATATTGGTGGCCATCAAGCTCGTCACACCGGAGGGCGTTTGCACGCGCAACGGCACTTGACTCACCGCACTCGTGCCTTGGTTCTGAATGTTCACTTGCACCTGCGCCGATTTCCCATCTTTGGGCGGAGTGATGACTTGTGAGGCCACAGCTACGTCGATCACGTTAGCAACATCACTGCGTAACACCCGACCGATGTTCACGGCACCACTTCCCGTAAAAGCATCCACTCCCGCAGGCCCTGCTTCGTTGGCGAAACGATACAACTGCGCGAGCGCTTGCGTGGCGGAAAGGTTTTTGGCCGACATCACGGCAGCGATGGAACCTGCTAGAATCGGAGCAGACGCACTGGTGCCGGAAAACATCGTCACACGATCTCCCGGATACGCCGCACTCACCCCCCATCCCGGCGTGGCAAGCGCATGAGCTGTTGCTTGATTGGAAAACAACAAATGCGAATTCTGCGCATCCACCGCCACCGATGCCACCACACTCGGATACGCCGCGGGAAAGGCCGACCTCGCCAGCCCATCGTTGCCGCTCGATGCAACAATCAGAGCCCCGCGACTCTGCGCCAGCGACACTGCATCGCGCAAGACGGCACTGTCGCCATACGATCCCATCGAGATCGAAATGATCTGATTGCCTGCCTCTGCCGCTTCGATGATCGCCTGAGCCATCAGCCAGCTGTCGGACATTCCTTGATCATCCGCCATGCGCCATGAAGTCAGTTGCGCTCCTGGAGCCGCACCGGGCACTGCGGTGCTATTGCCGAGAATCAATGATGCCACCGCCGTGCCATGGCCATTCCACTGGGAAAAGTCCGCTACACCCGGCACTAAAAAAATGTTTTTCACCTCACCATACGCCGGATGCGGCACCACCCCGGTATCGAGAATCGCGATCTTGACTCCCGCCCCTAGCTGAGGATCCAGTTGCTCCAGTCCTAACCATCGCAGCAGTTGATGCCCCACCGCTACAGCATCGTCTTGCACCATCCCCCCGCGCGGATCGGGCGTCGTCACGGGATAAATGAAACCCATTTCCTCCTGACCGTCGAGCAAGTCACGCAAATCATCTTCACGAAGAAATCCCACTCGCAGAACTGACAAGGCATCCATCCGCCCCATCACCCTGACCCGGTCCCCGGCCCGTGCCAAAAACGCCTCCAGCGCCTCAACCGACGAAAACCGCAAGGTCCGCTGCCCTTCCAAGGCCCCTTCGCGTCGCGCCGCTTCGTCAAGAAGCTCCTGCGGCGGCAATGTCTCTTCCGCTCTGAGAGCAGGACGACTCGATCGCTCTTCGCCTGCCTCGATGCGCACCTCACGCGAACCAACCTCGTGCGACACCTCATTGCGCGAAACCAGCCAGCCGCACAACACTCCCGCAACTAGCAAAAGAGCACTCCAGCGAATCACAGCGATTGATGGAAAGGGGAGCATAGGCCGTAATGAGCAAGAAAACCACGCGAAAAACAATCCTCTACATGGTCTCTCGAAGAAGAGTATTCATTAGGTTGTTTTCTCATGCAAGTTTAACGATAGTCCTTCCACCGAAAAAAGAAACAACGAGGCAGGGCTTGTGTCGCAAGAGTTGATTCCGTGCGTGCTATGAAATCGTATCGCACATGGCCATGCTTATCGCTACAAAGAAGCAGGCGAAGATATATCAGATGTAACCATTGAAGCATCAAATGAGAAAACTAAGGGAAGCAACAAAGCTCTCCAATCAGCGACATGAGACTGATCCTGAAAGATTTGTCGATCAGTGCCTGAAATCCGTCGGCATAAAATACTTCAAAACAACCTTTTGAGCTTCTTTTGCCCTTCATTGTACCCATGGAATGCCTACAGTAATCATCTACCCATGTATGATTTCCTTAGATTTAAGACAAATCTAATGGATTTCTCATGCATCAAATCAATTCCCTTACTTGATCGACGTGTAACAACAACAAGAGCAATCAAGCATCAGTTTTTTTCACTCTGTCGACCACTCGCCACGCCCACCATCACAGTTATCATTGAAACAATCTTTTGACGCATATCAGTCTTGCTCCTCGACGCCATAACTTCCCTGCTGCTGCCCACAAGCGTCAAAAGTCTTCCCGCTAAATGCATCATGGTGGCTCTAGCATCAGCCGAAAACTAATGCTAGAGCCTGCTGCGCGAATGCGCTAGGATCTGCTCCAGCGATGAAGCGCATCGAGG
>JBDLWB010000025.1:0-3741 GCA_039804425.1 Verrucomicrobiota bacterium
TGATGACTCGCAGCGACTCGGGATTGAGAGCGCTGAGGAAACCTTCTTCCTCGGCATCGGGATCTTCTACTTGGAAAAGTCGATCATACAAACGCACTTCGGCATCGACACCCGTTGTGGCATCGACCCAATGAATCGCCGCACGGCACTCGACACCATCCGGTGGGTTCGCGCCTGCTGTGCCACGTAGAAGTTCACAACGCAATGAGGTCACTTGTCCGCTGGCATCTTTTTCAAAGCCAAGGCAATGAATGATATCGCCGCCGCGCAAACGAACGTAGCGCCCTGGGCCGAGTCGATAGAATTTTTTCGGAGGATCTTCGAGGAAGTCGCTCTGTTCAATCCAAATTTCCCGACCATGGGAAATCGTGCGTTCGCCGCGCTCTGGGTGCTCGGGATGCTCGGCGACGGTGGCTTCGAGTCGCTCGTCGGCAGTCATATTTTCTAACACAACCTTGAGCGGTTCCAGCACCGCCATACGACGTGGTGCTTCGCGATTGAGGTGTTGGCGCACTTCGTATTCGAGCAGATCGACACTCGTCGTGCCATTGAATTTGGTGATGCCGATGTGTTGACAAAAGCTACGGATCGCCGCTGCGGGGTAACCTCGACGGCGCAAGCCAGAAATCGTTGGAAGTCGGGGATCGTCCCATCCGCTGACGTGGCCGAGTTTCACCAGTTCGAGGAGCTTGCGCTTGCTCATCACGGTGTAAGTGAGATTGAGGCGGGCAAATTCGATTTGTCGTGGCTTGGCGGGCACGGGGCAATTTTCGATGACCCAATCGTAGAGCGGACGGTGATTTTCAAACTCCAGCGTGCACAGAGAATGGGTGATGTGCTCGATCGCGTCTTCCAAGGGGTGTGCGAAATCATACATCGGATAGAGGCACCAGGCATCGCCGGTATTGTGATGATGAGCACGCATGATGCGATAGAGCACAGGGTCGCGCAGGTTCATGTTTGGCGATGCCATATCGATCTTCGCCCGCAGTACCAAACTGCCATCCGGAAATTCCCCGGCTTTCATGCGTGAAAAGAGATCGAGATTTTCCTCCACCGAGCGATCGCGCCAAGGCGAGGGCGTGCCGGGCACGTTGATGTTGCCGCGGGTTTCGCGCATTTGCTCCTGCGTTTGTTCATCGACATACGCGAGCCCTTTTTGAATCAACGCGACGGCGCAATCGTAGTAAAACGAAAAGTAATCGCTGGCAAAGTGCAGCGCGTCCCACTGGAAGCCGAGCCATGTTACGTCCTCGCGGATGCTCTCGACGTATTCGACTTCTTCCTTCGAGGGATTGGTGTCATCAAAGCGCAAGTGGCATTTCGCCCCCTGAGCGCGCCATTCTTGGGCGATGCCAAAATTCAGGCAAATCGACTTCGCGTGACCGATGTGCAAGTAGCCATTGGGCTCAGGCGGGAAGCGCGTGATGATGCTCTGGTGCTGGCCCGTGGCAAGATCGTGGGCAATGATTTCACGGATGAAGTCAAGTTTGGGAGCATCGGCATCAGACATAGGAAAGTGGGCCCAATCAGGCGCGCGGAAGATAAACCGCGACATGGGGCTTGCAAAGCATAATTCGTCGCAGAGATGGGATGTGAGTTGACGTCGTCGAGGTTCTGTGGACTGATGACGTCGCCCTATGCCTTCGCCGAAATCACTCGCTGCTCCCGAAAAAGAACTGCGCTTTACCCGCGCGGCGCAGGGTCGTGGATTTTTGGTGGCATCGGCGCTGATGCTCGTGATCGCCTTTGGTGTGATCGTGCTGGCCACGCAAGGCACGGAGTTCGAGCCACCAAGGCTCGCAGGCTATGGCTGGCTCGCTTTGTTTCCCCTATTCCTTTCGTGGGTTCTCGGGCGCTTGGCGCTGCGCTGCGTGCGACATGCCTATCTGATCTTTACGCCGCTTGGTGTAGAAATTTTCCCCTTATGGCGACCCGAAAGCCAGATGCGACTGTATCTTTGGCAGGAAATTCATGCCCTCGAATGCGATGCCCCGTTGCGTCATTTGTGGCTTCATTTCAATGCCGAAAAAACCGCTGGCATCGTGGTCTCTCTTGCGCCTATCATGCCTGCCCAACGTCGACTGCTGCAAGCACTCGTGTCCGCGCGTGCCGGCAGTGCGATGGCGGAATCGACTCAATAACGTACCATCATGCGCCCACCATCCCTGCAAATTCTCTCGGTTGAAAAAGTCTTTGGCAACAATGGCTGGCATTGTGAATTGATCGAAGGAAAAGACGTCATTCGCGCTTCCTTTTCCGCGCACCACACGCGCATTCAATTGCATGCGCAGTCCTACACACCGATCAACGCCTTGTCGGTGGTAGGCGAAACGCCTTTGCCCATCAGCGAAGAACATGTGCCCTATCTGCTCGAATTGCTGTGTCGGGCGAACAAATACTTGAACCTTGGTTCGTTTGAATACGATCTCGATCGCCAATTTCTGGTGTTCCGCATCACCAACATTTTCGAGCGCGAGCGTTACGATGCCGACATCGTGACCTCGATGGTGCACTGCACGATTGCCGAGTTGGACCGCATCACACCGTATGTCATCACCGTGCAACGCACCCCAGAAGACCTGCTCGACGACCTCGATCTCGAACGCCTCTTAATGCGCGAAGACCTCATTCCTCCCGTTCCAGGGGACGAAGACGACATGCCGTGAGGGGTGGGGCTCTGATTCTCTCAAGGCCTGCGCTGATATGGCACCCCTGCCGGGGTGCTGTTTTTTTTGGGGGATGTGGTCCGGTGGTGTCCAACGCGTATGCGTTCTCAACCACCGGCTACCGGCTGTGATCCCTTCGGGATCGGGAGCGAGGGGTGGGATGCTCGGCACCCCGGGGTGTATCGTGGATGTTTTTTCGAGATCGGTGGTTTGTTCGTTTGTATAGCATCCCGGAGGGATGAAAGATGGTAGCCGGTGGTTGAGCCCGATGGGCGATACCACCGGAAGAGAGAGACCGGAATTTTGCATCCTGAAGGGATGCCAGACATGGTGCATGTCCCATTTTTGACAATCGGATAGCTACTTCGCTCTGCGAGCTACGAAGGGCATTCTTCGCTTCCTGCAGCAGCTATCTCATGGCATGCCATTCGTAGCTTCCGCAGGAAGCGAAGAATGGCGGAGCGAGAGGGATTGCCGTTGGCTATGCCAGTTTGCGCTGCGCGATTTTTTGTCGATTTCGCTACTAGCGAAGGTCGCGTTCAAACCCTAGGCCCGGTGGGCAGAGATGGAATTATGAAAAAGGCGAGGGAATCAGTCGCTTTTTGGCGAATGCTTTGCCGGATGCCGTTTTGAGATATTTTTCAAATTCGATAGCCGTTTGCTTGTTAGCGAATCCACCATACCACGCAAGTTCCCATGATCGAAATGGTTTTGTTGAAACATTGCCTCCTGCATTGTGAACCGAAAATCGAGCCTTTAGATCAGCAGTGCTACCGTAGTAAAGCTTGTCAGGATCGGACAAAGAACGAAGAATGTATGCGTAGTGCATATTGCAGAGGACGGTTCTGGATCGGAGCTTGGAGAGTTATACTAGCAGCCCTACTTCGCTCTGCGAGCTACGAAGGGCATTCTTCGCTTCCTGCAGCAGCTATCTCATGGCATGCCATTCGTAGCTTCCGCAGGAAGCATTTTTGTGAATTGGTTAGCTCTAGTATTAGCCCTACTTCGCTAAAGCTACGAAGGGCATTCTTCGCATCCAACTGCAGCTACCAATGGCATGCCATTCGTAGCT
>JBDLWB010000026.1:0-5260 GCA_039804425.1 Verrucomicrobiota bacterium
GCGAAAAAGCAGAGATTGCAGGCGGCGGTGGAGAATTTGAAGAAAACGGGAGTAAGGCCCGAAGTTCCAGCGGTGAAGCAGGGCGAGAACGAAACGTTTTTCCGCGAACTGTGCCTGGCGCAGAAGCTGGGACATCGATGGAGATATTTTACCTCTGGCGCTGTGATTGGGAGTCGAGCGTTTGTGAATGAAGTATTTTCGCAGGCGCGGGAAAGATTTCCCGAGAAGCGCAAGGATGGAGCGAGAAAGATGAAGGGCATGCCTGATGATGCAAAGGGTTTATTGTGGAGCATGCGGGATTTGCGTAATCCGATCGCGTAAGAGTCATTGTCGACGCGATGACGGGAATCATGGGCAATGCTCGTGAGAGTCAATGGCATGCGAGAACTGAGAGAGTAGCGAACTCTCCGTGCTGGCATCTCGCAGCGTGAGTGCATTAAGGAGGGAAAAGTATTCATGAGTAGCACAAGCAAAGCTCCATCATGAAAAAAGACCATATATGAGTGAAAGGGAGGCATATGCTCCAGTCAAGAGACCAAATGCCCCGAAACAGCCTTGTGTCGAGATGGTAAAAAGAGACAAGAAGACACTTGATGGAGAGATTGGAGTATATAGGAACGATTATATAGGGACAGACAAAAAATGCCACAAAGTGAAGCATTGCCGAGTCATTCTGATTTATCCTGATGAATCAGCGATCAGTCACTAAAATTGGCGGGTGCAACTGGCCATCTTAGGATCATGTGATTCCAGCGATTTCTGACGGATCGATGCTTGGCGTGGTTGCTCAATGATGGGGGGCGCTAGAACTCTTCACATCCACGCTCCATCATTAGCCGCCATTAGGTTGATAAGCTGATTCTTGGTCGATCGAAAAAGTCCAGCGCACTGGTTTGGCTGTAGTTTTGAGGTCAGCAGATTTCCAAATTACGGAAACTTGGCAGGACTCGTTGCGTAGACGTCGATTCACCTGCCATCGAAGGCGTTTGGTGTCAGCATCGAAGACCGCAGGCACATCGCCGAAGCCTCCGACGCGCATGATGAGGGTGTTAGGATCCATGTCTGTGACCGACTTTAGGTCGATCGCGATTTCGGGCAACCGTGTGTTGATGATGGCGCCGGGTTCGGGGAATACGGGATAGGGGACGACTTGCTTGGGCTCTGAACCAACAGCAGGTGCGGCAGCATCGCGAAACTCTGTTGCGAGTTCGAAAATTCGGTCGTGTGTGCCAAGAATTACGTAGCGGGGCAAAAAGCGATCGTCTGACTGCCGTTTGATTTTGCCGGGCAATACCGTGAATAGATGATCGTAGCCCAACTTTTGGGCCATCTGGAACATTTCCTCGGTATGGAACCCACCAGGGTAGCAATACGTTTTGATTGGCTGACGAAAGTGTTTTACCAGATATTCTCTGGAGCTACCCATCTCCGCTTCGAGATACTTGCCATAATGTTCAGGCCCTTGGCGTTGTTGGCTTTTGACCGTAGCAGGATAGGGATGGCTTTTGCTGTGATTGCCAATGGTCGCACCGTTTTGTTGCATTTCGCGAATCATTTCCCACGACATCGAGCGCCCTTTCACGTTGACGTAGTTGGTGTAGAGAAACAACGTAAACGGATAGCCAAACTCCTTTAAGATGGGATAGGCATCGGAGTAGACGGAACTCCAGCCATCGTCGATGGTAATCACTACCGAACGTGTAGGAATGCTTTTTTGGCCTTTTTTCCATGCAGAAAAATCGTCCATGCTGATCACTTGCAAGCCTTGGTCTTTGAGAAATTGCATTTGAGCACGGAACTTTTCCGTATTGATGCGCATTTCCGTTTCAGGAAGGTTGGACGAAAAATCGTGATAGCCTAAGACTGCAACGCGCACGCCATCATCGGTGATTGTTGGTTCCGCCACAGCAGGTGTTGCCACCGCCGAAGTCGGTCCAGGAACCGTCTCCGCTGGAGCGAAGATGGCAAGAGAAAAGCACAGCAAAAAGGCGCGCAACAACAAAGACATGCGACACACTAGCACCGTTGATGCGAGTCGGAAAGTCGAAAGTGGTGGAGGCGTCTCGCTTGTCAGCTTCAACATAAGCCCCCCAATAAGTCTAACCATCTCCTGAGAGTCGAGGACATGTCCTCCTGCCCATGTTTTGTCTTGCTTTGAAAGGGAGGCTGGGAAGGCTGGGAGGCGAGACGCCTCAGCCACTTTTATCCTTCGATGACTTCCTTGAGAAATGCCTCGCGATCAAATGCTGCGAAGGCATCGGGTTCTTCGCCGGTGCCGATGTAGCAGGTGGGGATTTTGAGCTGGTCGTAAATGCTGACGATGATGCCCCCGCGTCCTGAGCCATCGAGCTTGGTGACGATCAGTCCATCGAGCGGGCAGGCTTTGTGAAATTCTTTGGCCTGTTGCAGCGCGTTGCTGCCGGTGGTGGCATCGACGACAAGCAAGCTGAAATGAGGGGCGCTGGGATCGTTTTTGGCAATCACACGACGGATTTTGGCCAGTTCTTCCATCAGATTGTGGCGTGTATGCAGTCGGCCAGCGGTATCGCAAATGAGAAAATCGATCTTCTGTGCGAGCGCTTTTTGGTGCGCGGTAAAGCACACCGATGAGGGGTCGGCATGGTCATTTCCTCGTACTACGGGCACGTCCAAACGCTCGCCCCAGCGTTCGAGTTGCTCTACGGCAGCGGCACGGAATGTATCGGCGGCGGCGAGTAGCACCGAGTGACCTTGGTTTTTGAGCAAGAGCGCGAGTTTCGCGCTGGAAGTGGTCTTGCCGACACCATTGACGCCGACCACGAGGATCACACAGGGCAATCCATCATCGCGCTTCTTTGGTAGGGCGGAGTGCTCGGGCAGGCGCTGGGCCATGTGCGAGCGGGCGGCTTCGACGACGTCTTCAGCGCTGATTTTGCGTCCGAGATCCTTGAGCTCATCAACAATCTCCATGGCGCCCCGCACACCGAGATCGGCGGCAATCAAGTCGGCTTCGACTTCCTCCCATTCGATGTCGGCGCGGTTGGTGACTTTTTGATAGAGCGATTTAAAAAAACCCATGGCGAGATTCTACGATGGGATCAGCGCAGGTCAAAGCTCTTTGATCAGAAGATTGCGCCAGCGGACTTTGCATGATTTGCCGTTGTGCACTTGCAGGGCCAAAAATCCCTCTGGTGTGAACTGCGGCGATTCATCATGGTAATCCACGCGCTTTTCGCCATTGAGCCAGATTTGAATGTGTTTTCCTTGGCAGCGGATGCGGATTTGATTCCAGTCTGTCCAGCGAAACAACTTTTTGCCTGCCGCGGTGAAAGCTGCCTGCTCGGCTTTTTGCGCGTCCGTATTTTTCGGGTGGACCATCGGTGGTGAGAGCCAACCGCGGCGGGATTCATCATACAGGCCAGCTGTCCAAGCACGGTCTTTGCGGTTGTCGTGCTCGCATTGGTAGCCATACACACGGCCATTTTCACCGGGTTTCTGCAAACCGCGAAACATCATGCCGGAGTTTCCTTGGAGGTGATCGAACTTCATCTCGAAGGAAAAATCGAAATCTCGATAGGTTTTTTCCGTGCGCAAGAAGGTGTTGAGCTTCACATTTTCGCCGACACCGACGATGCAATCGCCCTCGATGTGGTATTGTCCCGTGCCATTGACGGACTTCCATCCCGTAAGGTCTTTGCCGTTGAATAAGGGCGTGAAAGTGGCATCGGGCTGAGCAAGTAAGCTGGCGATGCTGGCGAAAAAGAGAGCGAAGATGATTTTCATAAGCGGTTGAAGATGTAATACAGGCTGATTGGTCGAAAAATAACAAGAAATCGTTGTGCCATGAAAAAATGGCGGAAGTGGAGGATGTCGCTTGGGGGAGCGATCGTTTGAGGGACTGAAGGCGCTTTTTTGACAGAATTTCAGAATTTGCAGAATTTTTTGATGAGGGATCGGATGGATTGGACGGAATTTTGGTGTTTTTTTATTGTTGAGTCATGCACTAAGGCCAATGATCGGATACTCTTTTTCAACGAGTAGCCCATTTTTGGCAGGTTTCTCGGAGAGCCATCGTGGCCTCGAGCGAATGGGCTGCGGAGAGAGAAATGCGGAGACGTGCGAGGTGTCGGGGCACCGTAGGGTAGCGGATGGCGGGAACGGTGAAGCCCGCATCAGCGAGGAACTGCGAAGCCGCGATGGCGGCATCATTGTTGCCGAGAATCAGCGGCACGATGGGGCTGAAGTGCGGTGTCGGCATAAGATTTTCCGTAAAAAGCTGGATTCTTTCCGACAATTGCTGGCGCAGAAATCGCCCTTCGTCTGAGGCGATGATTTCCAGCGATTGCATGGCTGCATGCGCGAGGGCGGGTGGGGGAGCGGTGGAGAAAATGAACGAACGCGCGCGATTGATGAGAAGATCAATGATGGCGCTCGAGGCTGCCACAAATCCTCCCGCGAGACCTGCGGCTTTGCTGAGAGTGCCCATTTGGACGTCGATCCTCCCTTGCAAACCGAGTTGCTCCGCAAGCCCGGCACCACGAGGTCCCATGATGCCGAAACCGTGTGCTTCATCGAGCAAGAGAAATGCATCGTATTGTTCTTTCAATAAGATGATTTCGCGTAACGGAGCAAGGTCGCCATCCATGCTGAAGACCGATTCGGTCGCAATCAAAATGCGAGGTTTTGAGCCATGGCGCGCGCGTGTTTGGCGCAAGATGTTCTCGAGTTTTTCCAGATGGTTGTGAGGAAAAACGCGAAGAGTGGCTTGGCTGAGTTTGGCGGCATCGATCAAACAAGCGTGGCTCAGTTTATCGAGAATGACGACATCTTCCTTCCCCACCAGAGCCGGGATCGTCCCCATGGCGGTCGCGTAGCCGGAAGAAAAGGTGAGCGCTCTTGCTGCGCCTTTGAGTTCTGCAAGGCGCTCCTCCAGTTCCGTGTGAGCAAGGCTCGTGCCGCAAATCAAGCGAGATGCTGCAGAGCCATGGCCCCATTTTTCTAGGCCCTGCTGAAAAGCGGCGGTGATGGCCGGATGTTGGCAGAGTCCGAGGTAATCATTGCTGGCAAAAGACAGCGCCCCCGCTGCAGGCGTTGCACCCATGTGCGACTGCGGCGTCAGTTTTCGCCACAGTCCTTGCTCGCGGATTTCGTCCAGTTCTTCCTCGATGCGCTTCATCGCTGGAGCAGATCCTAGCGCATTCGCGCAGCAGGCTCTAGCATTAGTTTTCGGCTGATGCTAGAGCCACCATGATGCATTTAGCGGGAAGACTTTTGACGCTTG
>JBDLWB010000027.1:0-10145 GCA_039804425.1 Verrucomicrobiota bacterium
CCCCCCAAAAAGAAAATCGAAATCGAAATCGAAATCGAAATCGAAATCGAAATCGAAATCGATACCGATACCGATACCGATACCGATACCGATACCGATACCGATACCGATACCGATACCGATACCGATACCGATACCGAGAAAAGACAATCCGCCACTGTTCACTCATCGCTTCCACCCCCCCGATTTTTCTCGCTTGAACTCACGCAAGAATGCGCCAAATTGATCAGCACACGATTTTCTCCACTGCCCTCATGAAATCCACTCTCATCACGTCCTCTCTCGCACTGACACTCGGTCTCGTGGGCTTTTTCATCGGACGCGCTACTCAGCCCGCTGATGCTGATGCCGAGCAAAAAATTTCGACGACATCGTCCCGTCGCATGATGATGGAGAGCGCTGCTAACCAGAACTCTCAGACGCCGTCAGCGAATCGCAAAAAAATCACTGCGAGTGATGCGCCCAAAACCCGATCCGCGCTCGATCGTCTGGCTGACTTACAAAAAATCAACGATCCCTTGGAACGCACTCGACAGTGGCTGCTCTTGGTCGACTCCCTTCAACCCAACGAATTTGAGGCATTTGTTGCCGCCTATCGTGCAGAAGGCATTTCGCCTGAGCGCATGAGCGAATATGCCGTGTTGCTCACCGCTTGGGCCAAGGTCGATCCCCTCACCGCACTCGATTACGCAACCAAAAACACGGGCAACCCCTTCGCAAGGCAAACCATCCTCTCCGCTTGGGCGGGAGTTGATCCCGATGCTGCGATCGCTTGGGCGAAATCAAATCATCAAGGCGAAGGCGGCAATCCGTGGATGGTCGGAGTGATCAAAGGGCTCGCCTTCCAAAACCCGGAACTCGCCTCGTCCCTACTCCAGCAAATGCCACGCTCCGTCGAGCGCGGCGATGCACTCAATCAGCTCTTACCCGCCTTGATTTCAGAAAAAGGCATGGACGGCACCCGCGAATGGATTACCAGCCTCCAAGACCCCGCCCTCAAAGAAGGGGCGATGACAAGGTTTGCCGAACGCACCATTCAAACCGACCCCGCAGGCACGGCCGATTGGTTGATCGCGAACCCATCCCAAGCGACCAATCGTATGCTCGATGACGCGCTCTATGTCATGGCGGATCGCAATCCGCAAGAAGCCCTCGACTACTTCAACAAACTCCCCGCTGGCGAACTTCGTTCGAATGGCCTGCGCGGCATCATCAATGCAACGGCCATCAAAGAACCACAACAAGCCGTCGCACTGATGAATGCTCATTCGGCCGATGTCACGGACCGACTTGTCGAACAATTTGTCTGGCACTCGTTCCGCCAAGACCCTGCAGCGGCTGTCTCGCAAATCGAGCGCCTCACCGACCCCGGTCAACAAGAAGCCATGTACCTGCGAACTCTATCGCGCTGGATGGAGAGGGACCAAAACGCCGCGACAAACTGGGCCAATAATCATCCGCTTCCTGATTCTGTGCGCAAGAGACTCAATGCCATCACTGGTTCCGCGAACTGAATCCATCATTGCCAAACCATCACCGGATCTTTGGGCCCATAGATGATGCGAACCGGTGTGCCCACTTTGGTCACCCCGAACAACAAAGGACAAAATTCCTCAGGCATGCGGATGCATCCATGAGACGCCGGCTTGCCCGGCTCTGGGATCATCCCCACGTGCATGCCAATTCCGTAAGAGGTCAAACGATGCCAATAGGGCATCGGCGCGGGATAGTAAGTCTCACCTGGCTTGAGCTTTACCGCAGGTGTCGCATCGCCATTGGTCACCTGTCCGAGCTCGTTTTCGACCCAGCCATACTTGTTGGAGTATTTTTCCTCCATTTTTTCCATGATGCGATAATGTCCCGCCGGAGTCCCCTTGCCTTCTTTCCCCGTGGCAACATAGCACCAACCAATCATGCGATGGCCGCGCCGCACCTGAGCAATTTGGGTCGTCAGATTGATGTGCAAATTGACTTCACCAGGGCCACCGTGATCATGCCACTCATACATCACATGCTGCGCCTTCAAGGGCACTTTTTCCGGGAACAAGCCACAAGAAACCGAAGCCATGCAGAGCATCGCCACGCCCCACGTCTTGACCGAAGCAATATGCCGCACCTTTGCCCTAGCCTTGTCTTTCCCACACATCATGACCGCCGTGCCAGTGCATCAAATCCCGCGATCGGTCAATCCTTTTTTCCAATCCAGCCACTCCCATCGACAAGTATGAATGCTCGCTTCTCCTACTCCAGATCGATCCAACGATGGCATCATGCCATCGCTTTCATTGGCCAAATCAGAAAAAATGCCCCGCTTTACACAATCAAGTTGCGCAATGACGCTATCAACGCGTAGATTGACCTTATGATTCCACCGACACCGACGATTGAAGAGACACAAGCGCGCATCGCTGCGACGAGCCACTGGATTCAAGCCGTAAAAACGGAAATGGCTCAAGTTCTCGTCGGTCAAGACGGCTTGGTCGACCGATTGCTGATTGGCCTTCTTTGCAATGGCCACATCCTGCTCGAAGGCGTCCCGGGACTTGCCAAAACTCTTGCCGTCAAAGCGCTCTCGGGCTGCTTGCACACGACCTTTGCGCGCTTTCAGTTCACCCCTGATCTGTTGCCTGCCGATCTTCTCGGAACGATGGTGTATCACCCACAAACCACGTCGTTCCAACCCAAACTGGGACCGATTTTTAACAATCTCATCCTCGCTGACGAAATCAACCGCGCACCTGCGAAGGTGCAGTCGGCCTTGCTGGAGGCGATGCAGGAACGCCAAGTCACCTTGGGCGATAAAACGTATCAACTCCCGCAACCATTTCTGGTTCTCGCGACGCAAAACCCGATTGACCAAGAAGGCACCTACACCTTGCCCGAAGCACAGCTCGACCGCTTTTTGCTGAAAGTCACTGTCGATTACCCCACGCCAGAAGAAGAGCTGATCATTCTGGATCGCATGGCTACTTCTCAGCCGCAGTACCAAACCAAAACCGCTGCGTCGCCAGAGCAAATCGCGCTCTCACGGGAGCTCGTCAACTCGGTCTACATGGACCCTGCAATCCGGCAGTACATCGTCCAGATCATCAATGCCACCCGTGACCCGGCGAAGTATGATGCGCCGCTGAAAAATCTCATTCGCTCGGGAGCATCACCTCGCGGCACAATCAATCTCGCCCTCAGTGCTCGCGCCCGCGCTTTCATGGCAGGTCGTGCCTTTGTGATTCCGCAAGACGTCAAGGACATGGTTCACGATGTCCTACGTCACCGGATTCTCGTCACTTACGAAGCAGAAGCGGAAAATGTCACGACCGATGTGATCATCGATCGACTCCTCGCCAAAATCCCCGTGCCCTAAGATTCGCTCTCACCCATGACGAATGATCATCTAGTGGAGGAAATCATGGCTCGCGTGCGCAAGCTCGAGCTCAAGGCACGTCGCTTAGTGCGCGATTCTTTCTCCGGCGAATACCAGTCCTCTTTTAAGGGACAGGGGCTGGACTTTGATGATTTTCGGGAATACCAACACGGCGATGAAATCCGCTTCATCGATTGGAATGTCACGGCGCGCATGGATCAACCTTACATCCGCAAATTCCGCGAAGAACGCGAAATGAGTGTGATGCTTGCTGTCGATGTCAGCGGATCATCGAACTATGGCTCCGTGCATTTTTCCAAGCGCGAAGTCGCGGCGGAAACGGCGGCCATACTCGGGTTTTCCGCGCTGCAAAATGGCGACAAATGCGGATTGCTGCTTTTCGCAGAGGAGTCGGTGCTGTTCATCCCACCAGCCAAAGGCACGCGCCATTTGCTGCGCTTGATTCGCGAAATTCTCATCGCTCGTCCCGAACAAGCAGGCTCATCCCTCGAACAAGCCGCCACTACGCTGCTCCAGGCGCTGCCGCAAAAGTCGCTGGTTTTTTTGATTTCCGACTTCTTGATCGATGCCATGGATCGCCCACTCGGCAAGATCGCAGCGAAGCATGATACCATCGCCATTCGCATCACCGACCCACTGGAACAAAAACTACCCCAAGCGGGACGTGTGACCTTGGAAGATCCCGAAACCGGTTGGCAAACGAGTGTCAATACCTCGAATGCCAGCCTGCGCATGGCCTATGAAAAGCTGATGCAGCGCGCGCGCGAGGGAGTGATGATGGCATTTCGCAAACACGGAATCGATGTCGCCGATCTCTCGACGCAGGATGATCCCATTCCCGCTCTGCATGCGTTGTTGAAACGCCGTACCCGTCAACGTGCCCGCTAATGGAAGAAAACGCGCCATCTCTCGAACTCTACGACATCCCGGAAGTCCAGGATTTGATCCCGCGTTTTTGGATGCCGTGGTGGGCTTGGCTCGTTGTTCTCTCTCTGGCGATTGCCACGTATGCTACGGCAAGAGCAATTCGACGCAAGCCACGTGCACCACGAACTCGCTCGGAAGCTTTCGCATTTGCCCAGCGTCAACTCAAACAAGCAGAATCGATTCAACATGGAGTCGAGCGATCGACCGCCGTTTCGCTGATTTTACGACGCTACCTCTCGCTCGCTTTCGCTGACCCCTCGCTGTATGAAACACACGAGGAATTTCTGTCGCGCCACGAAGCGCTCGCCTCTCTGCCAGAAGACTTGCGTCGCGCGCTCACAGATTTTTTCTCCACACTCTGTCGCTACAAGTACGCGCCAACATCGAACCCCGTCGATCTATCCCCCATTGTTCCGCAAGCCTCAAGATTGCTCGATCAACTTCATGCCTTGCCCTCACCCGTTGATTCACAAGCGTCATGAGCCACTTTTTGCAACATTTTCGCTTCACCTCGCCGCTGTGGCTACTTCTGCTACTGCCTGTCTTGGCCATGCTCTTCTTGCGACGGGGTCGGGGCGCAGAGGCGACGCTGATTTTTTCGACCCTTAACATCCTCGTTTCGTTAGGGAGCAAACTTCGTAAAGGTCCAGGATCGGCCTCGCTCTCGCTGCTGTTGTGCTCACTGATTTTCGCCATCCTTGCCCTCGCTCGTCCTGTCTGGCGCGAGGAATTTCAACGCCGCTCGGCATCGGGGATCGACATCATGATCGCCTTCGATGTCTCGCTGTCGATGGAAATCGACGACTTCACCACCAACGACGGACGTCCGATGCAGCGACTGCGTGCGGCCAAGGATGTGGTCACGCGCTTTGTCCAAGATCGCCCTGATGACCGCATCGGCTTGGTCGTATTTTCGGGACAACCCTATCACATCAGTCCCATCACGCTCGATCACGATTGGTTACTCGACGGACTCGCTCGGGTGAAACTGAACTACCGCAGTGGAGGCGGCACCGTGCGAGAACAAGGCACTGCAATTGGCTCAGCCATCTCTGCCGCCGCATCCCGACTCCATGCGCGCGATGCCAAATCGAAAGTCATCGTGCTGATTACCGATGGCGCGAACAACTCGGGAAAAATTTCTCCCGTCGATGCCGCAAAGTATGCCGCCGATCTCAACATCAAAATCTACACCATCGCCCTCGGCACCAAAGAAGGTCGCGTGAGCAGCAACATCCAACGATTCCCGCGCCAAGAGTTTGATTTGCCGACGCTACAAGAGGTCGCTCGCCTCACCGGTGGTGAACACTACTGGGCACAGACCAATGCAGAATTGAAGGATACCTTCCGCACCATCGATGCATTGGAAAAAACCGAACGAAAAATATACACGGTCAGTGAGGACACGGAGTGGTTCCTCTGGTTTTTGATTCCCAGCGCTTTGCTCGCCACCCTCGCCGCAATGCTCATGGCTCTCTCTCCTCCTCCCCGCGCTCTGTAGTTATGATGACTTTTGCCTATCCCACACTCTTGCTCTTGTTGATCGTGATCCCGATCATCGCCGTGCTGGCGTTGCTCGTATCCCGACATAAGCGCAAACAATGGCAAGAATTTGTAGCCGACCGACTGCGCCCGCAATTGCTTCGCACGGCCGGACCATGGCCACGCCGACTTTCCCTGCTATGCCTGCTCACGGGGCTTGCATTTCTGATCATCGCTCTCGCTCGTCCGCAGATTGAGGAAGCGACGCAAACCGAAACCACTCGCGGCAGAAATGTCATCATCGTCCTCGATCTCTCTCGCTCAATGCTCGCGAACGATCTCAAACCTTCACGTCTCGACCAAGCCAAAGCACTCATTTATGAACTGCTCGAAACTCTCCCCAACGACCGCATTGGTATCGTCGGTTTCGCCAGCATGCCTTATCTTTTCGCGCCACTCACCAGTGATCACATTGCTGTGCGCGAAACGGTCGAGCAACTGGACTGCGATTCCATCCCCACAGGTGGTTCGAATGTCGCAGAAGCGGTGAACCTCGCCGTTGCAACATTAAAGGAAACCGCGCAACAAAACAATGGCCTGCTGATTTTATCAGATGGTGAAGAGCATTCGCCCGAATTGCTGAAGACCCTCGATGACATCAAACAATCTGGCACCTACGTGTTTGCTGTCGGCATGGGTACGGACGAGGGATCTTTCATTCCCGACGCCAATTTCCCCGATGGCAGATTTCGTGATGTCAATGACCAAGAGGTGATCACACGCCTACAAGCCGATGTCTTGCGTAGCTTTGCAGAAAAAGCGGGCGGGCGCTTTGCCCTCGCACAATCGGCGAGCGATATCCCACAAATGATCGCGGCAGCCGTTGCGGATTTGGAATCGTTCGAACTCAAGGGCCGCGAAAAAGTCGTCGCTACCGAACTCTTCCAATGGTTTCTCATCCCCAGCGTATTATTGCTGATCGCCTCTCATCTTATGGGCACAAAGTGGCGTCCAAGTCGCACTGTTGCATCGATGCTCCTGATGGGCTTTTGTTGGTTCTCCCCCCAAGAGACCGATGCAGCCCAAGCAACTTTGCCCGAGGCTCGTGCTGCACTCGCAGCGGAAGATTTTGCCCGCGCCCAAAAATGCTTCGAACAACTCGCCGAACAAGAACCACCCCTCAGCGAAAATCGCGCCAGTTTGATGCTGGGCAAAGCCACGGCGGACTACCGATTGAAAGATTACGCCGCAGCCCGCAAGTCTTACTCGGAAGCACTCACTGCCGAAGACTCCAGCGTTCGCAGTGCCGCCCATCAAGGAATGAGCAATACTCTTTTTCAACTCGGTTGGGCCGAACTGGCGGATGGAGCAGTGTATCCCGATGCCAAGGTCGCACCCGAAAAATTTGAGGAATTGCTGCAGAAACGCATGGAGGAATGGATGACCGAAGAGCAAGGCAACGCCGATCAACCATCGAATGGCCTTCGTCGCATGCAAACCATCATGCTCAACTGGGCCGATGCCGTGCGCCACTCTCAATCAGCTCTGGAGCTACGCTCGAACTCTGAAGCGGCGAAACAAAACGGCAATCTAGCACGACATTATCTGGAAAAATTGCGTCAAAAAATGGAACAACAGCAAAAGGAAATGCAGGCGCAAATGCAAGGTCAGGGAGAACAAGAAGGCCAAGAACCCGGCGCAAGTGAAGGCGAAGGCGAAGAGGAAGGCGAGGGTGAAGGACAACCCAAAGACCCCAAGGACGGCAAAGGAAAAAATGACCAGGAAGGGAAAGATGACTCAAATGGCAAAACGCCCGACCCCGAAAAACCAGATCCCAACAACACTCACGGCAAAGACCAGCGCCCTGGTGAAACGAAAGAAGATCGTGCTCTTCGCAAGCTCAAAGAAAACGCCGATCTCCAGCGCGGCATTGTCGCCCCCGGCCGTCACGAATATCGCCGTCCCGCCAAGGATTGGTAATCTTTTTCCTTTTATGAACTCATTATCCCGATTGTTGCTTTTCGTTTTCACCTGCGCCAGCGCCCACGCTGCTGCCTTACAGATGAATCTTTCGAGCCAATTTCTCGCACGGGGCGAGCAAGCTGTGTTGGAAATTTTGCTCTCAGAAATCGAACCACCTGAAACACTCAACATTCCTCAAGTCGCCGGTGTCAGCATTCAATCGCGAGGTTTTGGCGGTCCTAACGCGACAATTCTTCCAGGCCGAAAATTGGGCTATATCTATCAATTTCAGGTCTCCTCGTTTGAAGTCGGCAAACATCGCATCCCACCCGTATCACTCAGCGTAGGATCCAAAACTTTTACTAGCAATGCGCTGGAGTTCGAAATTTTTGATGCCTCCACCATCCGCTTTTCGGAACTACGCATCGGCTCGGAACGCATCCCCTATGCCGCTTTTTTCAGAACGAACAAGCCAAATCCTTATGTCGGGGAAATTTTGCCCATCGAACTGAAAATCTATTTCCCAAGCAATATCCGCATTGATGAATGGGGCATTCCCGACTTCGATCGCAGTGGCATTACCGCATGGCGCTTTGAACCACGCCCGCAACTGGGCAATGCCATTTTGCTCGGCGCCAATTACCAATGCGCCTCATACCCCAGCACAATGTCCGCCAGCACCGCAGGAAAGGTCACGATGGGGCCCGCCAAAATTCGATTGATCTCAGTGCAAAATGTCATGGGTCAATTTGGCTTTGAACAAAATGCCATTCCACTCAATTTGCAGGCAGAATCGTTAGAACTAACCGCGCAGCCTCTACCCGCCAATGCTCCCGCCGATTTTCGCAATGCAGTCGGCACGTTTACGCTCGATGCCCGACTCGCGGAGTCGGAAGTTCGCGAAGGTGACCCCATCCATGTCGACCTCGTGATCAGTGGTCGCGGTAATCTTGATTCGATGGATGCTCCCGTGCTCACTGATACCGATGGCTGGAAGCTCTATGAAGCAAGCCGCAGTGAACTCGGTGAAGAACGTCGACTGCAGCAAGGAACCGTCCAGTTCAAACAGTTCATGCGCCCCACAGCAAGACAAACACTCGTGCCGCCTTTCCGATTGGTGTATTTTGACCCGACCGATGCCAGTTACAAGACGCTTACCACTTCACCACTACCACTGAAAGTGCTGCCATCGACGAATCCTGTCGCAGCGCCCCCTGGAGCAACGGCCCTTGCTCCCGCCGCAGCAAGTGTGCCGATGGAAAACATGACAGATATCCTCGGGTTACTTCCTGACGCAGCACTGCTCAGACCACAGCGCTCGAGCCATGTTGCCAATCTCTGGCAACTGCTACCACTGATCATCGTATTGATCCTCATATTTGCGATTTTTCAACGCCAAGTTTGGCCGAGATGGAAGTTAACGGAGGAACAAAAACGCCGACGTGAGGCATGGAAATCACTGCAAACCGCACCAGATGACAGCGTGGAGTTCTTGCGCCGTGTTGGACGTTTCATCGAGGTTTGGTTGCCGCAACACGGAGAAACCTCAGAGATCAAAGCCATCTTGCTCGAACGCGATGAAACATGTTTCCGCCCTACTCCCACTGATTCGTCGCTTTCATCATCAAAACGTCAAGAAATCCTTACCACACTGAAAAAACTTGCATTTTTTCTAGCACTATCATGTTTTCTCCTGTCGCCGATCGCAAACGCAGCGGTAACGTCTACCACTACGACCAATCCTGTAACGTCGTATGAACAAGGGAAATACAGTGAAGCGATTGCCGCATGGCTTGCCGCAGGCCCTTACGATTCTCTGTCAGCGGACACACTCTATCACATCGGCAATGCCTGCTACCGCGCCGGATCCCAAGGCTATGCCGCTCTCTACTATCGTCGCGCACTGGCGGTCGACCCTGAACACCCAGAGGCAAAGCAAAATCTGCGTTTTCTCGAACGAAAATTCGGTGCATTGACGATCAAACGACCCAATTATCAATACACACTGACAAAGATTCCGAAGTCGTATCTGTCCCAAATGTTCTATGCCTCGCTCTGGCTTGCGGCGATTTGCCTTCTCACTTTCCCCGCAACTCACGCAGGAAGCAGGTTGCGTACGGGCGCGATCCTACTGCTACTCGTCTGCCCGATCCTCACGTTCACGAGTCTTTTTGCCCAAAAGATCTATCCCGATGACTCGATCTTTGCACCATTGGAAGATCAAGCTGTCGTCGTTGTGGATCAAACGACCGTTTACGCAGAAGCCTCACGCACCTCGGGACAAGTCATTGAAGTTCCAGCTGGCTCACTGTGTCGCATCATACGCCGCAGTGATCGCTGGGTCTACATCGCCTTTGCCACGAAAACACGAGGCTGGGTGCCGGACCAACAA
>JBDLWB010000028.1:0-22188 GCA_039804425.1 Verrucomicrobiota bacterium
GGATCATGTGGTGATGATCGGCGATAGTTTGATGGATCTTGAGACTGCGCGCGCGGCAGGAGTGAAGGAAATTGCTGTAACCTGGGGTTATCACGATCGAGCTGCGCTGTTAGCCATTGAGCCGAGGATGATGATCGATGATGTTCCGGAGCTTCATTGCTACTTGTTGTCCTTGCGTTGATTGCTCATTTCATCCTATCCCACGACGGATTGACGAAAGGAAACGAATTTCACCGATTGAATGTCACCGTGGAGTCGATGCTTGGATTCGCCGATGGGTGAAAAACAAAAAACGGTCGACGTTGCCGTCGACCGTGAACATTTCTATGAGACGCTAGATTATTTCCGCACGGTAATGATGCTGGATTCTCCAATATTGCCAGCAGCGTCGTAAGCGAATGATTGCAGGGTATAGCTGCCACTCGGTAAAGTTCCAATATTCCATGAAAAGCGAGGATTCGCACTCGAACTCGAAGCAGAAAGGCGTCCATTAATATACAATTCAACTCGAGTTACGCCGATATTGTCACTGGATCTTACTTCAACGTTCACACTTCTACCTTTGAGGCGCGTGCCATTGGTCGGCGAGATGATGGCAACAGTGGGCGCGGTCGTGTCGACAATCACGGCATTTCTTACCGTGACCGAGATGGTGCGTGAGCCAACGTTATTAGCGGCGTCGTACGCGCGAGCTTCGAGAGTGTAAGAGCCATCTGCGAAAGCAGCCGTGTCCCAGCTAAAGTTTGCCGTGGCGGTCTCGCTCGTGCCAAAAATGCTGCCATTGATGAACAGCTCCGTGCGAGTGACCGCAATGTTGTCGGTCGCCGAGAGGCTCACATTCACAGTGCCTGCGACAGTGCTGCCATTAGCAGGTGAGGTGATCGAGACAGATGGCGATGTGGTATCGGCGGGAACCGTGCCTAGGGCGGCTTGCACGGCGCGTCGGGCGTTCACACGTCCATTGCCAAAATTCACATCATAGCCCACAGTGCCGAGATCATCAGCATTGGCGAGCAGAGTATTGACGAGAGAAGTATTGTTCAAGCTGCTATTGGCCGATGCCATGAGCGCCACAACACCTGCCGTGATCGGGCTGGAAAAAGAAGTTCCGTTCCAGTTCGAGTAAGAATTGGCACCTTGGAGTGTCAGCACGTTCGCACCGGGCGCTGCAATATCGACATAGCTGCCGAAATTGGACCAGCTGGTACGAGCATCGTTGATGTCAGTGGCTGAAACAGCGACGACGTTGGTGCAAGCTCCAGGGTATTGCGGAATGTTGTTACCGCTATTTCCGGCAGCTGCGATGATTACGCAGTTGCGGTTCCATGCGTAATTGACGGCATTTTGCAACGTTGTCGACGCAGATGTGCCGCCAAGGCTGAGATTGATGATGCTTGCGCCGTTGTCGGCAGCCCAAACGATGGCGTTCGAAATGGCGGAATAGGATCCACTGCCATCGGCACCGAGAGCTTTGACGGGCAAGATCGAGCTATTCCAAGAGACAGCAGCCATCCCGATACCATTGTTGGTCGCCGCGCCAATGAGGCCGGCAACAGCCGTGCCGTGACCATTGTCGTCTGAAGCATCGTTGTCATTGTTGAAAAAGTCGTAACCAGGGAGAACTTTTCCAGCGAGGTCGGGATGAGAAGCAGATACACCCGAGTCGATCACAGCAACTACGACATCACTCGATCCGACTGTTGTCGTCCAAGCATTGGGAGCTTCAATTTTGCCGAGGGCCCATTGATTCCCAGAGGTGAATTGTGGGTCGTTCGCTACATTAAAAGCTGTTGCGGTAAAATCAGGCTCGGCATATTCCACATCCTTGTGCTTTGCAATGGCAGCGAGTGCTTTTTGGGCCGCTTTTGCAGGCAGGCGAATGATCCGTGCATTCAGTTGCGGGATATTTCTGTGTTCACGACCGCCATGGGCTGAAACCAAAGCGTTCAGTGCGGCCTCAGGCATGGTGGCCTTTGGTTTTACGATGATGGCAACTTCGGTTTCTTGTCCTGAGGCATGAGCCAATAGGCCAAGCAGACCGGCTAGTAAGCTGCCAAAGAACAACTTTTTAGAAATAGGAATGTGGTTTTTCATAGAGGTTTCGTAAATACATTGACCATTTTTGCTTGTTTACGCAATAAAAAAATGTCGCTAAGCCCACTTCTTTTGTCATGCAGCATCGAAATCGAAGCAGCATGGGTATTGGGCTTATTGGTATGAGCCCAAGATGATTGAAGAGGTTTCAGATTTGAAAATCGGACTGCGTCGATGACTCATGCAAACCGCATTCGTATTTCAGTCCGTTGTAGCGGGTCATTTCCGCTTCTACGCCCTGCGCGGCGGGTGCTGTACTGTGCCAATCTCCCATGGTAACATACTGATCCGCGAGTGGATGGCGAGGGATGTCATGGGAAGTCATGTAGGCCGCAATTTGAGCATCAGCCCAATCTAAAATCGGGTAGACCTTGAGGGTTTGCTTTTGTTGCTCTGCAAATGGGCGATGAGCCCGTGTCGAGCTTTGGCAGCGTCGCAAGCCAGAGATCCAGACATCGGCGCCCAGTTCTTGGAGCGCGCGATTCATCGGTTCAATTTTATTGATTAAAGCGTATTTTTCATTGCCTTCTTTGCCTTGCTCCCACAACTTGCCGTAAATCGCTTCCTGATGAGCTGCGGTCCATTTGGGCAGATACGTGCGGAGTTTGACGGGCCATTTGTCCATCAACTCCTGCATGTATTGATAGGTCTCAGGAAAAAGATATCCCGTATCAATGAAGACGACAGGAATCTCTGGTGCATGATGATGAATCAGGTGCAGCATCACCGCAGCTTGCAAACCAAAAGAAGTGGTGGCGACAAGGCGACTACCAAACTCTTCATGAAGCAAGCGCAGTCGATCTCCGGCTTTCAATGAAGAAAGTCTTTCAGATAGTTCCGGAGCGGATAGAGCGGTGGTCACGGCAGTTGCAGCGCGGGGATGATTCAGAGTGGACGAATGTTTTTATGGAAGTCGTCACCTTGCACTGTGGCGGCGATGATGCCGGCGCGGATGACAAAATCACCGAATTTCTCGCCTTCTTCCCGCTCTTTGGCGTAGCGATGAATCACTGGGCTGAGCAGTCCCGGAATCTCGGATTGCGGCACATCGGCCTTGTACAGCTTGCTCAAGCGTTGGCCTGCGTGACCGCCGCCAAGATAGACATTGTAGCGTTCGGGACCGCGACCGACAAAGCCGATTTCGGCAATGTAGGGTCGTGCGCAACCGTTCGGGCAGCCCGTCATGCGGATGGTAATGGCATCGTGACGCAGCCCGGCGTTTTCGATGTCTTTCTCGATTTCATCAATCAACTTCGGCAAGTAGCGTTCGGCTTCGGCGAGCGATAGCGCGCAAGTAGGCAGGGCGACACAGGCGAGTGCATTGAGTCGCAGGGCGCTGCGCTTTTTGCCATCTTCCAAGCCGTATTTCTCCACCAATGCCTCAATGATGGGGCGTTGTTCGGGAGTGACATTGGCGATGATGACATTTTGGTTTGCGGTGAGGCGGAAGTCGCCGGTGTGGACCTTCGCGATTTCCTTCAAGCCCGTGCGAATTGGTTGGCCGGGGCGGTCGATGACGCGACCACCTTCGATGAACAGAGTGAGGTGAGAATTTCCGGTAGGATCCGTGACCCAACCGTAGCGGTCGCCGTTGTTTTCAAAAACAAACGGGCGCACGGGCTGCAGACTCCAGCCGAGGTATTCGTTGAGTTTCTCCAAGAACCAAGCGGGACCGTGGTCCTGCACGGTGTACTTCATACGCGCGTGCTTGCGGTCCGTGCGGCAACCGAAGTCGCGCTGCACCTTGACCACCATTTCCGCGACCTCGACGACTTGCTCGGGGGTGCAAAAACCAATCACATCGGCGATGCGTGGGAACGTTTCCTCGGCGCCGTGAGTCATGCCCATGCCGCCGCCTACTGCTACATTGTAACCGACAAGCTGGTCTTTTTCGACAATGGCGATGAAAGAGAGGCAATTCGCGTAGATGTCGACATCATTCGATGGTGGCACTGCGACGGTGATCTTGAACTTACGGGGTAAGTAGGTTTTGCCGTAGATCGGTTCCACTTCCTCTTCCGAGCTTTCGATTTTCTCGCCATCGAGCCAGATTTCGTGGTAGGCGCGGGTGCGCGGAGTGAGGTGGTCCGAAATGTCCTGAGCGGCTTTGAGAGCGGCGGCGTGGATGTGAGAGAGGTGTGGGTTGGGATTGCACATCACATTGCGATTCACATCGCCGCAGGCCGCGATGGTGTCCATGGCGGCTTGGTTGATTTCTTGGATCGTGCGCTTGAGGTTCGACTTAATCACGCCGTGCAACTGGAACGCTTGGCGGGTCGTGAGTTTGAAGTCCTGATTGCCGTATTTTTCGCAGAGATCATCCGTGGCGAGCCATTGCGCGGGAGTGGAAACACCACCGGGCACGCGGATGCGGATCATGAATGAGTAGGCCTTTTCCAGGCGATGCTTGCGTCGGTCAGGGCGCAAGTCACGGTCATCCTGCATGTAGGAGCCGTGGAACTTGATGAGCTGCTGGCTGTCCTCGGAAATGGCTCCGGTGGACACATCGTTGAGTTCCTCGGCAAGAGTGCCGCGGAGGTAGTTCGAGCGAATTTTGATGTATTCGTTAGCGGCGAGTTTGGTTTCAGACATGACTTTTTCAGTGGTGAGTGATCAGTGGGCAGTGATCAGTGGTTAGAATGGAACAACGGTTGTGAAGTAAGGTGGAATAAGATGATGGTGGCCAATTTTGACAGAATTTCAGAATTTTCAGAATTGCGGTATCAAAAACACTGATGACTGTTCACTCGGCACTGGCAATTTTAATAAACATCGCGCTGGTAGCGCTTGGCTTTCTTGAGGGCTTCGAGTTCGGCTTCGGCTGCTTCGCGGGTGAGGCCGCCGTGTTGCTGGTAGATGTCGATCAGAGCTTCGTGGACATCATGAGCCATGCGCGAGGCATCGCCGCAGACGTAGAAGTGTGCACCCTGTTGCAGCCAGTCGTAGAGGTCGCGCGACTTTTCGCGCATGCGTTGTTGGACGTAGATCTTCTCGGGTTGATCGCGGGAAAAGGCGACATCGAGTCGGCTGAGAGTGCCATTTTTCAGGTGCTCTTGCCATTCGAGCTGGTAGAGGAAATCAAACATGTAGCGTTGATCGCCAAAGAACAGCCAGCTCTTGCCGGAGTGGCCGAGCTCGGCCCGATGTTCGACAAAAGCGCGGAATGGCGCCACGCCAGTGCCGGGGCCGACCATGATGATGGGGGTATCGCCATTTTCGGGAAGGCGGAAATTTTTGTTGGTATGGGTATAGACTTTCACCGATTGGCCAGTCAGTGCTTGATCGGCGAGGTAGGTGGAAGCGACGCCCTTGCGCGCGCGGCCATTTGTCTGGTAGCGCACGGCGGCGACCGTGAGGTGGACTTCATCGGGGTGAGCCAAGGGGCTGGAAGCGATGGAGTAAAGGCGAGGCGGAAGCTTGCGCAGCAAGCTGGCGAGAGTCTGAGCGGGGAGGCCTTGTGGGGCAAAGTCAAGAATGGCATCGACGATCTCGCGGCCGTAGGTGTATTCCTTCAGTTGCTCCTTTGCACCTTCCTCGAGCAGAGCGGCGAGTTTCGGATGAGGAGCGGCTTCTTGAAGTTTCGTCAAAACCGAGCGTGAGAGGCCGGTGATATCGAGATCCTCGCGCAGCGCCTGGGCCAAGGATTTCTTGCCTGAGGCTTTGGTTTCGACTTCCTCATCACCCTTGAGTTTCGCGGCTTGGAGGAGATCGGCGACGACGTCATCGGCATTGAGAGGAATGACGGCGAGGGCATCTCCGGGTTCATAGGTGAGGCCGGAGCCTGCGAGAGAAAGCTCGACGTGGATGGTTTCCTTGGTAGTGCCTTTGCCATTGAGGAGGATGTTTTCCAGAACTTCCGCAGGAAAAGGATTTTTGAGGCCGTAGCTGCTCGCTACGGGGATGGCTGCGGCGGGGATTTCAGCAACAGCAGAAACACTAGGGGCAAAAGCCTTCAGCGAAGCACCGAGCCAATCGGTGTAAGCATCCTCATAATCGACATCGCAATCGGCGCGAGGGGCGACGCGTTGGGCGCCGAGTGCTTCCAATTTGGCATCGATGTCCTTGCCGACTTGGCAGAATTTTTCGTAAGAGGTATCGCCGAGTGCGCAGACCGAGAACTTGAGGTCAGGCAGTTTTGTCTCGAGCGCCATGAAATCCTTGTAAAAAGAAGTGGCAGTATCGGGTGGTTCGCCATCGCCCCAAGTCGAGACCACGACCATGAGGTTTTGGTGTTTCGCGAGATCAGCCGCCTTGATATCGGCCATGTTTTTTACTGTAGCAGCGATGCCTTTTTTCTTGGCTTCCTTTGCCGTGCGATCGGCGAGTTTTTCTGAATTGCCCGACTCCGTGCCATAGAGCACGAGGGCTTTGACCGATGCGGCCGGTGCTACCGCAACGGCTGTAGGGGCACTGGCGAGATACCCAGAGAGCCAAGCGCGCTGGGTTGCATCGAGGCCAACGAGAGCGGTCTCGATCAAGCGCCGAGCGGATTCAGAAAAAGGAGCGTGAGCAGGAAGCATAACCTTAGTGAGTTGATAAAGATACTAATGTCGACACCAGAAAGTGCCATGGATGCGCGACTTTGGCAAGGTGATTTTGTCGGATTTTTTGGCGAATGTCCCGATTCATCGCGCAAAAGATCACCGTCTTCAGCCATGAACGATGAAGCCTTTGCGATGCCGATTTGCCTCCTTGGGGTGAGGTGCCTAGGTCATTCTCGGACCTCTACTCTCTTATCCAACAGGGGTAAGAAAGGCTGGGGCGAGATCGACGCGGTCATAGGCGACCTTGTGTCGATCACAGAGCAAATTGCTGGAGATGCGACCACTTTCGTAAATCGTGGGGAGTCCGCTGCCGGGGTGCGTGCCACCGCCGACGAGGAACAGGTTATCAAATCCCTCCATGCGGTTGTGTGGGCGGAGGTAGAGCATTTGATCGAGAGTGTGAGCGAGATTGAACGTGGCTCCCATGAAGATATCGCCTTCATCGCGCCAATCTTGCGGTGTTAGGATCCGCTCTGCAATGATGTGCTTGCTGAGGTCCTTCATGCCGGTTTTGGCTTCAATACGGGCGATGACCTTATCGCGATATTCTTGTTTGTAAGTTTCCCAATCAAAGCCGTGGCGGGTATTGATGGTGGGCACCAAAATGTAGAGCCCCGATTGCCCTGGGGGAGCGACATGGGGATCGGTGATGGACGAATTGCGGACATAGACCGACATGTCATCGGAGACGATTTTTTCGCTTTGGATGTCCTCCACGTTATGGCGGTAGTTATCGGCAAAGATGATGTGATGGTGCGGTTCGTCTTGGTAAATTTTGTCCAAGCCGAGGTAGAGCATAAACGTCGAGCACGAGAACTTTTTCTTCTCCACCTGCGACTTCGGTTTCGAGTGACCATTGAGCAGATTCGTGACCGCGTGGGCATAATCGGCATTCATGATGATATCATCGCAAGCGAGGACCTCGCCATTTTCCAGTTCCACTCCAGTGCATTGGCTGCCGGTGAACTTCAGTTCCTTGACGGCAGTATTCAGGCGCAGAGTGCCGCCATTTTTTTGGAACAGCTTGGCCATGCCTTCTGAAATTTTGCAGAGGCCACCTTGCACGTGATAAATGCCGTAGCGGTATTCGATGTAAGAAAGAATACTGAAAAGAGCCGGGCAGCGCCAAGGTGACATGCCGAGGTATTTCGCTTGGAAGGTGAAAGCGAGTTTTAGTCGGTCATCGGCAAAATAATTTTCAAGCACATCGACTACGCTTTTTCCAGTAGCGACATAGGGGATCGCCTTCATCAGAGCGGGGCTGAGGAAAGCCTTGAGCTCGTGATAAGGGCGTTGGAGGCAAGGGTAAATGGCAGCGAGTTTGACCGCGTGATCGGCCATGAAGCGGCGGTATCCTTCACCATGACCGGGGAAGGCTTTTTCGACATTCGCTTCCATCAGTTCGCGGTCGCAGGTGGTTTCCATCGAAATTTCACCCCAGGTGAGCTTTGTCATGGGATCGAGCAGAACCAGATCCATGTAGTCTTCGGGCTTGGCGCCTGCCTCGGCGAATACTTCATCCAGCGTGAATTTTTGATGCAAAAACGTAGGGCCAGTATCGAACGAGAAATCGCCGACCTTCAATTCGGCATTGCGACCGCCCACGCGATTTTGTTTTTCGAGAATGGTGACATCGAAACCGCGATGAGCGAGGATCATGCCCGACGTCAAACCGCCAGGACCGGCGCCTATGATAATCACTTTTTTCTTGGTCATGCTGTATTTGGTAAATCGTTATAGCGCAGATTTTTCATCCAGCGAATGATTTTTTTGAGAAAATCCCTGCGCTGCTGTTGCATGGAAAGGCACTTTGTGTGCCAGTCGGGCCACTGGCTTGCAAAAATGGATCAATGAAGTCCGAGCACGTCTTGCATGTCATAAAGTCCCGGACCTTGCGAAGCCAGCCACTGGCTGGCTTTTACTGCACCGCTGGCAAAAGTCATGCGCGAACTGGCTTTGTGTGTGAGTTCAACGCGTTCGCCATCGGCGGCGAACATCACCGTATGATCGCCGACGACATCGCCACCGCGGAGTGTGTGCATGCCGATTTGGCGGGAGGGGCGTGCTCCGGTGAGGCCAAAGCGACCGTGAACGATGTCCTCGTGATAATCCGTTTTCGTTTCCTCATTGAGGATTTCGAGAAGTCGGCGCGCGGTACCGGAAGGGGCATCGATCTTATGACGATGGTGCATTTCCGTGACCTCGATATCAAAATGTTCATTGCCGAGGATGCGCGCGGCGTGGCGGGTGAGCCAGAACAGCGTATTGACGCCGATGGAAAAATTTGGGGCGTAGACGATGGGAAGCGTTTTTGCGGCGGCGTAGATGATTTCGCGCTCCGCTTCACTGTGGCCAGTGGTGCCGATCACCAGGCGAGTGCCATATTTCAGGGCGTGTTCGATGAGTTCTGCCGTGAACGAGTGGATGGTAAAATCGATGACCGTATCTGCCTTCGCGAGAGCGGTAGCGAGGTCTTGGCCGGCATCGTGCGTGGCAGCGACCTCGACACCGGCTTGCTGAGCGGCGGCGATGACCGATTGGCCCATGCGGCCGGATTGGCCCGTAACGAGAAGTTTGGGAGAAAGAGACATGGCGAATGGAGCTTAGAGGAGTTGGAAAGATTGCAACAGAGTGCGAAGTTGCGAGATTTGAGAGTCCGATAGGCCGACGAGGGGGAGTCGGAATTCTGCTGAGCAAAGATTCATCAGATGAGCGGCGGTTTTGATGGGCACGGGATTGACATCCAGCGTCATCAAGCCGCGCAATAGAGGATAAAAATGGCGGTGAAGTCGAATGGCTTCTGCGTAATTTCCTGCGAGGCAGGCTTGCACGAGTTGATTGATTTCGGCGGGAATGATGTTCGAGGCGACCGAGACCAGTCCCGTCGCGCCGCAGACCATGAACGGCAGAGTCAGTGGGTCGTCGCCACTGAGCAGCGCAAAATCCTCCGGGAGAGCGGCGCGGAGTTGGCTGATGCGGTCCACCGAGCCACCGGCTTCCTTGATGGCGGTGATGTTTGGGCATGCAGCGGCAAGCCGGGCGGTGGTGTCGACCCCAATTTCAATGCCCGAGCGACCTGGCACGCTGTAGAGCATGACAGGGAGCTTGGTGTTTTCGGCAATCGTGCGAAAATGCTGAAACAGGCCTTCCTGCGAGGGTTTGTTGTAATACGGGCAAACCTGCAAGGTGCCGGTCGCGCCCATGGCCTCTGCGGCTTGGGTGAGCTCAATGGCTTCCTTGGTGGAATTGGCACCCGTACCGGCGACCACCTCGATGCGGCCTGCGGCGAATGCGACTGCCATCTGAATCAGTGCCTTGTGCTCCTCCATATCGAGCGTGGGTGATTCCCCGGTCGTGCCCACCGGGACAATGCCCGCTACACCGCCGGCGACTTGGCGTTCGACGAGCTTTTGAAAAGCAGACTCATCCACGCGACCATTGCGAAATGGAGTGATGATGGCAGTGTAAGTTCCTTGAAAGGACATGGCGAAGGGAATCAAATTTCGATGGCGCCCTCAAACACAAAATCGGCGGGGCCGGAAAGTGTAACGTCGGTAAAACTTGGTCCATCGGCCACAAAACCGATTTCTAGCGTATCGCCGCCGGCGACATCGACTTTGACCGGCGAGGCAGCGCCCGTGAGCAAGTGATGAATGAGTGCGCAAGCCGTCATGCCTGTGCCGCAGGCCAGCGTTTCATCTTCCACGCCGCGCTCATAGGTGCGGATGGCGATGTGTTGTGAGCTGAGGACCTTGGCGAAATTGACATTCGTGCCCGCGGGGGCAAAAGCCTCGTGGAAGCGGAGGAGAGTGCCGTATTTCAGCACATCGATGTTTTTCAGGTCATTGACAAAGACCACGACGTGAGGGACGCCGGTGTTGATGAAATGGATGGTGCCATCAAGACCATCGATGTTCAGGTCCATGTTCAGGCGAAGGTCGTGCGGGTTCGACATGGCGATGCGCACATTTTCCTCCACGAGGTGAGCGGAGAGCGTTCCAGCGATGGTTTCGAAGGTGACGACTGCCTTTACCTCATCTGTGAGATTGGCGGTAAAGCGACCGAAGCAGCGCGCGCCATTGCCGCACATTTCTGCTTCGCCGCCATCGGCGTTGTAATAGCGGAACTTGTAGTCAGCTCCTTTTTCCGCAGGTTCCACGGCAAGCAAGCCATCGGCTCCGATGCCGCGATGGCGATCGCAGAGTGCGGCGATTTGTTCCTCATCGAGTTCAATGGAGAGATCGCGATTATCGATGACGATGAAGTCATTGCCCGCGCCGTTCATTTTGTAAAAGTGGAGTAACATGGAGATGCGGCGAAGGGTTTACGGTGAAAATGGCGATCTTTCAAGCGCGCAATGAGAAATTGCAAAGTGCTGACGGATTAGCGGCGGACGTGAGCGTTGGCTTTTTTCCAGCGTGGGTATTCCTTTTCGATGAGATTTTGCGCCCAATTGCCATACCAAGCGTAGCCATTGCGTCGTTCATAACCGAGGTCGGCGAAATTCGTTTTTGGAATGCCATCGCGATCACAGAACATCGGGCGTTGGTTTTTGAGGTCGTAAAAGCGTGCCCAGAGAGGTCGGGCTTTTGGATCGCGGACGATGATGTGGTCGCGCCCGCTGGGTGATTTCGGATCATCGATGCGTTGAATGCGGATGCCGCGAATGGCGGAGCGTTCGAACCATGCGATGGCGGCATCGACCGCGCGCGCAACCTCGGGTGTGGGTTTTTTGATGCTCATCAGCAGACGAGTGATTCCGACGGAGTCCGAGCCGCTGAGCGAGGCGAGTTCATAAGAGCGAGCTTTGCGAGGAGCGAGAGTGATTTCATCGTGTTGCGCGCACCAGACGGTGAGCTGGCCATTGAGGCGGATTTGGCATCGGAGAATGCAATCGAGTCCCTTGGCAAACGCTTGTTCGGCGCGATCGCGGTCGCGGGCGGAGACGAACGAGTAGAGTCGATCCGTGCTGACCTCGCGAACAAACAACATGACACGCACCATCGAGCCATCATTGAACGTGATGTGGCGGTGATACTGCGTGCTGAGCGGAAACGACTGTGGCCAACCACCATTCGGGTATTGTGCGTTGAGGATGTATTGCAAGCCGCGTTGAAATGCCGTGGCGCAATCGCGATCGCGAGTGGCTTGGTGAATGCGAGCGAGCAGGCGCATTTCATCCATCGTCGCGCCATTATCGAAAGTAGGGCGAAGGTCCTTACGACGACCGCGGAATTCTTCGGTGGGTTTGACGGTATTTTTCGGCCAGCCGCCGAGGTCGCTTTGGTAACTGATGACGTTGTGAGCGATGACGAGAGCTTCCTTGCTGGAGTACCATGGGTCAGGCTTTTTGAGATAATCGCCGATTTGAGCAAAAGCGGTAATGGGCAGCAGAGAAAAGCTGATAAGCCAACGTCGCAGCGAAGTGGATGCGTGAGCGTTCATGTGGGTTCGTGCAGGAGGATTGCCATGCACTGACGAGCTAAGGTCATCTGGGAGGTATTGCCAAGCAGGAATCATGGCAACATTCTCCCTTGCTTGGGTGCCTCTGCTTTCCTTAGATTGCGCCATGCGTTGGGGAAAAATTTTATTGTGGCTTTTGATCTCCGTGATGGGAGCCGTGGCAGTCGGTGTGGCTGCTTTATCGCGCGGCGAGCCGATCAATTCGCTTTGGTTAGTGATCGCAGGAGTTTGTACCTTTGCGGTAGCCTATCGATTTTATGCCTCGTGGTTGATGGCCCAAGTGTTGACCATCGATGACATGCGAGCTCCCGCTGCGGTGACCTTGGGCGATGGCAAAGACTATGTGCCGACGCCCAAGTGGGTGGTGTTTGGTCATCATTTCGCGGCAATTGCGGGTCCTGGTCCGCTGGTAGGGCCGGTGCTGGCGGCGCAATTTGGTTATTTGCCTGGCACCCTCTGGATCCTCGTCGGGGCGGCGTTAGGGGGTGGTGTGCACGATGCCATCGTCCTCTTTGCCTCGATGCGACGTGATGGCAAGTCGCTCGGTCAAATGCTCAAAGAAGAAATCAGTCCCATCGTGGGATTGATTGCGATGTTTAGCTTGCTCGCGATCATGACGATTTTATTGGCGGTGTTAGGTCTGGTCGTTGCCAAAGCGCTCGCGCATTCGCCATGGGGCTTGTTTACGATCGCTTGCACCATTCCTCTTGCGATGATGATGGGCTTGGCAATGAAGTCGGGAAAAGTGGGAGTGACCGCAACCTCCGTGGCGGGAGTCGTGGGATTGTTGCTGGCCGTGGTGGGCGGAAAATTCCTCTCGCCCTCATGGACGGCGGCGTTGACGTGGTCGACGCCATCACTCGCTTGGGCCATCATGATCTACGGTTTTGCGGCAGCGGTGTTGCCCGTGTGGCTGTTGCTCGCGCCGCGCGATTACTTGAGCACATTCATGAAGTTAGGCACGGTCGCTGTGCTTGCAATATTCATCGTGTTTTTGGCACCTCCTTTGCAAATGCCGGCGATCACGCCCTTCATCGATGGTTCAGGCTTTGTCGTTCCCGGGCCGGTATTTCCTTTTGTCTGTATCACCATTGCCTGTGGTGCGGTGAGTGGTTTTCACGCACTCATTTCTTCTGGCACCACGCCGAAACTGCTAGCGCGGGAAAAAGACATCAAATTGGTCGGCTACGGAGCCATGGTCGTCGAGATGCTCGTCGCCCTGATGGCGATCATTGCGGCATCGACCTTACCGCCGGGACAATACTTCGCGATCAACTCACCCATCAATCCAGCTGATCCAGTAGCGGTCGAACGGCAGTTGGAAAAAATCAATTCCTACGGTCCGAGGTATGCGGTGACTGCGGGAGAAATGCAGGATTTGGCGGAAAAATTGCAAGAGCCGACGATGATCGGCAAGGCTGGTGGCGCTCCCACGTTTGCGGTGGGGATGGCGGTGATGTTTCAGAAAGTATTGCCGGGCAAAGATGCGTTATCGTTGTGGTATCACTTCGCGATCATGTTCGAGGCGCTCTTCATTCTAACCACCTTGGATGCGGGGACACGGGTGGGACGATTCATTTTGCAAGATTTTCTTGGGAGCTTCGTGCCGAAGATGAGAGATACGAGTTCGTGGGTGGCCAATGTGATCGCGACCTTTCTGTTAGTTTCGGCATGGGGGTATTTTCTCTACCAAGGCGCCTTAGATCCTGAGGGCATTGCCAAAAGCTTGTGGCCGATCTTTGGGATATCCAATCAGCTGTTGGCGGTGATTGCGTTTTGTTTGGGCACCACGATTTTGATCAAAATGGGCAAAGTTCGATACTGTTGGGTGACTCTGGTGCCGATGATTTTTCTGAGTGGTGTGACCTTCCTCGCGGGATGGATGAAAATTTTCTCTGCCAACGCGGCAGGATTTTGGCCAGCGATCGTTAAACATCGTGATTTGTTAGCCACACCTTTGTCTGACGCCCAGCGTCGCGCGAGTGAGCAAGTGATCACCAATGCGTGGGTCGACATTGGCATTACGGCATTATTCTTAGTACTCGTGGCGGCGATCATTCTCGGTTGCGCACGCGAATGGTGGCTGTTATTGACAGGGAAAAAAGTCGCTCAATTGCAAGAAAGTGCTTACCAGTCTCAACCGACATGACCAAAAAACAGCGCGCGGATTACCTTTTGCAGCGATTGGAGCAGCTCTATCCCGAGACACCCATTCCTCTGGATCATCGGGATCCTTTCACCTTATTGATTGCCGTTTTGCTCTCGGCGCAATGCACCGATGCGCGGGTTAATACCGTCACGCCTGAGTTGTTCGATTTGGCATCGGATCCGTATGCGATGGCACAAGTGCCAGTGGAAAAAGTTCGCGACATCATCCGGCCCTGCGGCCTCTCTCCGCGCAAGAGCGTGGCCATTGTCGAGCTCTCGAAAATCCTTGTCGAGCAGCACGGCGGCGAAGTGCCACAAGATTTTGCGGCACTCGAAGCATTGCCAGGTGTCGGTCACAAGACGGCATCCGTCGTCATGGCGCAGGCCTTTGGGGTGCCGGCTTTTCCTGTCGACACTCACATCCATCGGTTGGCTAAGCGCTGGAAGCTATCGGCGGCCAAAAATGTGGAGCAGACCGAAGCCGATTTGAAAAAACTGTTTCCCAAAGAATCGTGGAATAAGCTTCACCTGCAAATCATTTTTGCGGGGCGCGAGTACTGCACCGCGCGAGGATGCAACGGCAAGACCTGCATGCTCTGTCGCGAGATTTTTGGTTAGATCAGAGGTTTCTCATACGCGCACAGCCCCATCTGCACCATGGCGAGCGAGCTTTCTTTTTCATCGTGAATCACGCGTGCGCCCATGAGTGTGAGGTCGAGTGCCTCGGTCGAAAACTTCGCGCGGGCGAGAATGAGAATTTCCGGATTTTCCGATAGAATGAGCGGGATGGCTTGTTTGGTCACATGGGTTTGTGGGAAGGTAAAGGCAATGAGCCGCGCTTGCTTGATTTTGGCGAGAGCTAGGGCCTCAGGATGCGTGACATCGCCGAAAAGCACCGGGTGTCCCTGCTTCTTCAATCCGCGCACGGTATCGGCATTGAGATCGACGACAATGCATGCGACCCCTTCATTCAGCAGAGCACGGTGGAGTTCTTGGCCGACCGGGCCATAGCCGCAGATCACCGCATGATCTTCGAGCGACTTGATCGATGCGCTCGGCGTGAGAGTGGTGGGAGTGCTGCGTTTGCAGCGGAACCAGCCTTTTTTTTCCATCCACACGCTGAGTGGTCCCGTGGCAATCATCGATCCGGGTATGAGTGCCATGCCGAGCGCTGTGCAGATCAGCAAAACTTGCTCCAGCCAGGGGTGAAAGGGCCGAAATTCATTCGACTTCTGAATCAGCACCAGAGAAAATTCTCCCAAGCTCGAGAGGCTCGCAGCGGCGAGCAGAGCGGGGCGTAGTGGCAAACGCAAGAGGCGCGAGACGGCAAAAACCGTGATCGATTTAAACGCAAACACTGCCATGGTCCCGAGCAAAATGATCCACCAGTTCGCCATCACCTCGCTGACATCGATCATCAGACCGACCGAGACAAAAAAGATCGTCAGGAACAAATCCTTAAACGGCAAGATATCCGTCATGATGCGATGGCTGTAAATCGATTCACTGACCATCATGCCGCCCGCAAAAGCGCCGAGGGCGAGGCTGAGTTCCAAAGCGCCACCAGCGAAGGCGACCCCGGCGCTCATGCCGATGATTGTGAGGGTGAAAAGTTCTCGACTGCGGGTTTTCGCCACTGCATGGAGCAAAGGATTGATGCCGAAACGACCGAGCAAAGCAGCGCCACCGAGAAACGCGAGACCTTTGCCCAGCGCCACCATGACTTGCTGTACCATGGGCACGCGGGAGTCACCAAGGAGGGCAGGGAGTATCAGGAAAAGTCCAATCACTAAGATATCTTGAAACAGCGCAATTCCCAAAGCGGTTTTCGCGCCGGGGCTCGCACTGAGGCCTTGGTCTTGAAACGATTTTAACGACACCGCCGTCGAGCTCAGGGCAAAGACCATGCCGATCAGCAGGCATTCCTCCCATGGTCTGCCCAGTATGGCCGCGATGCTGCCTGTCAATAAAGCGGTGATCAGCACCTGAAGACCGCCGCCAATCAGAGCAAGACGCCACAAGTGCTGGAGCTCCCGAAAGGAAAACTCAACCCCTAGGGTGAACATCAGCAAGATGATGCCGAGTTCCGCCAATTGGGGAATGATGGCGTCATTGGCATCTATCCCGATGGCTGCGGGAATGCCGCTATTGGCGATCAAGATTCCACAGAGAAAATAACCGACGAGTAGGCTCTGGCGGAGCTTTGCCATCACCAGAGAGACAAAAACAGCAAGCAGCAGCACAAGAGTCAGCAGGCCGAATAGAGGAGAAACATCGGCGCTGCCTGCAGCAAAAAAACATGACGTGCCGAGGGGATTCACAAGGCAACACTGAAGCAGATTGCGATCGAGTCAAAGCGCAAAAATCAAAAATTCGTCAGACCAAATGGCCCTGATGAGTCATAGGGAAGTGATCATCCATCAATTTCGGGGCATTTGGCAGATGGATCGAAAATTTCGTCTCCTTTCCTGGGATCGAGCTGACTTGAATCGTTCCCCCATGTGCTTCGATCGCGCGTTTCACGATCGATAGCCCGAGTCCCGTGCCTTTGATCGAAGTATTGGTGTGACTTTGATCAACACGATAAAAGCGTTTGAAGACAAAAGGCAAATGATTGGTGGGAATGCCGATGCCGTCATCAGCAACAGAAATGGCAACGCCTTGATCGGTAGAATGCGCGGTAACTTCCACCGTGAGGCCGGGTTGGAGATTTTGTTTGAGGGCATTTTCAATCAAATTGAAAAGCACCTGAGTCCAGTAAAAGCGATCACCCGAGATGATTAAGCCTCGCTCGACAGCATCGATTTTGACGTTGGCGGATTTGCTCACAATCAAATGATCCAGACGCTCTAGAACATCTTGCACGCAACTGTAAAACTCGAAAGGTTCAATGCTGAGTGCGGCGGCTTCGCCCGACTCCAAGCGTGAGATCATCAACATGTCTTCGACAATGCGCGATACGCGATCGGTGTGTTTTGACATGATGCTGAGGAATTTCGCCGCTTGTTGTTGATCCTTCAGCGCGCCCGATTCCAGGAGATTTTCCAAATATCCTTGTATGATCGCGAGAGGCGTGCGGAGTTCGTGAGAGGCATTGGCGACAAAGTCCTTGCGCACTTGTTCACTCTGGTACTCAGCAGTGAGATCGCGAAGCAAGATGCGGAGTTTGGCCTGTGGATAGGCTTCAGGTGGCAGAGGTGCGACATCGAGCAGCCATGCGTTTACGCCTCGGTTTTCTTGTGAGCCAAGAGGAGAAAGTTGTTGTGGTAGAATCACTCGGGTCACCACTGGTTTTTTGCGCTGCTCGCATTCTTGCATCGCGGTGATGAAACGGGCGTCGGGAAATACCGCCTGTGGCGATTGCCCGACCAAAGTGCGTTCCGCAAACATTCGTTGCGCAGTGATGTTGGCGTAGCAAATGCGACCATGGTCATCGACCAGGAATAAAGCATCCGATAAGCCATCGAGAAGGAGTTCATGCCGTTTTCTTTCGGCATCAAGTGCATTTTGATGAATTTCTTTCACCCGCTGAAATTTTGTTAGGAAACGTTTTTTTCGATTGTTTTGGTCCCAATACAGCCACGCAATGATGGTGGTGGCGATGCAGATGATGGACCATTCGAGATTCATGAAGCGGGATTGACGAAACGATAGCCGACACCGCGGATCGTTTCAACTTTATCCGCGTGAGCGCCCAATTTTTGGCGCAAGCGCTTCATGTGGGTGTCGAGCGTGCGGCTAATCACATCATCGCTATAGCCCCAGACACTGCGCAGCATGTCATTGCGTTGTTGCGGGTGATTCGCGCGTTCGCACAAAAACAGCAGCAGTTTGAATTCAGTGGCAGTGAGCTCGACGGGGTCGTTGTCGACGTAAAATTTGAGCGAGTTTTTATCAAAGCGAAAAGGCCCAACGACAAAGTCGGTGGAGCCCGACGTAATTTGCATGCGTTTCAACACAGCTTGAACGCGCAGCACAAGCTCCTTGGGGGAAAAAGGCTTCGTTACATAGTCATCGGCTCCCGCAGCGAGTCCAGCAATGCGATCTTCTGTTTGCGCTCTTGCGGTGAGCAGGATGACAGGGATTTGCTGTGTTCTCGCATCACGACGTAGACCTTTCAGCACTCCGAGCCCGTTGAGCGTCGGCAGCATGAGATCTAACACAATGATATCAGGGCGTTCTTTGAGAGCCAGGTCGAGACCAGCCTGTCCATCGTGCGCTTTCAGAACACGGCAGCCTGCACGCTCTAAATTGAATGCCACCAAGTCGGTGATATCCGCTTCATCTTCGATCACTAATACTGTCTGCACGCTTTCAAACATAGACGGGTATCATCGATGTGAAAGGTTGACCCTGTGACGAAATTGTTTCATTCACCAGTGTCCGCCTGATTCTCTTTCGTGACTTTTTTTGAGGAATGGCGGATGTCTTGGGCGCTGCCGAGAAACACGGCATCCTCGCCAATATTCACCGCTAAATCGCCAATGCGTTCGAGCGAGCGAATGACAAAAATTAGATGAAGTAGCGACTCAGCCATGCCTCCGGAACTCTCCAATCGCTCACTGAGTGAGGCGATGAGAGTCTTGTGCATGCGGTCGAGTTCTTTATCGCGAGCCTTCAAGCCCTCGGCTAATTCGAGGTTTTGATCGGTGAACGAAATCATCGCATCGCGCAACAAGGTGTCGGCGAGCACGTAGAGCGGTTCAATCAGCGCGACTTCTTGCAGTTCCGGCCCGCGGCAGATTTTTTTCGAGCGCTTGGCAATGTTCACCGCATGGTCCGAAATCCGCTCGAGACAGGTGGAAATTTTCATCGAAGAAATCACCAGACGCAAGTCCGATGCCATCGGATGGTGGCGCACGAGAATCTCCATGCCGGTTTGATCGACACGGATTTCGAGATCATCGACTTCGCTATCGTCGCCAATGACCACGCGGGACAGTTCGATATCGCGGTCCAGCAGCGAACGGGTGGCACGCTCCAGATTTTGACGCGTGAGACTCGCCATCAACAGAACCTCATCCTTGAGCGTGCGGATGGCGTTATCGAAGTCGCGAAAAATGTGGGGTCCGTTCATCATAAAAATTCCTTTCTTTAACCAAAGCGTCCGCTGATGTATTCTTCTGTGCGTTTTTCTCGTGGGTTCGTGAACATTTTGCGGGTGTCATCGAACTCAATCACCTCACCCATGTAGAAAAAGGCGGTGCGATCGGAAATGCGGGACGCTTGTTGCATGCTGTGAGTCACCACGATGAAGGTGTATTGACTGCGCAGATCCCAGATCAGTTCCTCGACCTTTAGCGTCGCGATGGGGTCGAGCGCACTGCACGGTTCATCCATCAGGATGATGTTGGGTTTTACCGCAATCGTGCGAGCAATGCAGAGACGTTGTTGTTGACCACCAGAGAGGCCGAAGCCGGACTCGTGCAAGCGGTCCTTCACCTCATCCCAGAGGGCGGCTTGGCGCAGCGATTCCTCGACGCGCTGGGCAATCACCTTGGGATTGCGTTCGCCGCGCATGCGCAGGCCGTAGGCGACATTGTCAAAAATACTGCGGGGAAAGACATTGGACTTCTGAAACACCATGCCGACCTCGTAGCGTAGCTTCACGACATCGACGCGCGGGCCGTGAATGTCCTGACCGCGTAGCAAAATGCGGCCTTGAGCCACTCGCGAGCTCGGGATTTCATCATTCATGCGATTGAGGCAGCGCAGCAGGGTCGACTTCCCGCAACCCGAGGGGCCGATGAAGGCTGTGACTTGGTTTTCGGGGATTTCCAGGTCGATTTTTTTCAGAATATGGGCATCACCGTAATAGAAATCCAGCCCTTCCACCGAAATGGCGGAAGAGTGCGAGGGAGTTGCTTCAAGAGCCCGCGGGTGTTCAAGGAGATTCATCGCTGCCAAATCGTTCACGTCATAAAGTCTCACAGGGCGCTATGACGAACGACAGAGTGATTGTGACGATTTTGTCACAAAAAGCAATCGTCAAAGATTTTTCGCCGTCGGAATGGCCTAGGAATTCCATTTTTTGTGCCAATACGACGCGCTAGACCACAACAAAGCGGGCAGCAAGAGGCTCATTAGGATGGTCTGGCCAGGATTATTATGACCCGTCGCGCCGATCCAGGAAAAGATGAGCGACATCGGGATATTGCCGCAAAGCAGGGCGAAGAAAAATTTTCGCAAAGGCATGCGCAACAGCCCTGCCGAAACGGCGAGGGATTCGGGCAAAATCGGCAGCGCGCGAGAGAGCGCAATGATCCAACCACCGCCTTCGGCGAAAAGAGAGCGACCGCGTGCAAACTCTTTTTCTCCGAGAAAGCGGCGCGACATGTGCTCGGGCAAAAGTCGACCGATGCCATATCCGCAGAGTCCGGCCATCGTCGAGCCCGCGAGGGCATAGCCCGCACCTGCGAGAGTGCCGTAGAGATAGCCGAGAGCCGACATCACCACGGTGCCGGGCACGGGAAGGAGCAGATCGAGCACCAGAAGTAGCAGGCCGACCAAGCCCGCCGCTTCGCCGTAGCGGCGGAGTTGTTCACTGGCGGCAGCAACATCGCTCCAATGCGCCCAGTGACCGCCCCAGATCATCCAAATCAGGAGCACCAGCAGAGAAGAACCCGCGAACCAGAGCAGCAGACGCATGGGAAAATCTTAGTCGATGCAATGAAAACGCGCAATGCTGATGGCTGGCATCTTCATTCTAGCGATCTTCCGCTGCGTCAGCTGCGACTACGGTCAGAACGCCATCGCTCATGCCGTGGATTTTCTTTTTGTCCACTGGCACGATCGTCGCGAGACAACCGTGGAGGCGGGTAAAGCCTGCATCGTCGGTGAAATAGTAGGGGCACAAGCGCACGCGGCCTTTTTCCTGCACGATCGAGCCATCGGGCTGGTAGATCGGGTGCTCGATCACCAAGGTTTCGCAAAAACGCTGCATGATCCAGGCCCGTTGCCGATCCGCGAGTGCCCGTGCGAGACAATCCTGCCACTCCTGCGCGGGGAGATCGTGACCAATGAAGACACCGCGCGAGCCCCAGGCGGTGGGATCGAAGCCGGAAATTTTGATCACCAGTTGTCGCTCTTTTTGGCTGAAATCGGCCACATCTTGCCACGAAGGCACGTTGAGACCGGGCAAAACGGCATCGGCCGGCAGATCAACGGGGCGCAGGAACCAGCTTTCGGGGATGAGCTGCTGTAGGCGTTCGTCATGGGCGGCGCGCAGTTCTTTTTTCCACAGCGCCCGTAGCCCAGGCATGTGGTAGAGGGCGAGCCAGAGTTTTTCTTCGAGATGCGGCTTGAGTGGCGCCTCGAGCTTGCCATTTCCTGCGGCATAGTCGGGCAGGGCGGGGATGTTGTTCCAATCAAAGCATTCGAAAAACCGATAGAGCGAGCGCGGGTCATCGGCGCGCAAGGATTCCGCGGGTTCGATCGCACGATCGCCATCGAGCTGGCCCAGCAGCCATTCCATTTCCGGTCGGTAGTCGGCTGCTTCCTCGGCCAGCATGATCGCGCCACCGGCCGGGAGCAGGGCGGAAAATCCTTCGATCATCCCGCGCGCGCCGCCCAGCACCGAGCAGCCAGCAGCTGCGTATTGTTGCGAGAGCCATGCGGTGATGCCGATGCCGCCAGGGACGCTATCGATTTCTGTGAGAGAAAATCCTTTTTCCGTGAGCAGCAAATCCGGGCGAATGATGCGCGGGAAAGCGCTGGCGAGATCACCGCGACGTTGAGCGGCGATGAGCCAATCGGGCTTTCCGCGGTCGAGGCTTTCCGCGATCCATGCAGGGAGTTTGCCCTTCGCGCTGCGGCGGTAAATGGCATCACTGGCGCGTTGAAATTGCGCGAGGATATGGCCGAGGCCATCGAGCTCGCGCAGCAAGCGGCGCGGTAGCACGAGCGGTTGGGGCGACCAGCGCCATGCACCTGCTCCAAA
>JBDLWB010000029.1:0-11019 GCA_039804425.1 Verrucomicrobiota bacterium
ACATCAGGCATGGCGCGGTGGAAGCCGCGGATGCAGCCGTGAGAGACTGGGCGCCGGCTACTGGGAATGGGGCCGATGTGGTGACCGACGCCGTCCCAAGTGAAGCGCATCCAGTATTTCATGAACGCCCCCTCGAAGCGTCCTCCTTCTGGGATAAGATCGGTGGTGAAATCGGCATCGCCATTGATCAGCTGATTTTCGATATCATAGATTTTGCCGTAACGGTTCGACTTTTTGTCGACGATTTTTTCCAAAACCTGATAGCGCCCCGTAGGTGAAGGGTGGGTGCTACGACCACTAGAGATCGGGTAGTCCATGAGGACTTCGTCCCCAAGCATCAGTTTGCCGCGTTGGATTGTTGTATCCAAAATGATCCGTGTTTTGTTCGGGTCCGCTTGGTCGTAGAGCTCAGGGTTTTTGTAGATGGCGAAAGTTTTCGGATAAGAAGGATCAGCCGAAAAATGTTCGTGTGTGCCAGGCCGATGAGGATTGACAAAGGGTCGATTTGGATCCGTCTTTTTTGCTTGATCAGACGAAAAAAACGAGCAACTGCTGAGGGTGAGAAGTAGCAGTGTTGCGCCCAAAATGCGGCATAGCGGCAGATGCGTCATGAGCGATTGATAAATGAGGCATGTTTCGATCGCAAGGAAAACTTATGCGAACCGATTTAGCGAGGGAAAGGGTCGCGTTGGAAGCGGTAGTATTGCTCGCGGAGTGAGGTGGCCGATGGGTCAGCTTTAAGTGCTTTTTCGGACCATGAGATGGCTTGCGAGCGATTGCCGCGCGCGAAATGAATCTCTGCGAGAGTGTCGAGGTAGGCCGCTTGGTTCGGGCGAAGGCGTAGGGCTTCCGTGGCCTCTTTCTCGGCATCGTCGAGTCGTTTTACGGCGCGTGATGCCAGCCAAGCGGCGGAATTTCTGATATTGTCATCCTTGGGAAAGCGATCGCGGAGGAGGAGGAATTGTTGCCATGATTCCTCGAACCAAGCGTCGTGCTCTTGTTTTGCTCCCGCGAGTCGTAGTGCAGGAAAAAATTGGTCGGCGAGCGCGGCATCGGTCATGAGAGTTTGATGTGCGCCGCGAAGGATTTTTTTTGCCAGAACGGGCTCTGAGGATAATAGCGAAAATCCGCGCGCGATGTCAGCCTTTTGGCGCACGCGCAGGGCATGGGACAGCGAGCTGTCGCTGGATTCATCGACCGAAAACAAAGCAAAGGCTTCATAGCCAGCAAGGGCGAGTCGCCACTGGCCATGCAGCAAGCATTCATCGGCGTGTTGGTAGAGCGCGACGTGCCAAGCGGCATTGCGTGGTGAGGTGCGGAGGGCGAGCCATCGCCATTCTTGGGCTTCTTTGGGGAAACCCAGATGCTGGTAGATGCTGGCTGCGGCGAGCATCATGGCGCTATCGCCGAGGACAAGAGAATGGTATTTCTTTTCTGCGGCGGAGGCGCGATCCTCTTGCTTGGCGAGGCGCCAGCAGAGGGCCGACCAGAGGAGTGTGTGGGGGGCATCGGGATTGACCTTCAGTGCCGACTCCCATGAGACGGCGGCAAGTTCCCACAGTCCGAGATTCATCAGATCATCTGCGTCGAGTTCGCTTTCATCCAAGCATGCCCAGCGCGCATAGAGAGTCACGCGCGTGATGGCAGCGAGAACGCTGCACAATTTACGGTGTGCTTCTGCCGCATCGGCGGGATCTTGATCGAGTGACTTGCGAATCGATTTTTCCAAAGCTGCGAGTTCCCTTTGGTGATCAGGAATGATGCGAAAGAGGACCAGCATTTTGCGGAAACGATCCGCTCGCGAATCCGTCGGGCTCATTTCGCCGAGCCATTGCCACCATTGAGTAAAAAAAGGATTGTCCGAAAAGGCTACGCGAAGCATCGAACCCCAGAGCACATCATCGTCCTTGGCATAAGCCGCAGCAATTTTGGCAGCGGTTTCTGGTGCGAGCCGGGTGTTGGAGAAATGGGCAAAGAGGATGCTGAGAAGATCCGTAAAAGTTTCGGGATCATTCTCCGCCATTTTCAGCATTTGAGGGATAAATGTTTGCTCGATGGGTTGGGTGACGCCGCGTTTTTCGAGAAAGCCGATGAGTTGGGGGACGGATTCCATTTCGTGCTCGTCTTCGTCATGAGCGATCGCATGGAATCGCTTTTCTAGCCATTTGGAGAAGTCGGGATTTTCTGGTTCAAGATCAAATGCGGCCAACGCGGCATCGACGCGTTCCAGTTCGAGATGGGTTTGGAAAAGAATGGTGGGATTGAGGCTTTGAATCGCTTTGTGCGCAGCTTGTTCCCAGCTCAGACTGGCGAGCGCTTGAATCGCGACCCAGCGTCGACTGTAGTCGCCTTGTTTTTGTGCGGTTTTGGTGAGAAATGACAGAGACGAGGCTGGTCCGTGTTCGTGCGTGCGGAGTCGATGCAGTGCGGCTTTGATGTAAGCGCGCGTGATGTCTGCGGTTTCTCCGCGCGCGCGGTCTGCGTGCCAAGAAAGCCAAGCTTCGGGGTTGCCTTGCAAAAGCTCCATGGCCGCAGCCAAGTCGGGTAGATTGTGTTTTTCTGCGAGTGCGGCGACGTCTGCCAGATTGCCCTTGAGACGGAGCAGGGCGATCAGCGATTGGTAAGATTGTGGGTCATTGGACTTGCGGGCTTGGGCAATCTCTTGATCCAAGCGACCATGGCAGCGAGCGAGCCAAGCGAGGGCCATGGTGTTGCGAGGGTCCTCGGGGAAGTCCGTGAGGTAACGTCGTGCAAGATTCTCATCGTTTTGCATGAGGGCATCGCGCGCGGCGATGATGCTGAGGCCTTGCGTGGCATTGCGAAGTCGGGGGCGGACTGCAGGGTCATCTTCTTGTTGTGTGAGTTGGAGTGCGAGGCGAAAACGACGTTGTTTTTTGAGCTTCGTGATCGCGTCAATTTTGGCATCAGGGTTCAAGCGAGAGAACTCTTTCGCGAGAGTGATGATTTCTGCTGGGGAGTCAGGAGTGAGGCCCAGCGAGAGATAGCGGGCAATTTTCTTCGCGCGTAGGGCGATTTCTGGTTGGCGGTGTTGGCTCGCGGATTCGAGAGCTTGTTGAGCCGTCTGTCCCGCGGCCCATAGTTGTTTTTCCGCAGCCAGCCGATTGCGCAGCACAGGGCTCGCTAGTTCATCAATCCAGCGATTGATTTCCTCGGTCGACGCGGCCTGAGCGCTCAGAGACAAAAGGAGCAAACTTCCGAGAAACGTGGTCAACACCGAAGGCATAGGCATAGCATTCCATGTTTTAGGCGAAACGCAATTCCCAAGCGTGGACTGCGGGGAAATTACTTGCCAATGCAAAAGCGGCTGAAGATGACTCCGAGGATGTCCTCGGTATCCAAATGACCCGCAATTTCGCCCAAGGCGTCCATGGCGCTGCGGAGTTCGATGCTAATGAGTGCGAGGTCGACACCTGCCTGGAGTTGAGGAATGGCAGCAGCGAGCGAAGCACCTGCGCGCCGCAGACAATCTTGGTGGCGGGCATTGATCGATACGAGGCTGTGTCCGTCATCGAGATGATGGGGCAGTAGAACTTCTGCGATGGTTTTTTCTAACACATCAAAACCCGTGCCATCCAAGCATGAGAGCCGAATGCCGGGAGTGTCGTTCCAAGAGGAATGGCAGCCGCGGTCCATTTTGTTGAGAATGACCATCAGGTGCTGATGTTCGTGTGCGGGAATGGGCAGAGATGCGGGACGTGGTTCTGACGCATCAAAAAGGGCGAGAACAAGGTCGGCATGATCGCGTAGTTTGGCAGAGCGGCGGATGCCTTCTTGTTCGACAAGGTCTGAGGCATCATCGCGCACGCCGGCGGTGTCGGTGAGTCGAAGCAAGAGAGGGCCGACCTTCACCGATTCCTCGATCGAATCGCGAGTCGTTCCAGCAATTTGGCTGACGATGGCGCGTTCATACCCGAGAAGGCGATTGAGTAAGCTGGACTTTCCGGTATTGGGAGCACCAAAAATCACCGTGCGGACACCTTCGCGCAGAATGCGTCCGCGATCGGCGGTGGCGAGCAGTTGTTCGAGTGATTGGGCAGTGCTTTCCAAGCGTTTGACGAGAGCTACGCCGACTTCTGGAGAAATGTCCTCCTCGGGGAAATCGATGTAGGCTTCGAGATGAGCGATGCATTCCAGCAATCCATCGCGTGCGGCTTCGGTGAGTTGTCCCAGTTTGCCTTCGCGTTGTTCGTGAGCAGCGCGCATGGCGAAATGCGTTTGCGCCGAAATGAGATCCATGACGCCCTCTGCCTGCGTCAGATCGAGCTTGCCGTGAAGAAAGGCCTGTTGGGTGAATTCTCCTGGGCCAGCGAGAGTTGCTCCGCAGGCAAGGGCGCGATCGAGCAACGAACGCATGACCAATGTGCCGCCGTGGCCAGCGAACTCGCAGACATTTTCGCCAGTGTAACTGCGTGGCCCGATGAAAACGGTGAGCAGTGTCTCATCGATCAAAGCTCCTTGATCATCGATCACGCGGCAGAGAGTCGCCACACGCTCCTGTGCGCGACTTGCTTTTCCGCCCGTCATGCGGTTGGCGATCGCGACGGCATCAGGCCCCGAAATGCGTAGGATGCCGACAGCTGCTGGCGCAGATGCCGTCGCAATCGCGGCAATGGTGGGGCGATGAAGCGAAGAAGTCACAAGTCAGATCAGGGTGTAGGTCTCACATGCCATTAGTGAGAAGAGAGCGCCTTGACGATTTCGCGGCGCACTTCGACGATATCGACCTCGCCCTGATGTTTCCATAGCACCTTCCCGTTTGGGGCAATGAGTACGCTGTAGGGCAGCGCGCCATTCCAGTCCTTGGCGATGGCATCGGCGACGGCATCGAGCTCGCCGTCTTTCACTTGATAATTGTTCGAAGTGCGTTGCTCCTTCGTGAGTTCTGCTGCGCGCGGTTGAGGCGTGGCAACTTTTTTTGCCTTGAGCACCGAAAGCACGCGTTTGGAAGCCTCGGCAGGATCGGTGCTGACAGTGATCAGTTCAAAAGGGCGATTTTGAAAACGACGGGCCGTTTCTACGAGATCAGGAAGTTCCGCCACGCAAGGACCGCAAGTGGTGGCCCAAAAGTTGATCAAGCGGACTTTCTCCGTGGCGTTCGCGGCGAGAGCTTGGGCCGCTTTGCCATCGAGGGAATCGACAGTGACCGGACGTTGCTCCCAGGCGGCATTGTCCTTCGCGACATGTTCGCGTTTGTAAGACCATTTGGTCGAGCAGCCATATGAGCGGGTGGTGGCGACAGGTACTTCCTTATCGGCCAAAAGGGCATCGATGGCTTCGATCATTTGGCTTTTTTCAACAGGGCCAGCCTTGCGGTATCCCTCATCCATGCGTCCTGTGTAGCGCAGTTTGCGTGCGGCATCGAAAACAAACACGTGAGGTGTCGATTGAGCACCGTAGGCGCGGGTGACCGACTGCGTTTCGCCATCGTATAGGTAAGGAATGGTCCAGTTTGCCTCTTTCGCGGCGAGTTTCATTTCATCAAAAGAGTCGCCATGGGGGGCGTAGCCGAGTTCATCGGCGCGCAGGGCGAGAGGGTCATTGCCCGAGATGGCGACAACGGCGACACCTTTATGGGCATATTTTTCAGCGGTTTCCTGAATGCGACCCGCTGCTGCGTAGGCTTCTGGGCAGTGATTGCAGGTGAAAATGACGGCGAGCACTTTGGCCTTTGCAAAGTCCTCCAGCGAATGGGTTTTGCCATCGACACCAGGCAGAGAAAATGCTGGGGCGGAAGCGCCGATTTCGAGAGTTTTGACTTCGAATGGTTCAGCCGCCGAGAGCAGAGCGCAAGCGGCGATGGTGGTAGTAATCAGAGTTTTAAGCATGGCAACAAGTGGTATGTTTGGAAATTAACGGAGCGAATGAGGGAAATGATTCAAGTATGACACGAAAGGGGGGGCGGCGCAACTTAGCGCGTTGGCGGAGCGATGAAATCCACCAAATCGGCACGCATTTTTTTCAAGTCGGGTGGATTGAGATAAAACATGTGGCCGCCGTCGTACCAGGCGACACGGATGTTCTTGCGCAAATCTGCGGGCAGCTGCCGCATGTGGCGGGCCGAGTAGAGCATGCCCTCGGGTGGCGTTGCGAGATCGGTGTGTCCGCACTGAATCAGCACGCGGAGTTTGGGGTTGTCACGCATCGCCAGAGAGAGTCGTTCACTGAGATTGACGTAAGAATTTTCCGCACCCCAGCGCCAGGGTTGGACCTTGCTGGTAAGGATTTCGTAGGTTTGTTGCTCTTGCCATTTCAGGTCTTGGCCGAGGTAATCGAGCATGGCTGTACCAAATGCGCCGAAGGCGAGAGAATATGAGGGATCATACTCGGCAGAGGCGTCGGAGTGATCCGTGTCATTCCACGCAACACGTCCGTCGAAGCGTCCAATGACTTTTTTTTGATCGCGTAGGAGTTCGCCGCGGAAGCGCGTGGGATCGATGCGGAGATCGAGCTCCTCAATGAGTTTGGGCGAAAGTCCCGTGAGAGCGGCCAGTTCTTGGGCAACGGCGGATTTTTCCTGTGCGGAGAGGTCTTGTCCTTTCAGCAGTGCCGTGGCGTAGGGTCCATAGGCAAAAGAGCGGGCGCGTTCGAGCAATGCCTCGCGGTCGCCTTTGATCACTTGGTGATGGAGGGCGGTCGTGGTGTAACTTGGCAAAAAAATCTGGTAGGCGAGATCATTTCCCGAAGCGGGTGAGAGTGTTTGGAAATCGATCAACGTGGAGAGCATGATCACTCCATTCAGGCTCATGGCGTAGCGGTTTTGCAAAAAATGCGCGAGTCCAGCCGCGCGGATGCCGCCATAGGATTCGCCGAGCAGGTATTTCGGCGACCCCCAGCGTTTGTTTTGAGTGATCCAGAGGCGGATGAACTCCGCGACGGCCTCGATGTCTTCATTGACTCCATGAAACTCGGCAGCTTTGGTATCCTTCTCGGCGCGACTATAGCCAGTGGAAACGGGGTCAATGAAGACTAGGTCCGAGACATCCAAAATGGATGATTCATTATTTTGGAAGCGAGCGGGCGGCGTCACAGGAAGAGTGCCATCGCCAGGCATTTTGATGATGCGCGGTCCGAGAGCTCCCATGTGCAACCAAACGGCCGAAGAGCCTGGTCCGCCATTGAATGCGAAGGTGACCGGACGTTGTGACGGATCGAGATCTGTGCGAACATAGCTGACATGGAACATCGTGGCCCGTGGAGTGCCGTCATCCTTCAGCAGAGCGATTTTGCCGGTGGTCGTTTGGTAGGAGATTTTCTTGCCTTCGATCGTCACCAAGCCGCTCGTGATGACGTCGTCGGATTTTTTGGTCTTGATGGGGCCATCGGCCGCTTTGGTGGTCGCGTCGGTCGCTTTGGGTTCCTGGCCCAGAGCAGTGACGCAGAGAGAGAGGCCGAATAGCAAGATGGAAAACGACAGGCGCATAGCAGCAATCTAGTAAGAAAGCGAGCGAAGGCAATCGAAAAACCAGAAGGGGGAATGTGATAGAAAAGTGCGAATCAGGTTTTTCCGATTCTCTGACGTTTTTCTTGTGACAAAAAGGCAAACCTGTGTAAAATGCACGCCCCCTCATTTTTCCCCCTCAGGGGCCACCACTTTACTATCATGAATCCAGATCGTGCTACATTGAACTTCCTCAACAGTTTCCCAGAGGAATCGCGTCGAAAGGGAGAATCGCTCCAGAAAGATGGTGCTGTGACCCAGATTTTTGGCAATCATTTGTTCATTCAAGGACGTGTGGAAGATGAAACGGGCATTCATCGGACAAGTTTGCGTTTGCAGGGCAATCGTTGGTTTGGCAGTTGCACGGCGGAAGACGAGATTGTGTCGGGCGCTTGTCTCTATGCGACAATGATGGAGCGGATGCATCGCGGAGAAGATTTGCCGGAATCGCCCAACGAGTTTGATGATGCGCCTGTGCTCGACTTGATCGAGGAAAAACTGGGTCGTGAACTCGACGACAAAGAGGCCGACTTTGTCTCTAAAATTGAAAAGCGCTATCGTCGTTACGTCATTGAGGGAGAAGTGCACGATCACGACATGGTTCGCATTTCGCCGCGATGGGAAATCACGAGCTACGAGCCATTGGAATTATGGCCGATGCCGCCGAGCGATATTCTCGAATTTTGGAACTACATTGCCTACGCATTTTACAAACGCAAGCTGCCTTATCCTGAGTTCATGAACGTCATCACCGATTTGGAGTCGGTGCAGAAAAAAATGGCCGAGTGGGAGCAAGAGCGCGAGGTGGCGGCGTGGTATGAGCGTATTGAAAAAGTCAATGACCGTCCGCCATCGGATCCTCCGTTTGAGGCGGAAGTGCGTCTGGTTGCGACGATCAATGAAGCGCGCATTGAGTTGAGAGAAAAAGGAGAGGAGTGGTTGCAGTTGCGCGAGAAGTCCGACATCGAGCGCTATGCCTCCTTGTACATGGAAGCGGCGATGAGACTGGATTCATCGAGTCAAATCCTGTGGGAACATTTCCTTTCCTACTACCGCAAAGAAGGCGATACCTTATTTGATTTTGATCAAGAAGAGAGTTGTCGGTTCATGAATCGGTTGTTCCGTCAACCAGCGTTGAAAGGTTATTTGGTGAACCTTGATGAAAAGCATTTCAAAGTCGTGGAAGATCCCTTGCGCTGGCAGTGTGAGGACGATCCCTACGATCACAATAATTTTGCTTTGCAATTGGTTACCGCAGCTGGCGAAAACGTATCGCATTCTGTTCGTTTGTTGCCGGGGCGTGTGGAGCTCTATCAATCCGATGAAACAGTTTTTCCAGGACCGCCGCGCTGGTTGAATGAGACCGAAATCATGCCGCGCTATTTCATTCCCAAGCGTGTGATCGATTCCTTGGAAGGTGTGGAGTTCCTGCGCAAAATCGGCGCATCATTGCCTGAATCGCTATCGAAGCGCGTGGTGGATTTGGAGTTGAAACCCAAGCTCGAACTCAAGCTTGTGGCTGGTTTGACATCTGCAGAAACCGAGCACTTGGTGGTGGATGTGACGGCTCTCGAAACCAAAGGACGTCGCACGGAGCGGCTGAACAAAGATGGTTGGGAGTTGGTTGAGCAGCAAGTTCTCAAAGGCAAACAATTGATGCGCTTTGCCCGTGAGGATTTGCACTGCGTGCCTCATATTCTCGACGAAATGTCGCTCACGTATGACGAAAAATTGGTCTCATTCAAGACCCGCTTGACGAAAAATTTCCCGGAAAAATTTGCCGAGTGGGTGCGAGGCATGCCACCGCATGTGGAGCTCGACATTGATGTCCGTCTGAAGACCATTCTCAATGACCCAGTGAGCGCGGCAGTGCGCTTTGAAGTGGTCAATCAAGAAATCGACTGGTTTGACTTGCGCATCGTCATCGATGTGGAAGGAGTCAATCTCAGCAAAGCACAGATTCGTCAGTTGGTGGCGGCGCGCGGTGGTTATGTTCGCATGGAAGATGGCACATGGATGCGTCTTGAAATCAAGCTCGATCCTGAGCAGCGCGATGCAGTGACGCGTCTTGGTCTTGACCCCTTCGATCTCTCTGGCGAAACGCACCGCATGCACGCCTTGCAATTGGCCGATCCGAAAGCGGCAGAAGTGTTTGATCCGAAGGCATGGAAGAAAATCAAAGATCGTGCGAACGACATTGTCATTGAAGTCAATGCCGAGTTGCCGACCAATCTCAATGCGACATTGCGTCCGTATCAGGTCGAAGGTTTCCGATTCCTTGCTTATCTCGCGACCAATAACTTCGGTGGCATTTTGGCGGATGATATGGGTCTCGGTAAAACCATTCAGTCGCTCACATACATCTTGTGGTTGCGCAATGAAGCGGCGAAAAAAGCTGCGAAGAAAAAGCCGGTGCTCATCGTGTGTCCAAAATCGGTTCTCGATGTATGGGTGACAGAGGCCCACAAATTCGCGCCAGAATTGAATGTGAGAATTCTTCGCACGCGCGATGACATTGATCTCGATTACTATCAAAACTCACTCGATATGTTGGTGATGAACTACGCGCAGCTTCGGGTGTGTGGTGAGTTGTTGAATAAGATTCAGTGGTTGACGGTGATTCTTGACGAAGGTCAGCAAATCAAAAATCCCGACTCCAAAGCGGCGAAAGCGGCGCGCGAGTTGGATGCCGGCAATCGATTGGTCCTTACTGGTACTCCGATTGAAAACCGCTTGATGGACATGTGGTCCTTGATGGCCTTTGCCATGCCGGGCGTGCTTGGTTCACGAGCCTACTTCAAAAAGCGTTTCGACAAGCGCAAAGACCCCTCGAGTCAGCAGCGATTGGCGGCGCGTTTGCGTCCTTTCTTGATCCGCCGGACGAAGTCACAAGTGGCGCAAGACTTGCCACCACGGACCGAGGAAGAAGTTTACTCGAAAATGGAAGGCGTGCAGTTGGAACTGTATCGTGCCGAGCTCAAGCGTATTCAGAAAGCCTTGCTGGGCATGGATTCCGATGAGGCAGTGAAGAAAAATTCCTTTGCGATTCTGCAAGGTCTCATGAGACTGCGTCAGATTTGCTGTCACCCTGGTCTGATCGATCCGAAGTATCTGAAGGAAGAAAGCGCCAAGATGGAGTCGTTGTTCTATCTCTTGGATCAACTCCACGAAGAAGGTCACAAGGTGCTGGTGTTCTCGCAGTTTGTTTCGATGCTTGATTTGATCAAGGCTCGATTGGAGACTGACAGCCGTCCCTACAACTACCTCACAGGTCAAACGAAAGACCGTAAAGGTGAGATTGAAAAATTCCAGACGACGAAAGAACCCAGTGTCTTCTTGCTTTCGCTGAAAGCGGGTGGCGCGGGTCTGAACTTGACTTCAGCTTCTTACGTCATTCTTTACGATCCTTGGTGGAACCCTGCGGTGGAAAATCAGGCCATCGACCGAACGCACCGGATTGGTCAGAAGAACAAAGTGATCGCTTATCGATTGCTCACTCGCGACACGGTGGAAGAGAAAATTCGTATCTTGCAGCACCAGAAGACGCAGTTGGTCATCAA
>JBDLWB010000030.1:0-4214 GCA_039804425.1 Verrucomicrobiota bacterium
TCGGTTCACTGGTCGGACGCGGCCAACAAATCGGCACAGTCGGCTCCGCTGCAGGTCTTTACCCCGCCCATTTGCACTATGAAATCCGCCTCGGCCACGGCACGGATATCGGCGCAGGCTATGGCAATCACGCGCTGAATCGTGTCGACCCCACCACCTTCCGCAAAGAGCACGCCGCCGCCGCCGATGACCTCCGCGCCTCAGCACTCGCCATCGCCCTCACCGACCTCAGCCAGCGCCCCAGCGAAGAGCTCTTCAACCAGCTCAATCAACAAAACAACCGCGAAGCCCTGCTGGATTTGTTGCAGAAAAAATGATGCTCTTCCCTTCGAGCTCAGCGAGGCACCGACGCGGAAATTTTTTTCAACAAGCTCTGTTGATGCGAACGAATGTCCACACGATACACCCCCATGTGACGCTCGTGAGGGCGCTTTCCTTGAAAAAACACATACCGACCATCGCGCGAAAAGGAAGGGTGATGGTTATCGTAGACCACGTCGCCACTAATCACGACGGATTCTTGTGACCCCATGCGATAGAGTCGCACTTCTTGACGATCATCAGAGTCCCCCACCCACCATTGCTTATCAGGCGATAGGGAAAGGTGATTGCCCTGTTTCGGAGGCGCAATCCGCCGCAGCACTTTTCCCTTACAATCAAACAAAGCCGCATGCTGATTTCCTGCCATGAGCGTCGCACGGTCGTACCACAGCACATGCCCATTGCTGCAGCGACCTTTGTCGTTCGGTCCCAAATCATGAAAAAAGGAACCATCATGAGCATGGAGAATGAACCCATATTCCTGCGCGCGCTTGCGATCATACACCACGACATGCAAGTAACGATCATCCGGGCTAGAACTAATGTATGTCGCTTCCGCATTCTCCCAATCTCCACCGTAGTGCGCCACGAGCGATTTCATATCACAGACCAAATGCAATTTCGGCAAAGTCGCCGATAAGGGATCGATCCAATACCAGCCCTTGCTGGGCAAAGATGCCGCGCCCTGGCTTTTGGCATCCGCCACCACCCGCCCATCACCGCGCACGCTCACATACATTTTGTGGGGATGCACGGGACCATCTTTAGCAAGGGGCAAGTGCGCTTCCTTCCCTGCAAAGCGCCACCTCTCTTTTTTGAGCCGCAAATCGTAGCAAATGCCCGCGTAATACAATATCTCATCTGTGACCCAAACAATCACATCGGATCCATGACCCGTCTCGTATTTGGGCGAATCAAATGCTTTTTGATGCCCTGTCAAATCACTGCGACAAGTCCAAATCTCACAAGGTCGACCCGATGCATGGGGGCCCTTCGCCGCACGAGGTTGCACCGCTCCCGGGAAATATCGAAACGCATAACTTCGCCCATTCGGCGAATCCACGAACTGATGCATGTACGTTTTTGTTTGCGACTTTTCCCCCGAAAAAATCCGCTGAGGCGCCGACCCAACATCCCCAGCAATCCCATCACCCAAAGTGAAAAGAACGCACACGAACCACAAAGATTTTCTCATCCCACTCATCATCTGCTTCTCATTCTACCCCGCTTTCACACAATCCACACTCACCCCTCCAATCGATGCGGGTAAAAGCGGCTCATGTTGCCGGTGATGGGCGAGGCATCGCCGCGGGCGGAGAGGGCGCGGCATGCGCCATCGATCATCCACAGGCCCCAGACGAAGGTTTTTCCCTGATCGACAAACATCGGCGCGGTTTGTTGATAGACGCGGGTGTTCGATTCCACCTCACCACCACTTTGGCAAAGCGTTCGCCCACCATCGATCATCCTTACACCCGCTCCCTCGCGCCCGTAGATGGGCTTTTCGACCCAACGCGAAATGCCCCATGACGCCATATCGCGCTCATTACGACTCGCCGGCAGGAGCAATGGATGCTGCGGATACAGCTCCCATAAAATCGGCAACAAGCCTTTGTGCGATAACATCATTTTCCACATCGGCTCGAGGAAACGCGTGCGCTCTGCCGCCACTTCCGCAAAGAATGGCTCGCCCACCATCCACTCCCAAGGATAAAGCTTAAACAGCTTTTCGATGGACCGCTCGTGCATGTCCGTGAACCGACCTTCGGGCGAAAAGCCGATCTCGGTCATATCGAGCAAGTGCACGATTTTCCCCGCTTGCTCAGCAGTCTCCGCAAGGTAGGCAATGGTCTGTCGATCTTCTAACAAATCCCATGCGCAGGCAAAATGAATCTCGTTTTCTGGACATTGCTGCCATGTTTCGACTAAGGCTTCGTGCAATGAATTGAGCTGATCACTCGCCGGAAAGACATCCTGCAACCAATCCCACTGGATCACCGCTGCTTCGAGCAAGGATGTCGGGGTGTCGGCATTATATTCTAACAATTTTGGCGACCCATTTCCGTCCCAAGCGAGATCGAAACGACCGTAGATCGAAAAATCACCGGCTACCCATGAGTCTTGGATCATTTGAGCAAGGGGCTCGCCAATCCCGAGCTTATGCCACCAATCACGACAAATGATTTGCTCACAAGCATGAAGGCACATGGCATGCAGGTCGTTCGCCGCTTGCTCTAACACTTCTGCGGCTTCGAGCGTGAGCACGATGTGTTCGTTTTCGTTCCAGTAAGAATCCGCGCCGTGACCATGCCACAACAAACCCGATTCCTCCACGCGCGTGACCCAATTCGCCCGCGCCGGGCTAGGCTGCACGCGAATCGACGACTCTGAAGAGGATTTCATGCGAGCAAAAAACGTCGCACCTCAACCACCAAACGAGCGGAAGGAACTTCCTGTCGACCGAGTGCCGAAACCACCGCGCACCGACGCTCCCGCTCGCACCGCACTACCGCTCGTGCGACTTTGCTGCACCAGGCGCTGATAGCCAGGATTCGCAGCCGCGTAGCTGCTGACCTTCTGACGATCCCGTTGCATCGTTTGTTGCCAAGCCTGCTGACTCGCTTCCGCGCGTTGAAAGGCGGGACCGGGCATGTAAGAGCCACGATTTCCGGAAAGCAGCCAATACATCATCATCATGTTACCAATCCCCATGCCACCACCGTGATGGTGATGCACTGTCGTCGGCGTACTGTTAGGGTCTTGCGGTTGTCCTGCGAGTGCTTCTTGCTGCTGAGCGAGAACTTCCTCCACGCGTTTCAAGGCCTCGGGCTTGGGATGACTCATCGATTTTTCCGGCGGTGGTGGCATCACATCCACCCACTCGCCATTGGCAAACCACTTGCCGTTTTGCTCCTGACCATAGCGCATGGGGAAAAAATCTTGCGCATCAGCATGGTAGAAACCGAGCCCTGGCAGCTCCATGTTGTGCAACACATAACCTTGCGTGAACTGCGCCCGCTGGCGATCCAATTCATCGAGCTTCTGCTCCAACACAGCCATTTTTTCATCTTCCTGCGTCGCCACATAGGTGGACTCGGAATCGCACGACACCATCGTAGCACCGCCACCGACCAAAAGACCGAGCGTGGACCATCGCAAGATGCCACTGCTGCGCAACAAACCCGACTGAGATTTTTGTTTCATAACATTTGGGAACATGATCGATCCATGCCGTGATCAGACTTGTTGATAAACCTCCGCGCCTTTTTCGACAAATTCTTTGCTCTTCTCGGCCATGCCCTTCGCCAGTGCTTCTTCTTCCGAGAGCGCTTGCTCGGCCGCATATTTGCGCACGTCTTCGGTGATTTTCATCGAGCAGAAATGCGGACCACACATGCTGCAGAAGTGCGCGGTTTTTGCACCTTCTTGCGGTAAGGTTTCGTCGTGATAACTACGCGCTGTCACCGGATCGAGCCCGAGGTTAAACTGATCTTCCCAACGGAATTCAAAGCGTGCTTTGCTGAGGGCGTTATCGCGATACTGCGCACCGGGATGCCCTTTCGCGAGGTCCGCCGCATGAGCCGCGATTTTGTAAGTAATCACCCCTTCTTTGACGTCGTCGCGATTCGGCAAACCGAGGTGCTCTTTCGGCGTGACGTAGCAGAGCATCGCACATCCATACCAACCAATCATCGCTGCACCAATGCCGCTGGTGATGTGGTCGTAGCCCGGTGCAATGTCGGTGGTCAAGGGCCCAAGGGTGTAGAACGGAGCTTCGCCGCACCACTCCAATTGCTTGGCCATGTTTTCTTCGATCATGTGCATCGGCACGTGACCAGGTCCTTCGTTCATCACTTGCACGCCTTTTTCCCAAGCGCGACGTGTCAGCTCGC
>JBDLWB010000031.1:0-2996 GCA_039804425.1 Verrucomicrobiota bacterium
ACCGCAGTGAACTCGACAAATATGCGTCCGCTCCCAAAGCACGCTTTGCCGCGGAAAAAATCATCCAGCGTCGCTGAGAATCCGCAAGATTGAGCCAAGGGCATTTCGCTTGTGAAAAACCGCGACTTGCCCTATCGCCATGGGCGTGAGCCTATCGACTGATCCATCGCCCCCGTCTCGTGGCATTGCAGCGGCGATTGGGGCGTTTTTCTTGTGGGGCATCCTGCCGCTCTACTGGAAAGCACTCTCAGACATCCCCGCGTCGACCATCATCGCCCACCGCACCTTGTGGTCACTGGCGCTATTGTGGCTGCTCCTCGCCATCCAAGGAAAAGCAGGCACGACATTTTCGCAACTGCGCCGACCCCGCATCGTGGTCTGGCACTTGCTCTCCGGGCTCTTGCTGGCAGGAAATTGGCTTTTGTATGTGTGGGCCACCTTGCACGATCGCATCATCGAGGCAGCCCAAGGATACTACCTCAATCCCTTTTTCAACATGCTCTTTGGCTTCTTGCTCTTTGGCGAACGACAAAATCGTTTGCAACAAGCCTCGATCGCGATCGCTCTGTTAGGAGTCGTCCTGCAATTTCAAGGACAACAAGGATTTCCCTGGATCGCGATCACCCTCGCCTTGAGCTTCTCGCTCTATGCCGTAGTCCGTAAAAAATCACCAATGGAGTCTTTGCCGGGACTCAGCTTGGAAACATTGCTGCTCGTGCCCATTGCACTCGCCTGGCTGCTGACCCAAGCGCCCACACTCGGCACAACGATGCAAGACATCAGCGTGCCGACCTTGTTACTGCTCTGCACAGGCATTGCCACCGCGACGCCTTTATTGCTCTTCGGTCATGCGGCCCGCAACATCCCACTGACCACACTGGGCATCCTGCAATTCATCGGCCCAACGCTGCAATTTCTGCTCGGATGGCTGCATTACGATGAACCGATGACCCGCGATCGCACCCTCGCCTTTGTGCTGATTTGGACTGCGATTGCCCTTTATATGCTCTCGCTAAGGAAAAAGCAGAAGGCTACCGTTCGCTAGGAAAACGCACTTGCTGACAGATTTGAAAAATTTCCGTCTGGTCAGCGAAAGACTTTTGTGTCTCGATGCGTTTCTTTGGTATGCTCGAATTACAGGAAGTTTGTTTTTCCATCAATAAGGATGGCGAAGAGGTCAACCTCGTCGACCATGTGTCGATCAAGATCCCGCGCGGGCATTTTACCGCCATCGTCGGTCCCTCCGGATGTGGCAAGACGACTTTGCTCAAAACCATCGCTGGCCTGAATGCGGAAAGTGGCGGCACTTTGTTATGGAATGGCAAAAGCCTCTCGGATGGCTTTGACTTTGCTCCATCAGAAATCGGCTACGTGCCGCAGTTCTCGATCGCCTATGATCCTCTCACCGTCGATGAATCGGTGGAAGCAGCAACACGACTGCGGATCAAAACGCATAGCAATGAAGAGCTCGATGCCCGGATCGACCGCGCCTTGGAGGAGACCGGGCTCACCGCCATCGCCGACCGACCCGTCAAAGTGCTCTCCGGCGGCCAAAAGCGCCGACTCGGCCTAGCGATGGAATTGGTCTCGGACCCGAAAATTTTGCTGTGCGATGAAGTCACCTCCGGCCTCGATCCACGATCGGAGCGCGAAATTGTCAAACTGCTGCATGATCTCTCGCGCAAAGAAGGACGCATCGTACTGTCGGTCACGCACTCGCTCGCGCACTTTGAGCTCTATGACTCCATCCTCGTCTTGCACGAAGGGCGCGTCGCCTTTCACGGACCGCCCGATATGCTTGCGCATTATTTTTCCGTCTCGGATACTGAAGAAATCTACCCACGCCTGGCGAAGCAGCCGTCAACGCGCTGGCAATCGTCGTGGATGAAGCACCGCGATGCCTATTACGAGAAAATCGAAAAACGTCGCGAAAAAAACATCGCCGATGGCAGCTTGCAATTGCCGAAAACCAAAGCGGCGGCCGAGGGCCAAGAGGCTGAGGAGGAAGACGATGAAGATGTCAGCACACCCGGCATCATCAGCCAGTTCACGACATTGCTCTCGCGCCGTTGGAGAATTTTTTTCCGCGACCGTGGACAGGTGTTTTTGCAGCTCGCCATCATGATTTGCTTCCCGATTTTGGTGTCGTTGTTCAGCGATAAAGCGAATGTGCAACTGCGGTCGCTCTCGGACATGCGTCAAACGGATGTGATGTTAGAAATTGCCGAGCAACAGAATGTGCGGCAAGACAACATGAAAGCAGGCTCTGCGTTATCGGGCATCATCATGTTCCAAGTCGTGCTACTCGGACTCATGGGTTCGAACAACTCGGCACGCGAAATCGCAGGGGAACGATTGATTTACGAAAAAGAAAAATTCGGCGGCCTGCGTCCCAGCGCCTATCTTGCGAGTAAGATCGCGTTTTTGTCCTGCCTCATCATCGCGCAGTCTTTATGGATGGCGATTTTTGTGAACATCTTTTCCCCGTTCGATGGCAACTTTGCGCAGCACGCGGTGTTTTTGCTGCTGTGCAATGCTGCGATGACGTCCGTATGCCTCGGCATCTCGGCCATGATGAAAACCGCCGAGCAGGCCTCGCTGCTCTCGATTTACCTCGTCGGTTTTCAGTTGCCGCTCTCAGGAGCCGTTTTGGCTCTGCCAGAAAAAATCGAATCGATCACTCGTCCTTTCATTTCAGCCTACTGGGCGTGGTCGGGCTCTGTCGAAGCTCTGGCTACTTCGCGCAATCTCGCGGTGAAGTCGGTGATCTCCACCAGCATCACGGCTCAGGAAATGTGTTTTTACTTGCTAGGAATGCATGTTGCCGTAGGTTTGATTCTCGCTCTCTGGGGCACCAAACGCCATCAATGGGAGTAAAGCCTTTTTTGCTCCACAAAACCCCATATTCCTGCTAACCCTAACTCATCATGCCAAGACGTGCCAGCTCAGGACCGAAGTCGTCGGTCATCATCGGAATCGCCGCTTTCCTCATTGTA
>JBDLWB010000032.1:0-2751 GCA_039804425.1 Verrucomicrobiota bacterium
TTGGCGGTGGTATTTTTGCGCGATCAGCCCGACTACATGATTGGATTGATTTTGGTCGGGATCGCGCGTTGCATCGCGATGGTGTTGGTATGGAACCATTTGGCCAAGGGCAGCAGCGAGTATGCGGCAGGATTGGTGGCACTCAATAGCATCGCGCAGATTTTGTTTTACAGTGCCTACGCCTGGTTTTTTATTACCGTGCTACCGCCGTATGTCGGGCTGAAAGGAGTGATCGTGCCGATTGCGATGTCGGACATTTTTCACAGCGTTTTGATCTACCTCGGCATCCCCTTTGCGGCGGGCGTGTTGAGTCGGGTGCTGCTGGTTAAGGCCAAGGGTGAGGCGTGGTATGAGCAGAAATTTTTGCCCAAAATCGCGCCGATGACTTTGATTGCGTTGTTGTTCACCATCGTGGTGATGTTCACTTACAAGGGCGATGCGATGGTACGATTGCCCTATGATGTGCTGCGGATTGCGATTCCCTTGGTGTTGTATTTTGCAGTAATGTTTGTGGTGAGTTTCGTCATGGCGGCGCGTCTGGGGTCGGACTACCCGCGCAGTGCCAGTGTCGCTTTTACCTCAGCGGGCAACAACTTCGAGCTCGCGATTGCGGTGGCGATTGCGGTGTTTGGTCTGGAATCAGGCGTGGCCTTTGCGGCAGTGGTCGGCCCTTTGATCGAGGTGCCTGCACTGATCGGATTAGTGCATGTCGCTTTTTTCTTTCGTCGAAAATTTTTCTCTAACGAAATACTATGAAACCAATGATCTTGATTCTCTGTACAGGAAATTCTTGCCGCTCGCATTTGGCCGAGGGCTTGTTGCGTCGTGCACTGGGCGATGACTTTGTCGTTGCCAGTGCTGGTTCGAATCCTGCGGGCTATGTGCATCCGTTAGGGATCAAAGCGATGGCGGAAATCGGCATCGACATCTCTGCGCATCGTTCGAAGCATCTCAACGAATTTCTCGATCAGCAGGTCGAGACCGTGATCACCGTATGCGGCAATGCCGATCAAGCCTGTCCGATGTTTCCTGGGCAGGTGAATCGGCATCATTGGGGCTTTGAAGATCCCGCACATGCGACGGGCACGGAGGAAGAGCAGATGCAAGTATTCCGTCGGGTGCGCGATGAGATTTCGCGCGTGTTCGGGGCCTACGCGGCAGGTCGATTGGATCAACGGAAAGCGTGAGCGTCCGAGCGTGCGTTAGTGCGTTTCGTGAAAACGAGCGGCGTATTTGGCGAGCAGATCGGCTTCGAGGTTCACCAGCGAGCCGATCTTCTTTTGCTGGAGATTCGTCCGCGCGATGGTGTGTGGGATGATCCAGAAAACGGCGCTCCGTGGATGTAACTCGGCGATGGTGAGCGAAATGCCATCGATGGCGATCGAGCCCTGCGGGATGCAATAGCGCTGGACCTTCTCTGGTAGAGAAATTTCCAGTCGGTGATCTTGACCGCGCGGTGAGAGATCGAGGACCTGGCCGGTGGCGTCGACGTGGCCTTGGACAAAGTGCCCGCCGAGTCGAGTGGTAGGTAAAAGTGCGCGTTCGAGATTGACGAGAGAATGTTCCTGGAGTTCGCCGAGAGAGGTAAGCGATAGAGTTTGCGCGAGCAGGTCAAAGGCGATCTGATGTTTCTCGATCTGAGCGACTGTGAGACAGCAGCCATTGACGGCAACCGACTCGCCAAGCTCCAGTTCATGGGCGAAAGGAATGTCCAGCAACAAGCGTGCTTGTTCGCCGCGTTTCTCCAGCGAAAGAACGCGGCCAGTGGCTTCGACGAGTCCAGTGAACATGCTTAGTGTGGCTGAACGTTTTCTGCGACCGGCTTGTTGCGATCTGACTGACGATGGGATTCGTCATCAGGAATGAACTTCATCATGACAATCGTGATGAGCGTGGGAATCAACGCGCCGAGAAGGAGCTTCAAAGGAGAAACGCCATCGCCGAAAAACTTGCTGAGGATTGATTGACCGGCAGGGTTCGGAGCATTGGCGATGACCGTCAGACCACCACCTGTGACTGCGCCGGCGAGCACACTGTACTTCAGAGCGGGCGAGAGATTTTCTACTTGGCTGGCCAGGAAAGTGATTGCGGCATTGTCATTGAAGCCGGTGAGAATGGTGGCGCCGAGGAACAGCGGCCATTCCGTGAGCGACGTGATGATGGGTGCGAGCCACCAGCCTTGGAGGCCGCCGTGGATGACCAGAGCACCAAGGAAAAAGGCCACAAGGATGGGGCCACGGAGGTCGATGGGATTTTGGTGGTGTCGGGTGGCGCGACTGTAGGCGATGAAGAAAAGGAAACCTCCCATGAAAAGTGGTGGGTAGTGAGAGCAGAGGACTGTCCAGCCCATGAAAAGAATGTGGGTGATGGTCACTTGCAGAGGAATGGGCGTATCGCGCTGATACCAATCGGGGATGCCATCGTTGTTAGCATCGACCATCTTAGCGCGCATAGCAGACAGTTCTTTGCGGAAGATGAAAAAATAGAGCAAGCTCGACACCGTAATCGCGGCGATGGCTTTCAGCCCATAATGTTGGAACATGTGTTCCGTAGTGAGATTCCATTTTTGAGCGACCATTAAGACCGGCGGAGCAGCGAAATTGGTCAACACACCGCCGATGGAGACATTAACAAACAGCAGGCCGAGAGTGGCGTAAGCGAATTTGCTGCTGGGATTGAGTGGGTAGAATTTTCTGGCAAGCAGCAAAGCGGCAATGGTCATGGCGGCAGGTTCCGTGATCAAGGAGCCGA
>JBDLWB010000033.1:0-6611 GCA_039804425.1 Verrucomicrobiota bacterium
TTCGGCTCGCCAAAGACCTCGCCAAATATCATCGGACCGATGTGTTCCGCGATTGTCAAAGCATGGGAGAACTCACCGCCACCCACATCACGCACATGCTGGGAATGGCCACGACGTGAAAAGGAAGGCTGATGGCACGATAGCAAACGGTGGACAGAAGACAATCGTCGATTGGTGATAAAAAAACGCAGGATGCTCTCTTTTTTCATAGGAAAACCCTTTTGCTGCGAGCGCCATGGTTCGATGATCATTGCTGATGTGACGCGCTTTGTCGTTGTCACCTGACCTTGTTTTTATTATGTCATTGTTATGAGCAATTTGCATGCAGCCGCATTTGCATTAGCAGTCAGCATCGCCTTTGCGGGTTCTTTGATGGGGAAAGCCATGGCCGCCGAGCCATTTCCGAGAGATTCGCACACTTCACGAGTGACGCTTCGACATGCTTTACAGGGTGGGTTTGATATCGAAGATCTTGGAGAAGCAACGCTAGAACAGAAGATCGTGCGCGTCCTAGGAGAAGAGCCATACGCAGTCGAATGAACCACAGCCTCCGCACATGGCGACACTGGCGTCGTCACACCCGTGCGCGGGTCTCACCATGGATTGCCATCAGCCTCGTTTTGCTGTGGTTTCTCAGCATTGTTTTAGGATACCTGCTGAGCGACGTTCATGAAACAGGGGATGATGGTGACACCACGGCACAAGAATCGACCTTGCTCTCATGGGATCGCGTCTATCGAGTCAATGCAGCGCTCGAAACACAACCTGCATGGCTGAGGTGGTTGCTCGCGCATGAACCATCGGAGGATTTGCAAAAACAAGCACAAGAGGAACTGCTGGGGCTTGAAGAAAACAAGATGCTCGATTCCTCAGGAAGAGCGATTCTCGGCGCTCTGATCTTGCAGTCGGATTCATCCCTTACAGAAAAAGAAAAAGAGCGCTGGCATAATGCATTGGATCCAGCCATGGCTCGACTCTTTTCAGACAAACCCATCACATCCGAAGATTTTTTGTTGTGGCAAGAAAAACTTGAGACACAAGATTTGATGCCCTGGGAAATCGAATGGTTGCTTGCGTCTGTGACTGATGAGCAAAGAGTCCTCTTACAAAGCAAAGTCGCAGCGCAGCGGGCGCAAGATCAAACAATCATGTGGTCCTATGCCGCTGCAAGTGCCGCATTCGGTTTGGCATTTTTGTGGGGAGGAGCGAATCTTGTTCGACTTTTTCGTGCCGTCATCGGTCAACGTCGCAAACGAGTGTGGCCACGATTTTCCTATGCAAGCCGCATTTCTTTATCAGTGATGGTCACATGGATGATCCTTGCCGAGTGGGGCAATGGCCTTTTGATCGAATTATGCGCGCTGCTGGGTTCCGATTGGGCGGAGTCGTGGTGGTGGCAAATGACCATCGACACCCTATGGCGCATCTTGCCCGTCATTTTCATCCTTGCCATTCTGTATCGTAGCAGAGCCGCAATCCTTTCGCGTTTTGGGCTTCGTCAGGCGCCCGCGTGGCGATGGATTTTTGCATGCTACGCGCTGCTGATGATGATCGATTTTGCATGGAATGGTGCCTTAGAGTGGTGGGGTGTCAGCATCGAATCCGTGCCGCTCGATCCGATGGAGCAAGGCTGGTCTGGCTTGGCATACGGGTTGATTTCCGCATGCATCATGGCGCCGGTGGCAGAAGAATTTTTTTATCGGGGATTTCTCTTTCGCAGTTTGCAGCCGCGGGTGGGATTCTGGATCAGCGCACTCGTATCGTCACTGGTCTTTGCGTTGTCTCATTATTATGATCTCTACGGCACCATCAGTGTCGCATTTTGTGGTATGGCCACCGCTTGGCTCTATGCAGCCACTCGCTCACTGGTATCGTCCATCGTGCTTCACGCATTCTACAATCTGAGCATCACCATTCCCAGCTGGTTGCTGTTTTACGCACCGTGGTAAGTGCGAAGATTTGCAGAGTCTATGCAAATCGATGAGCAGCATGCTTTCGTGAAATTCGCTAGCATACTCTCATGGCTGGTGCAGGAATACCGAAACAACCGAATCTCGATTCGGTCACGACGATCAATGCCGATGGCTCACACTACATTCTGCACCCATCCGATGTGAGCGGTCGTTTCACCACTTATCGTCGGATTTTTGGCATCTTGCTCCTAGCCGTGTATGTGTTGCTGCCCTGGATTCCCATCAATGGTGCGCCCGCACTTTTCTTGGATGTAGAAAATCGGCGCTTTCACGTGATGGGCCTCACACTGATTCCGCAAGATCTGTGGGTTCTTTTTTTCGCCATCACCGGACTGGGCTTTGGCTTGTTTTTTATCACTTCGTTGTTAGGCCGTCTCTGGTGCGGCTGGGCCTGTCCTTACACGGTTTTTCTCGAGCATGTGTTTCGCCGCATCGAACGCTGGATCGATGGCGATGGCCCTGCTCGACGTTTGCTCGATGCCGCGCCGTGGACCAAACAAAAAATCGGCAAACGCATTCTCAAACAAACTCTCTACATTCTCAGTGCCGCAGCCATTGCTCATGTTTTCATGTCGTACTTCGTTTCGTTAGAACGACTCTATTCCTATGTCAAAGAAGGTCCGCTCGCGCACGCCACCGTGTTTACCTTTGTCACCGTACTCACCGGCATTCTGTGGTTTTCCTTTAGTCTGTTTCGTGAACAGTTTTGCATTTTGATGTGTCCCTACGGTCGCTTGCAGAGTGCTCTCACGGACGATGATACCATCATCATCGGATACGATGAAACACGCGGTGAACCACGGGGGCCCATAGGAAAAACATCTGGCGCATGCATCGATTGTCGACGCTGTGTCAATGTCTGCCCCACGGGAATCGACATCCGCAATGGACTCCAAATGGAATGCATCGGCTGTTCCGCGTGCATCGATGCCTGCGATACCATCATGGACAAGATCGGTCAGCCGCGTGGGCTCGTACGCTATGACTCGCTCAATGGTCTCACGCAGAAAAAACGTCGTATCATGCGTCCGCGCATCATCGCCTACATGGCTCTCGCGTTGTTAGGTTTATCGGTACTTGCCTTGATCGCCAGCACGCGAGTGCGACCTTACACGGCAGAATTTAGTCGCATGCGTGGCGCGCCGTATTACGTCGATGGCTCCATGGTGCGCAATCATTACCAGTTCCGCATTCTCAACAAACGCAATCAACCTGCCGAAATGACGGTAACACTTGCGAATGCTCCTGCAGGATACTCGCTATCCGGTGGTGGCACGCCCTTCACGATTCCTGCACTTGGTGAAACACAGCGCACCGCCGTGGTGATGGTGCCGCATGCGCAATACCATGGTCGAAGTGAAATCACTTTCCACATCCGCGCCCATCCTGGCGAGGTCGAGTTTGAGGAGGTCATCCCTTTCCTCGGTCCCGATCCTCGCGTATTAAAAACTCCTGAAACCATCGAATCTCCATGAAAACTGCCACTGCTGCTACTGACACTTCGTTTCTCAATCGCCATCCATGGATCTATGTCGTCCTCGCCTTTGCGCTGCTCATCAGCGCCTGGTCGGCACTCATCACCTTGGCCGTGAAAAATTCTCCTGAAGTCATCGAGGTCACTCGCCAACGCTAGGATCATGGAAATCACTACCACCACTGGCGCATTGCTCGCGGGGTTGATCACCAGCCTGCACTGCGCGGGCATGTGCGGGCCCATGGCCTGCGGCGTCGGCACGCTGGCAAAAACCGAAGCGGAGCGCATGACAGCCGCCACGCTGTATCATGGGGGTCGACTTTTTTCCTATGGCCTGATCGGCGCGCTTTGCGGCAGCCTAGGCACGCAACCTCTTCGCTGGTTTTTCGATAGCCCTGCCGTGCTGTTGCCTTGGGCCTTGGTGGTCGCCCTGCTGCTTTCGGCATTCGGCTTGGACAAAAAAATCCCACGCCCTGCGATCCTCCATCGCTTCACCGCACGCGCCCGTTTTCGCACCCAAGGCTTTTCCGGTGTCGGTGCCGCAGGCCTGATGGGATTGCTCACGCCGCTCTTGCCTTGTGGTCCGCTGTATCTGGTTTTCGGTGTTGCCCTACTCGCGGGTTCACCAGCGAAGGGGGCCGAGTTCACGCTCGCCTTTGGCCTCGGAACGGTGCCACTTCTCTGGCTTGCGCAGCATTCGTTTCACCGCTTCCGCGCCCGCACGAAGCCGATCACGATGCAGCGACTGCAACGCGGGCTCGCCATCACAGCAGCGCTGATGATGGCCTGGCGCTTGCACGACACCTTGCCCTACAACGTTTTCCCACAACAAGAAAAGCCCGCCGATGCTCTGCCCAGTTGCTGCCACGGCGAATGAATTGATCTCAGAACGATTCCTTCTGCGCCCAGCGCAGCTTGGCGGGGATGGCGCGGGGGTTGGCACGTTTTTCCTCAGCACCGGCCGTGATAATGTCTTCGCTGATGGCGGCATAAAGCCCCTCGCGCTTGCCTTGTTGAAAAGCTTTTTTCACACGTCGATCTTCGCCACTATGAAAGGTTAAGATCGCAATGCGACCACCCGCTTTCAGACAATGCGGTGCCGTGCGCAGGAAAGCATCGAGTGCAGGAAATTCCTCATTCACGGCGATGCGTAAGGCTTGAAAAACACGACGCTTGGTGTCATTGCTGTCATCGGGAACGATGGCGTCGATGGCGCGCGCAAGTTCCATGGTGGTTCGGAAAGAACGACCAGCCAAGCTGTGAGCCATTCGCTCCGCTTGCGGTTCATCGGCATTTTCCGCCAAAATGGCGGCGAGTTCATCGGCATCACTGCGCAACAAAAAATCCGCCGCGCTCACACCACGCTGAGGATTCATGCGCATGTCCAGTGGTCCATCGTCTTTGAAAGTAAACCCGCGCGCGGGGTCATCGATCTGCATCGAAGAGCAACCGAGATCGGCGAAAATGAAATCGACCTCGCTCAAACCCAGTTGCATGAGCACTTTGCCAATCCCCGCATAATTCGATCGATGCGCCTCAAAGCAATCTTCACCAAATCCCGCAGCCCGCAGACGCGCGATCGTTTTCGGTTGTTCAAAGGGATCGACATCGAGACCGATCAATCGTCCGCCAGGCAAAATCTGCGAAAGAATTTGTTGCGCATGGCCACCGTATCCCAGCGTGCCGTCTACGCCGACCAAGCCAGGCTGCAACTGGAGTGCCGCGAGACATTCCTTCACCAGTACAGGAATGTGTGTGCCTGCGGGTGTCTTGCCGGAAGCGGCGACCTTTGCCACGGTCTCAGGATAAAGCTGAGGAGCGAGTTCTTTGTATTTCTGCGAAAACTTGCGCGGATTCTTACCGGAGTATCGTACCCGCCGAACGTGTGGGCGAGGCAAGTCCTCGGATGCGGAAGGTTCAGAGTTCATCATACTTGCGGTTATTGCCTTTCGATTTCTCCACGGGATAACGCTCATCATTGTAGGCCAGTTTTGCCGCCATCACCTCGCCCAAATGCAGGCCAAGAATGTCGGCCATTTCAAACAGCAAAATGCCCACATCAGCGATCTCTGAGGCAATTTCGTCACGATGCTCGACCACGCGTTGTGCCAATTGTTCCGGCTGCTGCCAAACAAAATGCTGCATGAGCTCACTCGCCTCCGCCGCGATCGCGACAGCCATGTCCTTGGGGTTGTGGTAAACTTGCCAATCGCGCGCCGCCACAAAAGCGCGTATCCTTTTTGTTAGATCATCGATCGAGTCATTCACTTCCCCATCATGCGTGTCGCATCCATCGCTGGCAAGCTCAATGGAACGTGACAAATCGCACTCCATCGCAATTTCCCCTTGCGCCTGAGAAAAGACATCGTAATTTCTTGCATGTCCGCACTTTGTCCGACACTTCCCAGCTACCTTGAAGAAAACATTCTTCTTCATCCTGAAAAGCGCCAGTTCCCCCCCTTTGATCTGCGTCGCTTGCTTGAAACCGTTTTTACTCCCACTCAAGGTTGTAGGATTTGCGTGTTAATTGACTTCGCAGAACCGCAGTCTCTGATCCAAAACTACCAATTCCTCAACGAAGAAGGATATCCCATTCAAAAGCGCGCCTATGAGCATTTTCACATGGGACTGAAAAACGGAGTCATGGCAGCTCTGGGCATGCATGGTGGCGAAATGTTTGCGTATCGCATGACCTATGGATCCAATCTCGATATGGCCGATGAAGTTTGGAACACCGCTGGTGAGCAACTTTCTTTCGATCGCGACATCTACCCAAATTACGATCTGATCCTTTGCATTTCCACCTATTCCGCCACCGCGCCGCTCACCGCAAAGGCGAAACAATTTGGCTTCCGCGGCGCCACTCTTCACGGCGTGAATGATGTGATTCTGTCATCAGGTCTCGCCGTCGATTATCACGAGGTCTCGCGCGATGCCGAAAAAATTCGCCTCGCCATGACCAAGGCTGATTCGATCGAAATCGATTTTACGCTCGAAGACGGACGTGTGCTGACTGCGTGGCTTGGGCTCGATGGACAAGAGGCACAAAAATCTCATGGTCTCTGTCTCGGGCTCGAGCCAGACATTGCCAACCTCCCAGCGGGCGAAGTGTATTTCGTTCCGAGCGATGCTCGAGGTCAATTTCCCATGAAATATGAAGATGG